>NZ_AYJW01000086.1 GCF_000497205.1 Saccharopolyspora rectivirgula DSM 43747
CTTCGACACGTCGGAGACCAGGTTCGGCTCCTGGGACCGGACGGTCCGGTGCTGTGCGATTTGGACTCGATGTGCGTGGGGCCGCCGGAGTGGGATCTGACCCCGATGGCGGTGGGCCGGCTGCGGACCGGGCAGCCTCCGCAGCGCTACGAGGAGTTGATCTCCGCCTACGGTTTCGACGTGACCGCGTGGGCGGATTTCCAGGTGCTCCGCGAGCTGCGGGAGTTGAAGATCACGGTGAGCGGTTTGCCGATCTCGCGCAGCAATCCGCGGGTGCGGGAGCAGGTGCAGCACCGGTTGCGCACCATCCGGGAAGGCGATCTGGTCACGCAGTGGACTCCCTACCGCTGATCGGGAGTGCCCGTTGAGTGGAAAGTGGGCGACGAATAGCGCTCAATTAGTTATCGTCCGTGATGACTCATCCGGGGCTGTTGACCGGACGAGTGATCGTGTCCGCTGAGCGGGGGAACGGACGGCAACAGGTGGGACTTGTGGACATCGCATCGCGCTGGCTGCTCGGGCGGCGGCGTGAACGGGCGCTTCGGTCTGCGGAAGCGTTGGACGAGATCGTGGATTCCGAGGTGGTGCTGCTGCCCGCGCTGCCCGAGGAGCGGCGGCGGCGTGCTGCGGATCGCCTGGCGGAGCTGGTGCTGCTGAGCCAGGCCTACCGCCACTACGCCAACGGGTGGCTGTCCTGGCGGGAACTGCAACGGCGCAGCAAGGCGGTGCTGCTCCGTTTGGAGTCTTCTTCGGTCCACCGGAATGGAGCAACTCACCGAGCCTGAAAGACCGCTCGGCGATCGAGAAATTTTTCCGCTGTGCGGAAGCCTGGTCTTCTTGGCGAGCGCGCGCTGCCGGTGGGCGCGCGGTGAGGGACCGGTCGTCGCAGGCTCCGCCGATCACCGGGGCTCGGCTGCTCCGGTGGCACCGCCTCCGAGCCGGTCCGGTCGGGGCAGGAGAACCCGGCCGGTGGGAGCTCCCGGCTTCCGCGGGCGGTGGAAGGGAACCTTCCTGCCGCGCGAGGTGGAGGGGTTCCCTTCCCGGGTCCGGCTGGTGCCCGCCGGGGCGAGCGGCCGGTCAGCTCACTTGTTCGACTTGCCCAGGCGCAGCACCAGCACCGCCGCCAGGGCGAGGAGCACCAGCGCGCCAGCGATCCACGGCCACACCGGCATGCCGCTGCTGTCCGCGGTCTCCTCGGGAGCCCGCTGCGCGGGATCCGCCGCCGAGCCGTCCCCGTGCTGGTGCTGCGCCGGGGGTTCGGCGGCGCCGGGCCCTGGCTGGGTGAGGGTGAAGGTGAACTTGCCGCTCACCGGGTGGCCGTCGGCGGAGAGCACCCGGTAGGCGACGGTGTACTCCCCGGCCGGGCCGAGTTCGCGCAGCGGGGCGATGACGGAGTTGCCTTCCACGCGGAGGGGGCCGGTGGCCCAGTCCCCCCCGTCCGGTCCGGTGATGGTGACGGTGTTGAAGTCGGGCTGGGCCGGCTGGTCGAAGGTCAGCCGGATTTCGGTGGGGGCGGTGCTCAGCTGCGCACCTTCTGCCGGGTCGCTGTTGACCAGCGTGTTGTGCGCGGCCGCTGGACCGGCCAGTCCCAGCAGCGCGGCGAGTGCCAGGACGGTGACTGCGATCGAACGTTTCACGACTGTGCCCTCTTTTCGCGGGTCCGTGCCCGTGGTGACTTCGTCGGTGGCGAACTGCTGCCGCCGGACGTCCGTGCGCGGACGCGGAGGTGCCCCGGCCTGGTGCTGTCCGGGGCGGGGGACCGCGGCCGGAACAGCCCGGTGGGGCTTCGCCACGGCCAGGGTAGGCATGCGGAGGTGGTCGAAGGGTTGCTGCGGGCGGCCGGGAGTGTCCTGGACCATGCTCGGGCGGGGGGCGCGCTGCGGTGGCGTTCTGGTGCGATCGCCCCTCGGTCCGGCGGAGTGCTCCAGCCCACGTTTCGATCGCTTTTCGATCGCTTTCCGCGAAATGGTGCGACCACCGCTGCGGAACGGCATTTCGCGAAGCGCAGCAATCCCGGGACAATTTGTGCGACAAAAGCGGCGCGCAATTTGTGCAACAGGTTTCTTGCTTTTTTCGGAAGAATGAGTTATTCGCGCGCGAGCGCAGATGCCGCCCTGCGAAAAATGACGAAATGACAACGATTGCGCGATTGCGGGATCCGTTCCACCGGGATTTTCGGCGTTCGGGGACGTGTTGGAATTCGCGGCCGAGTGGCGGATGCCTGATTGCGCAGCGTAGTCAAAGTGGTCGCGTTTGCTTTCGCAAACGATAGCGGTGCGTGTTCACAGGTCGGTCGCACACTCGATTGCACCGAACGGGGGTTTGACTACGAAGAGTGTCCGCACTTCTTGTTCGGTTCAGCGGCTTCCGGCTGGCTTCGGGGCTTCGGTGTCGGTCGGGCGGGTGGGTCGTCAGCGGAGTGCGCCGCCCCGGCCTCTTGTCGCACGCCCCGCTTTGAGCTGGGAAAATGTGGAAAACGTAGCCTTTGGGGAGGGGGTAGCCCCTACAATGTTCGCTGGCCCGCGCTCGTGGAGGGCGGACGCGGGGCCGGCACTGGCCGTCTGAGCGGTGTCGGTCGCGGCCGCTTTCCAACCCCTGTGGAGTGACCCGTTGTGGCGAGATTCGCTACGCGCGGTGATGTCACCCCGGTGGTCGGTGGCTGATGGAGGTCACGGAGCGCGTCCGATGATCGGGTGGTGTGAACGTCACACCGGCCATGCCTGAGTGTCGGTTCGGCCACGCCCTGCATTGATGCTCTTGCCTTGGCTAACCCGGCTGGGTCACGGTCTATAGGTTGCAGGCGATTCGGAGCAGGTGGCCCGCAGTGGGCTTTGCGCGGGCTCGGGGGTTCTAGATCGTCGTAACCGACGACAGAGAGGAGGGGGGCGTCGCCAAAAGTCGGCGCCGAAGCCTGTGTCGACCGAAACAGCTCACGATGCGGAGCCCGAAAAGGGGCAGTCCGCCGGGTCAGCGGAACAGTTGAGACCGAAGCGGCCGAAGACCGACCGGGTCGTCTTCGGGGCGACCGCGCTCATCATGTTCGCCCTGGTGATCTGGGGCATCGCAGGCACGGAGTCGCTGAGCACCACGTCCTCCGAGATGCTGGACTGGCTGCTCGCCAACACCGGCTGGGGCTTCATCCTGGCGGCGACCGGGTTCGTCATCTTCGGTCTCTACCTCGCCTTCAGCAAGTACGGCAAGATCCCGCTCGGCGCGGACGACGAGGAACCGGAGTTCCGGACTTCGTCGTGGATCGCCATGATGTTCAGCGCCGGCATGGGCATCGGGCTGATGTTCTACGGCGTTAGCGAGCCGCTGAGCCACTTCGTCTCCCCTCCTCCTGGATCCACCCCCGGGGAGAGCGACGAGGCGCTGCGCACCGCCATGGCGACATCGCTGTTCCACTGGACGTTGCACCCGTGGGCGATCTACGCGGTCGCTGGTATGGCCATCGCGTACAGCAGCTTCCGCCACGGCCGCAAGCAGCTGATCAGCGGTGTTTTCCTGCCGCTCATCGGCAAGCGCAACGCCGAAGGCCCGCTCGGCAAGCTGATCGACATCCTGGCCCTGTTCGCCACGCTGTTCGGCTCGGCGACCTCGCTGGGCCTGGGCACGCTGCAGATCCGCAGCGGGATGCAGGCCACCGGCTGGATCGGCGAGGTCGGCACCGGCTTCCTGGTGGCCATCATCGCGGTGCTGACGGTGTGCTTCATCGCCTCCGCTGTGTCCGGGGTCGCCAAGGGCATCCAGTGGCTGTCCAACATCAACATGGTGCTGGCGGCGCTGCTGGCGATCTTCGTGTTCGTCGTCGGACCGACCGTGTTCATCCTGGACCTGCTGCCGACCAGCGTCGGTGCCTACCTGTCCCAGTTCGGCGAGATGTCGTCGCGGTCCGGGGCCATCGGCGGTGAGGAGATGCAGAGCTGGCTGGCCAGCTGGACCGTCTTCTACTGGGCGTGGTGGATCGCCTGGACGCCGTTCGTCGGCATGTTCATCGCCCGGATCAGCCGGGGCCGCACCATCCGCCAGTTCATCGGCGGCGTGCTGCTGGTGCCCAGCGTGGTGAGCGTGGTCTGGTTCGCGATCTTCGGCGGCGCCGCCATCGACAGCCAGCGCAGCGGCAACGACGTCTACGGCGACGGGTCGGCCGAGGCGCAGACCTTCGACGTGCTGGGCCACCTGCCGATGAGCGTGATCGCCTCGGTGATCGTGATGATCCTGGTGGCGATCTTCTTCGTCTCCGGTGCGGACGCCGCTTCGGTGGTCATGGGCACCCTGTCCCAGCGCGGGTCGATCGAGCCCAGCAAGTGGGTGGTCATCTTCTGGGGTGCCGCCACCGGTGCCGTGGCCGCGATCATGCTGACCATCGGCGGCGAGGACGCGTTGAGCGGCGTCCAGAACCTGACGTTCATCGGTGCGCTCCCCTTCGCCGTCGTCATGGTGCTGATGTGCCTGGCGCTGATGAAGGACCTGCGCAGGGATCCGCTGGTGCTGCGCGAGGCCAAGGGCGCGGAGGTCCTGGAACAAGCCGTGATCGCCGGCAGCGAGGCGCACGACGGCGAGTTCCAGCTGGTCACCGAACCCGCTGAGAAGGGCGGGGAGACAGCTGGGGGCGAGAAGAAGTGACGAGTCGTGCCGGGTGGGCGCGCACCGCGTCCACCGCAAGAGCTCGTGGGCCGTTCCCGGCGGGGACGGCGGAACTGCACAGGGCGCACGTGATCGGCACCGGAGCCGGCCAACCCGGCTTCCGGAACCGTCCGGGCGCGACCGACTCCCGAAAGGAGGGAGCGCCGTTCGTTCGGCGCTGAAGCCTGTGTCGACGGAATTGTTGGAAAGATCGGATAAAAAGCCCGAGCCGACGAGCACCAAGCTCGTCGACCAGCCCGGTCGGATGGACTGGGTGGTGTTCGGCATCTCCGCGATCGCCGCGGTGGCGTTCATCGCCTGGGGCGTGCTCGGGACCGAGTCGCTGCAGTCCTTCGCCAGCACGGCGTTGGAGGTGCTGGTGCGCGACGGCGGGTGGGTGTTCACGCTCGCCGGCACGGCGTTCGTGGTCTTCGCCCTGTGGTTGGCCTTCAGCAAGTACGGGCGCATCCCGCTGGGTGAGGACGACGAGCGGCCGGAGTTCCGGACTTCGTCGTGGATCGCCATGATGTTCGCCGCCGGTATGGGCATCGGCCTGATGTTCTACGGCGTCAGCGAGCCGCTCACCCACTTCACCAGCCCGCCCCCGGGCAGCGTGGAGGCGGGCACGGACGCCGCGCTCGGGACCGCGATGGCGACGTCGCTGTTCCACTGGACGCTGCACCCGTGGGCGATCTACTCGGTGGTCGGTCTGGCCATCGCCTACGCCAGCTACCGGCGCGGCCGCAAGCAGCTGATCAGCTCGGCGTTCGTGCCGTTCTTCGGCAAGCGGGCTTCGGAGAGCCCGGTCGGCCGGATCATCGACGCGCTCGCGGTGTTCGCGACGGTGTTCGGCACCGCTGCTTCGCTGGGCATCGGCGCCACCCAGATCGCGGCCGGGCTCACCCAGGTCGGCTGGGTCGATTCGGTCGGCAACACGCTGCTGGTCGGGATCATCACGGTGCTGATCGTCACGTTCATGATCTCGGCGGTCTCGGGCGTGTCCAAGGGCATCCAGCTGCTGTCCAACAGCAACATGCTGCTGGCCCTGCTGCTGGCGGTGTTCCTGTTCTTCGTCGGCCCGACCGTGTTCATCCTCGACCTCCTCCCGCTGTCGGCGGGCTCCTACCTGTCCGAGTTCGGCGAGATGATCTCCCGGACCGGCGCGGTCGGCGGCGAGGAGATGCAGAGCTGGCTGTCCAGCTGGACGATCTTCTACTGGGCGTGGTGGATCGCCTGGGCCCCGTTCGTCGGCATGTTCATCGCCCGGATCAGCCGGGGCCGCACCATCCGCCAGTTCATCGGCGGCGTGCTGCTGGTGCCCAGCGTGATCAGCCTGGTCTGGTTCGCCATCCTCGGCGGCACCGCGCTGCACCAGGAGCGCTCGGGAGCCGGCCTGGCCGACGCCGGCGGGGCCGAGGAACAGCTGTTCGAGGTGTTCCGGAACCTGCCGCTGACCGGGGTCGCCAGCGTGCTGGCCATGCTGCTGATCATCAACTTCTTCGTCACCAGCGCCGACTCGGCGTCGGTCGTGCTCGGCTCGATGTCGCAGCGCGGCAGCGCCAACCCGAACAAGTTCGTCGTGGTGTTCTGGGGCGTGGTGATCGGCGGCGTCGCCATCGTGATGCTGCTGACCGGCGGCGAGGACGCCCTGAGCGGGCTGAACAACACCACGATCATCGCGGCCTCGCCGTTCGTGGTCGTGGTGCTGGCGATGTGCATGGCGCTGGTCAAGGACCTGCGCAGCGACCCGATGGTGCTGCGCGAGGCCAAGGGCGCGGAGGTCCTGGAACAAGCCGTGATCATCGGCAACGAGGAGCACGACGGCGAGTTCCAGCTGGTCACCGAGCCCGTCGAGAACAACGGCACTGAATCGGAAGGCGAACCGGGAGACAGCGGCCGGTGAGTTTGCTCGATTACGTCGCTTCCCGGTGGCAGCAACTGCTGGTCGATTCCTTCCAGCACGCCAGCATGGTGCTGCAGTGCATCGCGCTGGCGACGGTCATCGGCGTCCTGGTCGGGGTTGCGGTCTACCGCAGCCCCGCCGGGTCGGCGATCGCCACCGCTCTTTCCAGCGCGATCCTGACCATCCCCTCGTTCGCCCTGTTCGGGTTGCTCATCCCGGTGCTCGGGCTGGGCGTGGCGCCGTCGGTGGTGACGCTGGTGCTGTACGCGCTGCTGCCGATCGTGCGGAACACCATCGTCGGGCTGTCTACAGTCGACAAGTCGATCGTGGACGCGGCCCGGGGGATCGGCATGAGCCGGCTGGGCGTGCTCACCAAGGTGGAACTGCAGCTGGCCTGGCCGGCGATCCTCGCGGGGATGCGGGTGAGCACCCAGATGCTGATGGGAATCGCGGCGATCGCCGCCTACGCCAAGGGGCCTGGGCTGGGGAACCTCGTGTTCAGCGGGCTTTCCCAGCTGGGCGGGGCGAACGCGTTGAACATGGCGCTCGCCGGAACTCTGGGGGTGATCGTTCTCGCGCTGCTGCTCGACGCGGTGTACGTGCTGGTCGGGCGGCTGACGACTTCGAGAGGTATTCGTGGCTGACAAAACCAAGCTCGACGCGGTTGCCGGTGGACACGGGGTCGAGATCCGGCTCGAAGAGGTGTCCAAGCGCTACCCGGGCCAAAAGCTGCCGGCGGTGGAATCGGTGACCATGACCATCCCCGCCGGGGAGACGGTGGTGCTGGTGGGGCCCTCCGGTAGCGGCAAGACCACCACCATGCGGATGATCAACCGGCTGATCGAGCCGACCTCCGGCAAGATCACCATCGGTGGCCAGGACGTCATGCGGCTCCACCCCGACAAGCTCCGCCGGGAGATCGGGTACGCCATCCAGCAGACCGGGCTGTTCCCGCACATGACGGTCGCCGAGAACATCGGCATGGTCCCCAAGCTCGTCGGCTGGAGCAAGAAGCGGATCACCGAGCGGGTCGACGAGATGCTCGAGCTGGTCAACCTCGACCCCCACGAGTTCCGCGGCCGGTACCCCCGCCAGCTGTCCGGTGGGCAGCAGCAGCGGGTGGGCGTGGCCCGGGCCCTGGCGGCGAACCCCCCGGTGCTGCTGATGGACGAGCCGTTCGGCGCGGTCGACCCGATCACCCGCGGGGTGCTGCAGGACGAGCTGATGAACCTGCAGGCCGAACTGGGCAAGACGATCGTGTTCGTCACCCACGACTTCGACGAGGCGGTCAAGCTCGGCGACCGCATCGCGGTGCTCGGGGAGCGGTCGAAGATCCTGCAGTACGACACCCCGGAGGCGATCCTGGCCAACCCGGCCGACGACATGGTGGCCGGGTTCGTCGGGGCCGGTGCCGCGCTCAAGCAGCTCACCCTGCGCCGGGTGCGGGAGATCGAGCTGACCGAGGTGCCCACCGCCACCGTGGACGAGTCGCCGGCGGTGCTGCGGGAACGCCTCGGCAACCGGCGCGGGGCCATCGGGCTGGTGCTGGACCGCCGGCGCCGCCCGCTGCGCTGGACCAACGCCCGGGACGCCGGTGCGGTGACGGCGCTGGAGCACGCCGGTCGCCCGGTGGAGGACACCGTGTCCAAGGCGTCCACGTTGCAGGACGCGCTGGAGGCCATCCTCACCGACGACGACGGGCTGGCCGTGGTCACCGGTTCCCGCGGGGAGTACGCGGGCGTGGTGGACATCGACACCGTGATGAACACGATCAAGGAACTGCGGGAAGAGCACGCCGCCGACGACGTCGAGGTCGTGTCATGAGCAGTCCCGTCACGACCGGGGTGGACCGGGGTGACCGGCTGCGGTTGTTGGCGCAGCCGGTGGCGGTGGTGCTGCTCGTCGGCGCCGTGCTGGGCTACGCGTTCAGCCAGGACCTCGACGAGGTCACCGCCCGGAGCATCAACTGGACGAACATCCTGACGCTGACCTGGGAGCACTTCTGGCTCAGCTTCGCGGTGGCCATGATCGTCCTGGTGGTCGCGGTGCCGCTGGGCGTGCTGCTCAGCCGGCCGGCGGCGCGCCGGATCGCCCCGCTGGTGATCGGTCTCGCCAACATCGGCCAGGCGGCGCCTTCGCTCGGCTTGCTGGTGCTGTTCTTCCTGCTGACCGGTGGGATGACCGGTTTCTGGATCGCGGTGCTGCCGATCGCGGTGTACGCGCTGCTCCCGGTGCTGCGCAACACGATCGTCGGACTGCAACAAGTGGACAAGTCCCTTGTGGACGCTGGTTGTGGGATCGGCATGCCGGCGTCGATGGTGCTGCTGCGGATCGAACTTCCGCTGTCGGTGCCCTACATCCTCGCCGGCCTGCGCACCGCCCTGGTGCTGGCGGTGGGCACCGCGACCCTGGCGGTCTTCGTCGGGGCCGGCGGTCTCGGGGAACTGATCGACACCGGGTACAAGCTGAACAACTGGCTGGTGCTCAGCGTCGGTGCCGTGCTGTCGATGGCGCTCGCGCTGCTGGTCGACTGGCTCGGCGCGCTGGCTGAGACGTACCTGTCGCCGAGGGGGTTGCGATGAGGCTGTCGCGCCGAGGCGCGCTCAAACTGATGACGGCGGCAGCGGCGGGCACCGTGCTGAGCGGCTGCGGGCTGAGCTCCGGTTCGTCGGTCCCGCTGCGGGTGTCGCCGGGCTCCATCCAGCCGGTGCCGGAGCTGGAGGGCGTGACGATCACCGTGGGGTCGAAGGACTTCACCGAGCAGATCCTGCTCGGCTACCTGGCGCAGTTCGCCTTGGCGGCCGCCGGGGCCGAGGTGCGCGACCTCAGCAACATCATCGGTTCCTCCAGTGCGCGCAACGCGCTGGCCAACGGGCAGATCGACGTGCTGTGGGAGTACACCGGGTCGTCGTGGATCAGCTACAACGGCAACACCGACCCGATCCCCGACCCGAAGGCCCAGTACGAGGCGGTCCGCGAGCAGGACCTGCAGCGCCACGGGATCGCCTGGACCGCGATCAACTTCAACGTGGACAACACCTACGCGTTCGCGGTCAACCAGCAGAACGAGGAGCAGCTGGGGGTCAGCAAGCTCTCCGACATCCGCCGGGTGATCGCCGAACGACCGGAGCTGGCCACGTTCTGCGTGGACTCCGAGTTCGCCAGCCGCAACGACGGCATGCCCGGGGTGGAGCAGACGTACGGCTTCAAGGCCGACCCGGCCAAGGTGAAGACCCTGTCGTCGGGCTCCATCTACCAGGCGACCGCCAACGGGACGTGCACCTTCGGCGAGGTGTTCACCACCGACGGGCGGATCGAGGCGCTGAACCTGACGGTGCTGGAGGACGACAAGCTGTTCTTCCCGCGCTACAACCTGGGCGTCACGGTGCGGGCCGAGACGCTGGAGCGCTACCCGCAGATCGGGGACGTGCTGCAGCAGGTGTCGTCCCGGCTGGACAACGCCGAGCTGATGAAGCTCAACGCGCGGGTGGACGTCTACGGCGAGGACCCGGCGGACGCGGCCCGCGCGTGGATGGTCGAGCAGGGCTTGGTCCGGATGCCGGAGAGCTGACCACCGCTAGCGGCGGACGCCGAACCTGCTGAGCAGCTCCTCCTCGATCCGGTCGAGTTCGCGGTGCACGCTGCGGTGGGCGGACCGCCGGCGCCCGGCCGGCATCCGCTCCGCGGCGCGCACCGCGCTGCTCAGCTGGTCCAGGCGGGCCAGGGTCTGCTCGGCGTACTGGTCCGCCTGCGGGTCGGCCGCCCCGGTCTGCACCTGCAGGTCCCGCAGCGCGGCGGCGTCCCCGGCGAGCCGGGCGTGCAGCTTCGCCCCCTTGCCGGTGAAGCTGCCGATGTCGTCCACCGGAACGCCCAGGCGTCGGGCGCGCAGCCGGTCGTAGCGCTCCCGGACCGCCGCGGTGGCGCTCCAGACGACCGGCGCGACGGCCGGGCCGACGATGCGGAGGACCTTGATGACCCGCTTCGCGTTGCCCGGGGTGATCCGCCCGAGTTCCCCCTTCTTGGCCGCTTTGGCCTGTTGCTTCGCGGTCTTCTGCTCGATCTTCGCGGTCTTGCGCTCGGATTTGGCGGCTTTGCGGTCTGCTCGGTCCAGCTGGGCCGTGCGCGCGCCTGGCCGTTTCAGGAGCTTCGCTCCCGCGGTGCGTTTGCTCACCTGAGCTGACACCTCCCCCTGTGCGGACCGGCTGTGCGGCCACTTTAAGCCCGATTCCGGTGTTTCTCGACACGCAGCGGATTCGTTCGAACACGTGGCGCAGCGATCCGGGTGCTCCTCGCGGGGGGACGCTCCGGAACCGTCGGTCGCACGGCATACCCTGCAGTTGTGGACAACGTGCTGCTCGACGCCAGCGTGGTGACGCGCTGTCGGCGACGCGTACATCTGGAACACGATCCGGCGATGGTCGACGAACCGCAGGCCCCGCTGGATCCAGGTGTCGAGCAGCGCATCGCGGACGCCGCCGCGCACCGCCAGCGGATCGCCAACCGCTTGGGCGAGCTGCTGGGCGCGGACTGGACGGGGATCGCTCGGGTGCCCGAACACCTGCGCGCCGAGCGGACGCTGGAGGCCATGCGGGCCGGGTACCGGTTCATCTCCGGCGCCCAGTTCCCGGCCGACCCCGGAACCGGCCGGCGCGGCGGGGTGGACTTGCTGGTCCGCAGCGGTGACGGGTACATCCCGGTGCTGGTGGTGCGGCACAAGATCACCGACCCGGGGCGGGGGGCTCGGATGTCCCCGCTGACCAACCCGGTCCCGGAAGCGGCCCAGGTCGACCAGACCCGGAAGGTGCGTCCGCAGCCCCGCGACCAGTTGCGGTTGGCGCACGCCGTCCGGATGCTGCAGGCCCTCGGGATGAGCGCGGGCGAGCGGACCGGCGGGGTCATCGGCGTGGACGGCGACGCGGTGCTGTGGCACAACCTGCAGATCCCGAGCTGGCCGGGTGGGCGCAACGCGCTGGAGGAGTACGACGCGCGGTTCGCCGACCGGTTGGCGGTGGCCACCGCGGCCGCCACCGGGGGTGAACCGCTGGCGCAACCGTCCCGGATCAACGCGTGCAAGAGCTGCCCGTGGCGGCTCACCTGCGAGGAGCAACTGCGCGCCACCCGCGACGTCTCCCTGGTGGTGCGCGGTGAGGACGCCACCGCGTTGCGCAGCGCCGGAGTGTCCACCGTGGACGACCTGGCGCGGTTGTCGGTGGCGGAGGCCCGGGAAGCGCTGGTGTCCTCCTCCCGCGCCGCGGAAGCGGTGCTGCTGGCCAAGGCCTGGCAGGCGGGGGTTCCGCTGGTGCGCCGGGTGGAGGAAGTGCGGGTTCCCCGGGCGGACGTGGAAGTCGACGTGGACATGGAGAGCTACGCCGACTCCGGGGCCTACCTGTGGGGTTGCTGGTTGTCCGGGGCGGACATCGGGCAACCGCACGGCTACCGGGCGTTCGTCAGCTGGGACCCGCTGCCGTCCGACGACGAAGCCCGGTCGTTCGCAGAGTTCTGGACCTGGTTCAGCGCGGTGCGGCGGCGGACCCGGGAACTCGGCCTGACGTTCCGCGCCTACTGCTACAACGAGCTGGCGGAGAACCGCTGGCTGCTGGCTTCCGCGGAGAGGTTCGCCGGCAAACCCGGCATCCCGACGGTGGAGGAGATCCGCGAGTTCATCTCCTCCGACGAGTGGGTCGACCTGTTCGCCCTGGTGCGCGACCAGTTCTTGTGCCCGAACGGCAAGGGGTTGAAGGTGATCGCCCCGAGCGCCGGGTTCTCCTGGCGGGACGCCGAGGCCAGCGGGGAGAACTCGATGCGCTGGTACCGGGACGCGGTCGGCTTCACCGGTGCTCCGCCGGTGCTGTCGCAGCGGGAACGGCTGCTGCAGTACAACGAGGACGACGTGCGCGCTACCTGGACCGTGCGGCGGTGGATGACTTCCGACGCGGTGCTGCAGATCCCGCACGCCAGCGAACTGTGACCGGGGCTGCCGGTCGACCCGGCAGCCCGCTGGCCCGGATCACCGGGGCGCCATGCGCAGCGCACCGTCCATTCGGATCACTTCGCCGTTGAGGTAGTCGTGCTCGATGATGTTGATCGCCAGCTGCGCGTAGTCCTCCGGAGCGCCGAGCCGCTTCGGGAACGGCACCCCCTCGGCCAGTCCCTTGCGGTACTCCTCGCTGACCGTGGCCAGCATCGGGGTGTCCACAATGCCCGGAGCGATGGTCATCACCCGGATGCCGCGGGAAGCCAGGTCCCGGGCCGCCGGGAGGGTCAGGCTCGCGACGCCTCCCTTGGAGGCCGCGTAGGCGGCCTGCCCGATCTGGCCTTCGAAAGCGGCCACCGAAGCGGTGTTGACGACCACCCCGCGCTGGCCCTGCTCGTCCGCCTCGGTCTTGCCGATGGCCTCCGCGGCCAGCCGCAGCACGTTGAACGTGCCCACCAGGTTGACGTCGATGACCTTGCGGAACAGGTCCAGGTCGTGCACGCCGCTCCGGCCGACCACGCGGGCTGACGGGCCGATCCCGGCGCAGTTCACCACGATTCGCAGCGGAACTCCGGAGCCGGAGGCCTGGTCGACCGCGCTCTGCACCTGGTCGGCGTCGGTGACGTCGGCGGCGGTGTAGGTGATCCCGTCCACGGCCGGTGCCTTGGCCACCACGTCCGGCAGGTCGATGGCGAACACCCGGGCGCCTCGGGACGCGAGTGCGCGCGCGGTGGCCGCGCCCAGTCCGGACCCACCCCCGGTGACTATCGCTGCGGTGTCAGTGATCAGCATCTGGTCCTCTCGCGGTCGTTGCGGTCTTCCCGGCATGTCTAGCACCCCGGGGTGCCGCTTGACCAGCGGTGGCGCTCGTCCGCGGGCCGGGCGGGCCCGAGCTCCGAGCGAGGTTCCGGGCGCTTTCCGCCGCCGTCGGGAATTCGCCGGAATCGCGAACCCCGAATCGGAAATGTGAAACGATTTTCATTGATCGGAAGGAACGACGGAGGGGAACAGGGGCATGTTCGCGCGGCGGATCGTTGTGGTGGGCACGGGGTATGTGGGGTTGACGACGGGGGCGTGCTTGGCGTCGCTGGGGCATCGGGTGGTGTGCAGCGA
>NZ_AYJW01000087.1 GCF_000497205.1 Saccharopolyspora rectivirgula DSM 43747
TCAAGCGAGGCGGAACCACGCTGGCCCAGGTCCAGGAAGAGCTTCGAGCAGGGCAGAGACCTTCATCTTGCCCAGCACCTCGTCTTTTTCGGCGTCTTCCAGGACCTGGGCCAGCGTGGTTCCGCCTCGCTTGAGGCGCTCCTTGAGCTCAGCTCGGGCACGACGAGCGGCAGCCGCCTTTTCCAGCGCTGCTGCCCGCTGCTCCTCGGTCAGCTGGGGAAGGGCCACCATGTCCTCCGTGATGTGGGATTTCTCTTGATCGGTGCGGTGACGGTACCGACTCCGCCCAACTGGGATCAAAGGGGGTCCCGGTTTTTGTGAGCGGAATTCACCCGTTACCGCCTCCAGGCCCGGCCGATCCTCCCGTACACGGCATGCACGGGGGCGTAGGGGCCGCTGCCAGTCCTACCAACAAAGCCGCTGAAGTGCACTAACCTCGTTCAAACTTATTCGAATGTGTCCGATTTCCGGGCGAAAATCGGCCGGTTTTAACCGCCCTCACACACCCCCGAGTCACTGAATCGATTCAAAAGTGATCAACAACTCCTTTCACCAGGTCACGGCGCAGAAACCCCGAAACGGGCGAAACTTTCCGTTCGCCGGAAGCGCTGCTGACCGGCGCGATCGGCCCACCCCTGAGGTGCCCACCGTCGAGCGCGGCCACCGGGACGCCCCAAGAGGGCGCCACTTCCACCCGCGACACGAGCCGCTCCCGACCCAACCGACGACGAGCGCGGCCACCGATCGACGTCCCCAGCGCTCCTCCCGGAGACCGCAGCGCGCTCCCGCACCCCGAGGCCCGACGACCAATTGCGCCCCTGGTGGAAGTCCCCCGAGGTGACCGCGAGCACCCCGACTCCGCCACCCGGAGCCCTGCTCCCCCGCCGGACGCGCTTCCCGAGGTCCACGACCGGCTCCTCCTCCGAGCGGAAGCGCTGCGGGAGTCAGCGCGTTCACCGGGGCGAAGCACCGCCCCGAGGGATCCGGACCGCTGAACGCGGCACGCGCAGCAGTCGCCTTCTCCGCGGACCACCAGCGCAGCGCCAGCTCCCGACAGTCCACTGAGGACTTCGTTCGCCGGCAGCGCCGACCGTCACCCGGGTGCCGGTGCCAACGACCCGGCCGGTCCTTCCGGTGAATCGGGGTAAACCACGCCCCGGTGCGGTGGAGCGGAGGTGCCGCGGAACTCCGGGAGCACCACCGGAAAGCAGCCACCCGGACCGGGAGCACGAGCCGCGAGGAGCACCGGGGCCCGCGACGATTTGGCCCGTTTCTTTCGCATGTTGTCCTTCGAGCCACTCGTGGCGCGAGAGCCTGCTGCGCACGCTTGGCGCATGAGCCGAAGTCTGCGCACAGCTGCGCCACCCCCTCGCGTGCACCGGGCGTGGTGGGCGTTGGTCGCCGCCGCGAGCGCGATCATCGCCGCGGGTGCTTTCACCACGATGTCGGGGCTGCTGGTCACCCCTCTGCACGACGAACACGGCTGGTCGCACGGCACGATCGGCGTCGCCGTGTCGACGAACATGGTGCTCTACGGGGTGACCGCCCCGTTCGCGGCCGCGCTGATGGACCGCTTCGGCATCCGCTCGGTCGTCATCGGCGCGCTCACCCTGGTGGCCCTCGGCGCGGTGCTGACCACCGTCACGACCCAGGCGTGGCAGCTGACGCTGTACTGGGGTCTGCTGGTCGGTCTCGGCACCGGAGCGATGGCGATGACCTTCGCCGCCACCGTTGCCGGGCGCTGGTTCGTCACCCACCGCGGACTGGCCACCGGGATCCTGACCGCGGCCAGCGTGTTCGGGCAGTTCGCGCTCCTACCCGTGCTGTCCTGGGTCGTCGCGGCCTACCAGTGGCGGGCCGCACTGGTCACGGTCGCCCTCATCGCCGCGTGCGTGGTTCCGCTGGTGTGGCTGCTGCTGCGCGACCACCCCGCCGACGCCGGCACCACCCCCTACGGGGCCACCGAGTTCGTCCGCAAACCACCGCCCACGCCGGGCGCGGCGAAGCGCACCGCGCGGGTGCTGCTGCGCTCGGTCCGAACCGGACCGTTCTGGCTGCTGGCCGGCATGTTCGCCATCTGCGGCGCGTCGACCAACGGCATCATGTGGAGCCACTTCGTGCCCGCCGCCCACCACCACGGCATGCCGATCACCGTCGCATCCTCGCTGCTGTCCCTGGTGGGGGTGTTCAACGTGGTCGGCACGGTCAGCTCGGGATGGCTCACCGACCGGGTCGATCCGCGCTGGCTGCTGGTCGGCTGCTTCGCCTCGCGGGCGGTGGCGCTGATGTGCCTGCCGCTGCTGTTCGCAGCGGCGGTGCGACCGTCGATGGTGGTGTTCGTCGTCGTCTTCGGCGTGCTCGACGTGGCCACCGTGCCCCCGGTCATCGCGCTGGCGCACCGCTGCTACGGAGCCGACGGGGCCATCGTCTTCGGTTGGGTCAACGCCGTCCACCAGCTCGGCGCCGGGCTCATGGCGTTCCTCGGCGGTCTCATCCGCGACCTGACCGGCTCCTACGACCCGATGTGGCTCGCCGCCGGCGGACTGTGCCTGCTGGCCGCTCTGCTCGCCCCGTTCGCCCGCAGCAGCGGGGAGCGCACCCCCACCACTGCACCCGGCTCGCAGCTCGCCTCCGGCTGATCACCTGGGCTCTCGCAACCCGTCCGTTCCCCGGGAAGGAGAATCACCGTGCCCACGACCGGATTCGTGCTCCTCGGCCTGATCACCGTGCTGGCGCTGGCCCTGGACATCACCCTGCTCCTGCTGTGGTGGCGCGATCACGCGTCACCTCGGGAACCGCGTCGTGCCAGGACAAAACAACCGAACAGCCGATGACCTCGAGGCCTTCTCGGCGCACACTTGATCACCGGTTGCCGCTGGAACGCGGCCCGATCAGGTGCAGCGCGACAGAGGTGGGGCACAGGTGGCCAAGAGAGCGCGCAATTCCGCCGGTCAGCTCGTCAACGCCAGTGATGCCGACCCCGACGAGCACTACACCTGCTACGTCTGCCAGCGGCCGGTCCTGTACCGGGCGGGCAAGACCCGGCAGTACTTCCAGCACCGTCCCGGTGAAGGCGGGGACGCCTGCGTTCCCCCGGAACCCGGGACCAGCCCCGGTCAGAACGCCAGCGAGCCCCCGCAGGAGAAGGCCTGGATCAGTCGGGTGAAGACCTGGCTCCGCCGGTTCCACCGGTGACAGGGGCGTTGCCCGGCGAACAGCCGGCTGAAAGCGCTGTCGGAGTTGCGTCACACCCGCGTTCTTCTCCACAGCGGACTGCCAAGCACGTGCCGCACCCGCACAGCCCACCACCTCCAGAACGGGAGAACGCGTGCCGGGCGTCTCCCGCGGCCACGCCGAGGTCAGGAGGGGCTGATCATCGCGCCGGGGCGAGCGAACTCCCGGCGGGCACGACGGATTCCGCTGCCACTTTGCCGTCCATCCGGATCAGCAGGGTCGATCCGTCCTGGAAGGCGATCTGCCCGAACCAGACGGGTTCGACGTCGCGCCCCATCGGCAGTGCGCCGAAGCGGTGGATCACCGAGCTGGGCGCTTCCCACAGCGTCAGCAGGGACTCCTCTTCGGACCGCACCAGGGCCTGCGCACCTTTGGCGATCGACTTGGCGCGCGACAACCAGCCGCCGGACTCCTGTTCGGCCGCCGGTTCGGGTTCCTGCGCCGCGGACGCCGCCATCACCACCGCGATGCGGTGGTTCGACAGCACCAGCCACGCATCGGCCCCGCCCGCGGCGAGCCCGTCCGCGCACCCGACCGCCGCGGCGGCCGGGTTCGGCGCGTGCACCCACGCCCAGATCGACGGGTCGTGCACCCACTCGTCGCCGTGGTAGCGCCCGGTGGCGACCGTCTCGGTCGGCAACGACCACTCCGGGACGCGAGCGCTCCGCAGCGGGATGCGTCCGCCGTGCTCGTGCGGGGCGCCGCGGCGGCCACCGATGTCGAAGGCCACGTGCCCCCACCTCGGCCCGATCCGCATCAGCAGGGCCTCGCCTTGCCGGCACCACGTCCGCGCCGCGAGCTTCTCCAGCTTCAACGGGTCCTTCAGCACCACACCCCCCTTACTGGCGCCCGAACGCCATCGCTTCGAGACGGGCGGCGTTCTCCTCCGCCGCCGAGATCACGTCGAGGCCGGAGGAAACTCCCCGCGGGTGGTGACCGGCGCGACCGGGATCGGCTCGTTCGGCGGGTACGCGGCGAGCTTCTTGTCCTGCAGCACGTCCACCACGTCGCGGGAGAAGTCCCTGACCCCGGCGCCGAACTTGCGGGCCTTCTCCAGAACGACCCCGAAGCCCCCTCCCCCGCCGCGGGCTCGGGCACTTCCGCCAGCAGGGCGAGCCGGTGCGAGGTCAACACCCAGGTGAAGCGCACATCGATGTCCTCGGTGCTCGGGCGGAGTCGCATGACCTGCGACTGCGGCCCCGGGCCGAAGCAGACGACCTTCGGCGGTGGGAGGCGGCTGTCGTGGTCGGCGGACGAGTTCACAGGTCCTCCACCGCGGTGATGGCGCGCCCGATTCCCATCGACTCGGGGCCGCCTTCCCACGACAGCCCGGTGACGTCGAAACGGATGCCGGACGGCGTGCACGGCACTGCGAAGCGGATCACCTCGTCCGGCCCGCACCACCCGTGCCGTGCTGCCAGCACCCCACCGACTCGTTCGCTCACCACACCACTCCCCGCCGACCGTCGCCGCTGTCTTCCCTGCAGATAGGTCTGCGCCGTGGACGCTCCTGGTCCGGCGGCCAGGGGGACTCGCCCCCTGGCCGCCGGACCAGGGATCACCGCAGGTTCAGGCGAATCGTATCGGCGAGCTGGCCGGTTTCGGGGTGTTCCGCGCTGAGTGCTGGGGCCTTCGGCGAACCAGAAGCGCAAGAAGCGCACCGGTCTTCCGCTTCGCCCCATGACCGCCGGCGTGATCTCGCAGATCGCGCTCTCGGAGCTTCAACCGCGCACATACCGGGTTGGCCGGTTTTTCGCCTCCTCGGGAGGCCGTGCTCCGCACCGCGGACTTCGCAGCGCCGAGCAGCGAGAACCCCTTGTCGTCCGAGGGTGTTTCCGATACCGGTTCCGACTGTTCGGACTCCAGGTGAGCCGTCTCCACCAGTACACCGATCCGGTGGCTCGTCATCGCCAAGAAGTTCGCGTTCCCAGCCGAGCTGAGGTTGTCGGCGAACCGGATCGCGAGGTCGTTGGGCGTGGCGGCCTGCGCGTATCCCCAGAGTCCGGGATCGTGCACGAACTCGTCTCCCACGAAGGCGCCGTCCCGCAACGCTTTCAGCGGTGTCGTGCTGCGCCGGTGCTTCTCCGCCAACCGCACGCCAGGCGCGGTACGCGGTGCGGCACCCGAGTCACACCCTGGACCGTCGAGGCGGCGCAGCCCTGCCGTTCCTCGTTGCCGAACCCGTGCACGACCTGCTCGGCCTCGTCCGCCCAGTGCTTGACCAGGAGGTTGGTCATCGACGACGTGCTTCGTCCCACTCCATGCCCCGTCACGCCCGGCCGCAGCTCATGTCCACCAGCCGCAACCCGTCGCTCTCCTCGTTGAACTGTTCGAGCTCCAACTCGTTGAACTGTTCGAGCTCCAACGCGGAACCGCCGGTGAACCGGATCTTCAGGTAGTGGCAGGTGCTGCTCTTGTGCTTCCGACCGAGCTTGCGGCCAGTCGCTTCGAACCCCGCGACGATCGACCGCGGCCACTCCTGCAACGATGGCACGTCCGGCAAAGCGGGCTCGTCTTCCACGGTTTCCTCGGCCGTTCCTGACCGTTGCTCCTGTCCCCAGCGGTTCAGCACCCATGCGATGAGCGTGGGAGAGCAGCGACTCGGATTCACTTGCCGAGGTCTCCGGGGCCGACACCTCGACGAGAGCCGAGCGACGATCGGTCAGCGCCCACACTGCGCGGCCGCTGTGCTGGCGGTAGACGTCCACCAACGACGCCGACTGGCAGTCGGGCGGCACACCGGTCACCACGCCCGTCGGGGGTTCTCTGCAGTTCGGCTCGCTGCCACCGGTCGCCGCATCGAGCATTTCCAGAGCAGCGCCCCGAGGCCGCCGGCCAACCGCGCTGCGAAGCCCTTCTTCGGCGCCCCAGTGGCGTCCCGCCCGGACACCTCGAAGAGGTACCTGCCCTCCGCGTCGACAACCCAGCAGAGAAACTCCCCTGGTTGTGCCCAGGACCGCCGCAACGCGATCACTTCGATCACGAGAAACCCTTCTCCTGAGCGGCTCTCCGCTCGTCCTCGGTCATACCGGTGGTTCGGTCCTGCACCTCACCGCAGACGTGCTCGGCCCATTGCTTGATCGCCGCACCGGCCACGGTGGAGGTGCCCCGCGTCGAAAATCGCCTCAGACAGCGTCATCTGATCGCCAAGGGTGTTGCTGAGGAAGCGCGGCTCCCCGTAGCACCGCCTCGCGTTGGCGACTTCGCGCTGCAGAAACTTCCAGAGTTGCTCTGCCACCAGTGTCCTTACCTGGTTAGAGGCCGTGCAGGTTCAGTCTGAGATCCAGTGCGGAGCCGTCGACGAAATCCAAATGCTCGAACCACTCCGGCAAGGTGCTCCTCCCGCGCTCGACGAACTCCCGATTGCGCACCTGGTCGTGAGAGCACTCCCACAGCACCGCCACCCGCTTCCCCGTCTTCGCCAGCCCTTCGGACAGCTCCGCCACCGCGTCGAAGGCGGACCGGGCCTTGCCCAGCAGGCCCCCTACCCCGCGTTTCCGTTCGGCAGCAGCTGACTCCGACTCGCTCTCGGCCTTGGCCTTGGCGACCACGGAGCTGTCCACGACGACCGCGGAACGACGATCGGTCGCGACGTACCACGCCTCCGGGCCAGCAGCAGCGATGTGATCGGCGCAGCGCACAGCCAATTGATCCGGGCTCGCCGCGTAGACCCACCCCCGCATCGCCGGGTCGTGGATCCACTCGTCCCCGTGGAACTTCCCTTCCCGCACAGGTCGACTGGGCGGAGCCAGCGAAGAATGATCGACGTCCAGCTCAGGGACCGGCCCCAACGGCTGGTGCGGCACGGCGAAACGCCCGCCGATGGTGGCACCGAGATGACCTACGACGTCCTTTTCACCGAGCACACAGCGCAACTCCTCGCCCTCGGCCACCCACTCGGCCTGCAGAGCGGTCCGCATTTGCTTTTTCGACTTCACCACGCCCCCTCACTCCTGCCCGTAGGTCATCGCGAGCATCCGGTCGAAGAACCTCTTCTCGGTGTGCTTCTGGTGGGAGATGAAGAACGCGGATTCGTCAGTGAGCACGACCTTGAACCAATGCCGCTTCCATCCCTTCACCTTCTGCTCCACGACCTCGACCGATGCGATGGCGTCCCGCGGAACCTCAGCGCACACCAAGGGCACGGGCAATTCGAGTTCCTGGTTCGCGGGCTGCTGCTCCTCCCGGTCCCACACCGAACCGAGGGTCTTCTTCAACCCGCCCAACAAGCCGGACGAACCGGAATCTTCACTTCCGCCCCGAGGGGTGAAGTCGAGCAATCCCAACCGGTGCGACGTCAACACCCAGAACAGTGTTCGACCACGGTGCTTGGTGGAATTTCCCCCGTTGGCCTGCCACTCCGCCAAGTACGACACCGCAAGGCAGTCCCGCCCCTTGCCGGACACCACAGCCCAGGGCACGTCCTGGTCGTGTGCCGTATTGCCCGTCTCATCTTGACTGAGGAGGGCCTCCAAGAAGAGAGCTGCCGCACCGCTCGCTGCTTCCACCGCAGTTCGAGAGAACTTGCGCGGCTTACCAAATTCGTCCAAACCGGGCACGGCGTACAGGACGAACTGCCCTGCTTTATGGGGCATGGGGTGACACCAGAGGATCTTCTCCTCGGGTGCGCACCACGAAGCACGGGCCGCCAAGACCTCGATCACTGGAAACCACGCTCCTGAGCAGCGTCACGTTGTTCACTCGAGAGATCACCCTGGAACCAGCCCTTGCCGGTGTCGTAGATCTGGTGCGCGCTCTGCTCGATGGCCGCATCCATAGCGACATCGGTCCCAGCTGCGAACGCGGCTTCACCAATGGTGGTCTTCCCACCCAGAGCTCCGTGCAGAACAGTACCGGTGACTCCACTGGCAAGCCCCTGGACACCCTTCATGTCCTTTTTCAGGTTTTCCCTGTCCGCAGTGAGCGCCTTGTCGACATCATCGTTACCTAGCCTCCGCGCTTCCGCGATGCGGTCATCCAGGTTCTTGGCGGCCTTCTGGTACGCGTCCGTCTCTGTGATGTCGCTCTTGAGGAACTTGCCTCCCTTGGACGTCAGGTCCTCCGAATTGGCTTGCGTCACGATCTTGAATGCAGAGTTCTGCCTGTCCAGCCGTCGACCGGCCATCTGCTGGACGTGCTTGAACTTCTCTTCAAACAACCTGCCGCCACGCAAGTCCTCCATCTTGTTGATGACTTTCCTGAGCGGCCCCATCTCGCGCAGCTTTTGCAGGAGCCGCTCCACTTTCTGGAAGAGCTGGAAGAGCTTGCCCTGGAGCTGCGCGATACGCGCACCGATGCGGGCACCGGTAGTACCGACCTGGACGGCCGTACCGGCGCTGGCGGTGGCCACCGAAGCCCCAGCGGTGACCCAGGAAGCAGCAAGCGCGGCCAACCACTGGACGATCAGGCCGATGACGAGTTCGGTGATCGTTTGGATGAGGAACTCGACGAACATGTCGATGAGGTCGGCCCACGTGTCGAGCGTGCTCTTGAGATCGCGGATGTCGGCGGCGAGTGCCTTGACACCTTCGGCGAACTCCGACATCTGGGTGCGAAATGCGTCACCGTCCTTGCCGACCCAGGAGTCCGCTGTTGCTTGCGCGCGCTTCTGCTCCTGCTCCGCAACGTTGTCCAGCCACGTGGCGACGTTGTCCCAACCTTTGCCGGTGGCGCGCATCTGCTCCGGGTCACCGATCACGTACTCGCCCAGTTCGATCAGCGGGCTGAGCACGATCGACACCAGGAAGCCGAGCCCGTTCTCCATGAAGGCCTGACCTGGGCTGGCGAGCGAAGTCAGCAGTTCGGCGCGCAACGAGAACACCGCCACGCCCAGATCTGGCGATGGCACGTTGTCCGCCAACTCGCCGCCCTGCGCGACGTCCTGCACTTTGTCCCTGGTTTCGACCAGCGCGTCCTGGTAGTCCTTGTACGCGTCCCACAACGACGAACCGCGCGTAGCAGCTTGTTGGAACCAGTCCTTCTCGCCGCCATTGCCCTGGTTGAGGGTCTCGAAATCGCCCGGTCCCTGAGGTTCCGTCATCCGGCCAGCTCCTTGGCGAGGGTCTCGAACGTCTCCGCGATCTGCTTGTCGCTGTCCGCGTGGTCCTTCTCCGCATCACGCAAGGACTGGGCAGTGCGCTGCAAGAACGCCTGCGCCTTCTTGGCCAGGTCCTGGCACTCCTCCAAACTGCTGTAGTAGCCGTTCAGCATCCCGATCACCTGGCCGACCGGCCCGAAGCACTGGTCGTCGACCCGAGCTTGGTGCAGCAGATCGGCGAGTTGAGCGAACTTGTCCGCCAAGCTCTCGCAGCCCTGACTGTGACCGGACAGGGTTTCCGGCGTCACCCTCAAATCAGTCATGGCTCTCTCCCTCAGTGCAAGAACGACCCGCCCGAGAAGTCCTCATCGTCGTCATCGTCGAAGTCGGCGGTCCGCTGCGGCGGTCGCCGCTTGGCCGCTGGGCCAGTCGACGCGCCCTGGGATGACGGTGCGGTCGCCTCCGGCGCCTCGTCTCCCGTCGGCGGTTTGAGGGTCGGAGCTTGGGCGTTGAACGCCTGTTGGAACTGCTCGTACTGGTCGCCGAGGATCGGTGCCACGGCGTTGTTCATCTGTTCCGCCGCGGTGGCGGTCGCTTCGCGGATCGTCGCCATGATCTGCTGCTGCAGGGCGCTGGCGGACTGGCGCACCGCGTTCGGCGCCAGCTTGAGGTCCATCACCGCACCGGAAGCAGCCACCGTCACCGTGACCGAGCGGTCCGGGCTGGTCGCGGTCCCCTGCAAGTTCTGCACCGCGGACTGCAACTCGGACGCCTTCTGCGCCTGCTCTTCGAAGCGGCGCAGCATTTCCTGGATTCGCTCTGAAGCTGCGCTCACCGATTACCCCCTGGACTCGGAAGTGCCTCGCCGAGGCTAGTCGGCCACCGACGACCGATCTAGATCTTGTGACGTTCGTTTAGATCTTGTGACGTTCGTTCGTCGACCTTGCCACATTCGTTCGCATTAGCAAACAGCTGGGCTTACCCCCTCCCGGTGTCGAACCACACTCGCCTCGTGAGCTGCACGACGACCACGAGGACCATCAGACCGGAAGCGCCCAGCAGCCCGCTCATGACGTACGTCTCTGTCTCGTCGTAGCGCTCCGGGAGCAGAACCGTGGTGGGGCCGGTGCAGCGAATTTCCGCCCGACCGGAGAACCACGCCGGTTCCGGCCGGGGAAGCCGAGAACTGCGCCTGCTGCTGGACGACGACGAGGCAGCCACGAGCTCCCTCGCCTCACCGTTCTCCGGTACCACCTGGCACGTCGTGTACTCGCCTATCGGCCCACCCAGGCCGAACGGTTGGCCCCGCTCCAGCTCCACCTGCACGACCGGGTCTGCCGCGACCTCGCCCTTGCCGAAGAGCCGGGACCAGAACAGGATCTCGCTGGCGATCACGTAATAGCCGAGGGTGATCACCCAGAGCAGCACGAGCGCGACGATCCACCGGAGCACGCGCGGCGGCTTCTTCTGCTTCGCGGCGTCATTCGCAGCGGAGACCATGCGACCACTCCTATCAAGCACTGCGGCTCCGAGTCCGGGAGATGCCGACACCCATGGGACCACCGGCCCGGGCATGCGATGCGGCGGTTCCGCGCGCCATCACGACCTGGGCAAGCAATGGCTCAACGGTGCGAAGCCAATGCCTCCACGACCCGCTTCGCGTGCCAGCTCCCGATGTTCGGCGGCCAGTTGCTGAGAACGATCCACGACCCGTCGGCGAACTCCAGCTGGAAACGCCCCCGCGCCAGGAACCGGGGACGGTGCCGCGCCGCGGCGACGACCTGCCGGGGCGCCGCCCACTGGATTCGCATTCCAGCGCTGGTTCGGTAGTCCATCACCAGCAATCGCCGATCGGTGACCGCGACGAGGGCGTCCGCGCACCTCGCCACCGCCTGTTGCACATCCCTCGCAGCAGAGCTACCGGGGCCCTCACAGGTGCGCCCACCGAGGATTTTCTCGACATCGACATCGATCGAAGGTCCCGCACCGAACAATCCCAACGGCGCCAACAAGATTCGAGCGAACTTGTTGTGAGACCCGTTCGCGGCACCAACGACCCGCTGGACCTTCTCGCGCTTCGCGTCCACATCCGGCTCAGCTCCCGACGGGCCACCGGTCACACCGTACGCCACCGCCGCCGGGGAGAGCGCCAGCAACTCCTCCCCTCGCTCCAGCGCACGCCGGGCCTCATCGCCATACGCCCTGAGCGCTTTCAAAAGAGGCATGATCAGCGATTTGGATCCTGGTTGTGGAGGGCATCGTCGGATTGACTGTACTCGTAGGTGTCCTTACCCATCTGGATCACACCGCTAACTGCACCGCCCGGTACGGGTTCACCGAGGATCCGCCCAAGTGGCATTCGGACTGGTGCGGTGTACACGGATTTGCCCACTCGAGCTGCCAACCCCTCGGCGCTGAAAGCACTGGTGCTCTTCTTGAGCTGCCGCAGCTCCTGAAAGCCCTTCTTGTACGCTTCAATCCCCTTCTTGAGCCTCATCAGCAGCTCGCGGAGTTTCTCGAGCAGCTTTGCCAGCTTCTCCATGACCTTGACGACCTTTGCGAACGCCCTGCTAGCTGTGATCGCTGCCTTCGCCGCGCCCGCTGCCAACGACGCGCCCGCGCTGATCACGGCAAGCGAGAGACTCACCAACAGGTCCGTTACGAGCATCATCACCAGGTCGAGGAGGATGTCCAAGATCAAGTTCGCTGCTTCGGCACAACCCTTCGCCGCCTCGACGAGCAGGTTCGAAGTGTCCTCGAGGTTCTTGGCAACGTCTTCCAGGTTTTTGCCGACCGCGTCGAGCTTCCGCCCGAAAGCGTCGGACGCCTCCCCCTTCCACTGCTCTCGCGTCTTCGCGACCTCCGACTTCTGCTCCCTCGCCACATCGCGGACCTGCGACGCAGCATCGCGCCATGCCTCCGCTGCCCGAGTCAGGTCGTCCGGGTCACCGGCGACCATCTCGATCGCCTCGATGAACGGGTTGAGCAGCGGCCGAACGATCAACTGGATCTCGCCCGGCACACCGTTGAGAAAGCTCTCGAGCTGATTGTTGACCTCGATCTTGGTCACCGGGGGCATCAGGCACCTCCGAGCTGCTGGGCGATCTTGCCGAATTCTTGAGCCATCTGCTCATCGATCTGCTGGTAGTGGTTGGCGCAATCGACGACGATGTCGCCGAGTGTCCGCATCGCTTCAGCGCACTCCCGCAAGCTCTCCACGCATGCGTTGACGCGTTCCTCGTACCCGGAGAACATCTCGCCGCTCCCCGGCATGACACCGAAGCTCTCACGTCCGACGCGGGTTTCCTCGAGCTTCTGCACGACTCCGTCGAAGCCCTCACCGTGAACATCGGCAGCTTTGTCGTACTGGGTCAACGCCTGGAGGTTGACCTCGATGCTCTGACCGCTCATCCACGCCTCCCCGTTGGGCACACCAATCACTGCAAGAACGGACCCTCTGAGAAGTCCTCGTCCTCGTCCTCGTCGTCGACGCTCCGCTCAGATCGGCGCTGGGATGTCGCTGGACCGGCAACGCCTGTCGCCCGATCGTCAACAGGGGACTTGATCATCGAAGCCTGGGCGTTGAACGCCTGTTGGAACTGGTCGAGCTGGCCGCCGAGGATCGGCGCCACCGCTTCGTTCATCTACTGGGCCGCATTCGCCGTTGCCTCGCGAATCGCCGTCAGGATCTGCTGCTGCAGCGCATCGGCCGACTGGCGGACCGCATTCGGCGCCAGCTGCAGGTCGAGCACCGCGCCGGACGGTCCCACCGTCACCGTCACCGATCGATCGGGACTGCTCGCCGTCCCCTGCATGTTCTGCATCGCCGATTGCAGGTCAGAAGCTTTCTGCGCCTGCTCCTCGAGACGACGCATCATCTCTTGGATGCGTTCAGAGACAGTGCTCACTTCTCCCCCTAGCGGTCACGTCTACTCCCAGCGAGGCTAAGAGCGTGTCTCGTTTGGATCTTGATCGGTGTTCAGGGCAAGATCATCGTCTGTGGTTGATGCGTTGTCACAGCGGTTGGTTCCCGAC
>NZ_AYJW01000088.1 GCF_000497205.1 Saccharopolyspora rectivirgula DSM 43747
CTTGCGGGGAGCTGTCCCTAGTACGAGAGGACCGGGACGGACGAACCTCTGGTGTGCCAGTTGTCCTGCCAAGGGCACGGCTGGTTGGCCACGTTCGGATCGGATAACCGCTGAAAGCATCTAAGCGGGAAGCCAGCCCCTAGATGAGGTCTCCCTTCGGGTAACACCGAGTAAGGCCCCCAGCAGATGACTGGGTTGATAGGCCGGAAGTGGAAGCACGGCAACGTGTGGAGCTGACCGGTACTAATAGGCCGAGCGGCTTGTCCACATCGCGGCGTCCGCTGTGGAGTTCTCAAGGTGGAGGACACCCCCTGGGGGTGTCCTTTTCTTTTTCGTTGACCTCCATGCTCTGCCGGCTCTGCAAGCTGCTCGCATCGGAGTGGGGAGTCCCGTTGTCCGGTGCTCCGTCGAGCGGTTTTGCTGCGCGGCCGGGTTGTCTTCGCCGTGCGGGTGCGCAAGCGCGCCGGATCCGGCGCCCCGGGAGGAATGCTCCAGCAGGTCTGGTTGTTGTGTAAGGTGTATTCTGTAGTTCTTGTTCTTGCTGCTTCGAGGTCGTGGACATGGCGATCTCGGTCGAGCTTCTGATCCTCGATGAGCAGCAGCCCGATTTCCGATGCCAAGCGAAGGCTGGTCAATATCAATTCACTCAGAAAAAATCAGCGAAGCAGTGCCCGACCGGATCAGTTCCGGGGAACCGAGGACGCCTTGGTCGAGCCGGTTCACTTCATGCCCGCCAAGACGTGGCGTTCTCGCAAGGAGAACTACACCGTGGCGGCCAGAACCGATGAGGCCATGATGCGCCAGTTGCGGAACCCGTTCGACCCGGAGGCCTGATTCCGCATTCGATGCCCGCTTCTGCGCTCGCAGCAGGCGCGGTGTTCTTCGGAACCGCGAGCGCGCAACTGCTGGCCGTTGGGGCGGGCAAGTCTTGCTCGGGTTCGAGCAGGACCGCCACCACGGCTCGCCCGGTAACCTCGGTGGTTGACCGACTGCGTTTCGGTGCTGGAGTACTCGATCGGCGAACGACTGTGGGGATGGCGGTCATGGACGCGGCGGACTGGGATGCCCGCTACCGGGAAGCTGAGCTGCTGTGGAGCGCTGAGCCGAACCGCTGGGTGGCCCAGTGCGCGCAACAGCTGGCTCCTGGTCGTGCGCTGGACCTTGCCGCGGGTGAGGGCAGGAACGCCCTGTGGTTGGCGGCGCGCGGCTGGGTGGTCACGGCGGTTGATTTCTCCCGCGTTGCCGTGGACCGGGCGCGGGAGCTCTCCGAGGAGCTTCCGACCTCGGCCGCTGACCGGGTGCAGTGGGTGGTCGGTGATGTGCTCGAGTACGAGCCTTGCGGGACTTTCGACCTCGTGCTGATCAGTTATCTGCACTTGCCGGCCCAGCAGCGCCGCTTCGTCGTGCGCAAGGCGGCGGCAGCGCTCGCGGACAGCGGCACTTTGCTCGTCGTCGGTCATCATGCTGACAACCTCGTCGACGGGGTTGGCGGGCCGCAGGACCCGACGGTGCTCTACAGCGAGCAGGACGTCGTCGATGACGTGGCTGATGTGCCGGGGTTGCAGGTGCGCACGGCGGCCAAGGTGGAACGACCGGTTGCGGGGGAAGCGCGCCCGGCGCTCGACGTGGTGGTCGAGATCCGGCGCGAGGGGCAGTAGTTCCTCCAGTTCCCGGTGCTCGTGGGCGCCGGGAACTGATCTGGGTGCACCTGCCGTTCCGCTGTTCGATCAGTAGCAGGGGCTTTTCCGCCAATGTGGCGGGAAAGCCCCTTCTTGCTGTTCTGGTCCGGGTCTTTCGTGGGCTGTCGCGTTGCGGTGCAGCGCTCCCGCTGGGGCGTGCGGGTGAACGATTACCACGATTGCGGTTGTACTGGTTATACTAGTTGCACAGGTATTACTGGTTGGAATTTTCATACGGAGGTTCGTCGGTGGCTTCTTCGGACGGCAAGTACGCGAGCACGGTTCGGGTAGGCGAGAAGGGGCAGATCGTGATCCCCAAACCCGCCCGCGAGCTGTTCGGCATCCAGCCGGGAGACACCCTGCTGCTGCTTGCTGACGTCGACCGGGGAATAGCGATCGTGCGTCCGGATCTCTTCGAACAGTTCCCGGACATGCCGGGGAAGACGGGCGGTGATGACGAGTGAGCAGCAGACGGGGTGCTCGATGATGGCGAGGAAGAAGCGCGGCGTCGTTTTCAAAGCAGCGGTCGTTCTCGGCGTCGTGGTCGCACTGGTCGGGGTGGCCGCCGCCGGGTACGTCATCCGGAACCTCAACTACGCCCGGTGGGACGCGGCCAAGATGGCGCGCGCCGGATACGAAGAGCACCAGGTGCAGGTGAACGGATCGGTGGTCAACTACGCGGAAGGCCCCGACAACGGGCCGCCGCTGATGTTGATCCACGGGCAGGGCGTGGACTGGCAGAACTGGAACCGGGTGTTGCCGGAGCTCGCCGAGAACTTCCACGTCTTCGCGGTCGACTGCTACGGGCACGGCAAATCAGCGCACGTCCCCGAGAAGTACACGGCCCGGGCGATAGCTGCTGATCTGGAGCGTTTTCTGGCCGACGTCGTTGGCGAACCGGCCTTCGTGGCCGGGCACTCCTCCGGAGGTCTGATCGCGTCCGTGATGGCCGCGGAGAAGCCCGACCTGGTTCGCGGGGTGGTGTTGGAAGATCCCCCGTTCTTCTCCTCGGTCCTGCCTCGCGCGCAGAAGACGTTCAACTACGTCGACCTCAGCACCACTGCTCACGAGTTCCTGCTCAGCGGGGAAACCGACTTCATCGACTACTACCTGCGGAACTCCCGGATGTGGTCGCTGTTCCAGGGAGCTGAGGAGCGGGTTCGGAGCAGTGCCCTCAACACCTACCGGAAGAACCCGGACCAACCGCTGCGGATCTTCTACTTGCCGCCGTCGCTCAACGAGATGTTCCGCAGCATGGGCAACTACGACCCCAGGTTCGGGGACACCTTCTACACCAACCGCTTCCACGAGGGGTTCGACCACGCCGAAACCCTCGAGCGCATCTCCGTCCCGGCGGTGCTGATCCACACCAACTGGAGCTACTCCGAAGACGGTGTGCTGCTCGCGGCGATGAGCGGGGAAGACGCGCAGCGGGCCCGTTCCTTGATCAAGGACGTTTCGTTCCACAAAGTGGACTCCGGGCACGGCTTCCACTTCGAAAAACCCGATGAGTTCATCGACATAGTCACGCAGTTCTTGGACCGGGTTCAGCGTTGACCCCCGCGCGGGCGTTCGGCCGGGGGGCGCGGCGCGCAGGACACCGGGCGAGGAGGAGATCTGTGAGCGAGGACGAGCGCGTGGAGTTGGCCGCGGCGGCTGATGCGGTGGAATGGCTGGCGGGAGCCACCACCGCCGGCGAGTGGCGAATCGGCGGCCTGCTGGCCACGCGCCCGGAGATCATCGCCCACCACCCGGATGGCGCGACTGAGCACGTGGCGGAAGCGCGGTCGGGAAGCGCTCGATGGATCGCCGCCATGTCCCCGGCCCTGGCCCGCCCGCTGGCGCAGTGGCTGCGTTCAGCCGCTGCGCAGGAGCCGGTGGATCCGGCGGCGCTGCGGTTCGCCCGGGTGATCACCGAGCGAGCTGCCGGGGCCGAACGGGGTTGAGGCGTCGGCAGCGGGCCCGTTCCGGTGCCCGCAGGAAGTGGTGGAAGCCGGTCCTCGGGGGAAGGCTCACCTCCGCACCACCACGACCGGGCAAGTCGCGTGCTGCACGCAGTACTGGGCGACCGAGCCGAGCAGAACCCTTCGGAAGGTCCCCAGACCGCGGCTGCCGACGACGAGCAGGCTGGCGTCGCTGTCGGCGGCCAATCGGAGCAGCGCTTTGGCCGGGTGCCCGTGCGCCACGCGGGGAGCCACCGGAACCGAGTCGTCCCCACCGGTGGCGTTGGCGATGACCTTGGCCAGCTGGTTCTGACTGGTCTGGGAGACTTCTTCGGCGGTGGGCATCGGCCAGTCGTACAGCGCGGGCAACTCCCACGTCATCAGCGCGGTGATGGTTCCCGAGGTCAACCGCGCTTGCGCGATCGCCCAGCGCAGCGCTGCTTCGGAGGAGTCGGAACCATCAACGCCAACGACTATGTGATCGGCGTGCGTCACGTTCCCTCCAAGTGCTCTCACCCCCTCCAGCATGCGCCTGGCCAGGACGGGCCGCCGGCTGAGCACGGCGCGATCGATTGATTTGCGCCCGGCTGCTGGCCTCGTATGGTCGGTCCGATGAGTGCCTCTGCAACACAGCCGGCCACCGCGCGTTTCCTGGTCGGTGTGGACGGCTCCGAAACCGCGTTCAACGCCGTGCGGTGGGCGGCGGAAAGCGCCGCTGCGCACGGTGCCGCGCTGGAAGTCCTCACCGCGGTGCAAGGAGTTTCCAGCGCGGCCAGCGCAGAACCTCCTCAGCAGCTCGTTTCCAGGGCCAACGAGCACCTCGCTCGAGCTGTGGAGATCGCTCGAGAGCTTGGCGCGGTGGTGGAGATCCGCTCCCGGTTGTGCACCGGCAACCCGGCAGAGGTGCTGGTGGCGGAGTCGGAACGGGCCAGAAGGGTGGTGGTGGGCTCGCGCGGTCTGGGTGACCACTCCGGAATTGCCAGAGCTCTCGGTTCGGTCGCCGAATCCGTGGCGATGCGCGCTGACTGCCCAGTGGCGGTCGTCCCGGAGAGTTCCGGTCAGCGGAACGGCCCGGTGGTGGTGGGGGTGGACGGTTCGGAGATCGGAGAGCCGGCTTTGGCCGAAGCCTTCGCCGAAGCCTCAGTGCGGCACTGCCCCCTGACCGCGGTGCACGTGTGGAGCGACGTCCAGGTGGGCGACTGGTTGACCGCGGACAGCGGCCACGACTGGGAGGACATCTCCGAACGCGAGCACGAACTGCTCGCCCAGCGGTTGGCGGGCTGGCAGGAGGACTACCCCGACGTCGAGGTGTCCCGGTCGGTGGAGCAGGACCGCGCGGTGCGCGCGCTGCTCCAGCACGGCACCACGGCGCAACTCCTCGTGGTGGGCAGTCGAGGACGTGGCGGGATGACCGGAATGCTGCTGGGCTCGACGAGCCGAGCGCTGCTGTACGCCGCCCCCTGCCCGGTGCTGGTGGTACGGGCAGCAGTTTCTTGACCACCCTCCTCGGGTACGCCCTGGGGCGGTCTGCCCACGGAGGTGTTCCATGGCTGACGAGCCAGCGGGATCCCGCCAACAAGAACACCCGGTCGGTTTCGACGTCGAATATCCCGACCGGCAGTTGAACAGGCTGACCACCGGTTTCCGGTTGGTGCTGGTGATCCCCATCGTTCTGCTGCTGAGCACGCTCAGCGGCACGCCGCAGCAGTTCGGGACCTACGACAAGGGCGGCACCGTGGTGGTGGTCGGTGGTGGTCTGCTGTTCCTGCCTCCGCTGCTGATGCTGCTCTTCCGGCACAAGTACCCCGGCTGGTGGTTCGACTGGAACCGGGAGCTGCTGGCCTTCACCAACCGGGTCGCCGCCTACATCGCCCTGCTCGACGACCGGTACCCGGCCACTGACGACGAGCAAGCGGTGCGGTTGCGGCTGCCGCGACCGAGCGGTCCGGAGCTGAACCGGTGGTTGCCGCTGGTCAAGTGGTTGCTCGCGATCCCGCACTACATCGTTCTGTTCTTCCTGGACATCGGGGCGGTGGTCGCGGTCGTCGTGGCGTGGTTCGCCATTCTGTTCACCGGCCGTTACCCGCAGAACCTCTTCTCCTACGTCGTCGGCGTGCTGCGGTGGCACAACCGGGTCACGGCTTACGCCTGGATTTTGATCACCGATCGTTATCCGCCGTTCCAGTTGCGGCCGTAGCTGGAGCTCAGCAGCTCAAATCCGACCGCGCGGGACCGATCGCGTTCATCCGAAGGGAACGGCTCGTCGGTTGCTGCGGTGGGAGAGCCGCGCCGACACGGCTTGCCAGCAAAGGACGAGCGGGTTGTTGAGGTAACCTGCTTGTGCGTGATCATCATTGCCGGGTGAGGAGTGTCGGGGAATGAGTGCCACGGTGCCGCCGGGAACCAGTGGTCAGCACACGGCAGATACCGGTATCGACACATCGGTGCCGAGCGTTGCGCGCATCTACGACTACGCGCTGGGCGGAAAGGACAATTTCCAGGTCGACCGGGAAGCTGCTCAGGAATTGCTGCAGATAGCGCCGGAAGCGCTGTTGTTCGCCAGGGAGAATCGCGCGTTCTTGCAGCGCGCCGTGCGGTTCCTGGCCGAGGAGTGCGGCATTCGGCAGTTCATCGACAACGGCAGTGGGCTGCCCACCGAGAACAACGTCCACCAGATCGCACAGCGCTACCAACCGGATTCCAAGGTTGTCTACATCGACAACGACCCGGTGGTCCTCGCCTACGGTCGAGCGTTGTTGTCCGACGACAACACCACGGTGGTCTGCTCCGATCTGACCGATCCGGACGAGCTGCTGGACTCCGAGGAGCTGCAGGGGCTCATCGACTTGGACGAACCGGTCGCCGTGCTCTACGTTTCGGTGCTGCACTGCATTCCGGACGAGATGGAGCCGCAGCGCATCGTCTCCCGGATGTTGGAGCGCGTTCCGTCCGGGAGCTACCTGCTGCTCTCCCACATCGTCGCGGACGACGATGCGGTGGCCGCCGAGTTCACCAAGAAGATGACCGAGCGGACCAGTTGGGGGCGTGTCCGCAAGCCGGAGGAGGTCACCGCCTACTTCACGGGGCTGGAGCTGATCGAGCCCGGGTTGGTGAACGTGGTGGACTGGCGGCCCGATCCGCAAGCGCAGGCCTGGACGGTGGGCGATTCGCCGTTCGGCGAGTACCCGGCGGATCCCACGGGCGGCAGGAAGATGTGGGAACTGGGCGGGATCGCCCGCAAGCCGTGAGCGGACCCCTGCCGGCTCGTCCAGCCGGCAGGGGGTGTTCTTCGGTGTTCAGTGGATGTCCGAAGGGCCCCAGTAAGCCCACATCCGTTGAATTCGACCTGCTTGGCTGATCTGGAAGACGTCGACCGATTTGACGGTTTTCATCGACCCGTCGATGTGCGCGGTGACCGTGATGGGCAGGGCTACGAAGGTGTCCTCGTGGCTGCCGCGCGGCTCGTCGGGAATCACCGTGGACTGGAAGTTGTCGACGATGTTCCGGTAGTACTCGCGCAGTGCTTCCCGGCCGTGGACTTCTCCGGTGCCCATCGGATCTTCGATCACTGCGTCGGGCTCGAACAGTTCGAGGATCTTTTCCACGTCTCCCGCGGTGACTCGTTCGCAGTAGGCGAGTGCCACTTCCTTGCGCTGCTGCTCACTAGGCATGGGCCTCATTGTCACTGCAGTTGATCACGAACAGGTGTCGCTGAACTGATATCTGCCGAATCTGGATCCAGAGCCGGCGGGAATCGCTTGTGCCGCAAGGATGTGGCGGTCAGCCTTCTCTGGTCTTGGAGGGCAGAACGCCGTACCGACGTCGGTAAGCGGCCGCGAACCGCCCTGTGTGCGGAAAACCCCAGCGGGCCGCTATTTCGGCGATCGTGGAATTCCGCTGGTGCCTGGAAAGCTCTTCGTGGATTCGAGTGAGCCGCACATCCCGCAGATACGCCATCGGACTGGTGCCCAGGTATTCCTGGAAGCCCTCCTGCAAGCGCCGCACGCTCACCCCTGCTATTTCAGCCATGTCCGCCACCGTCCACGCCCGGGCGGGGTCTTCGTGCAATCGATCCACCACCCGTTTGACGATCCGCGGGCGAGCTGCTGTTGCGCGCTCGTCAGGAGTGATGGCGAGCAAGAACCCGGTGAGCACAGCGCTGGCGACCTGGGCTTTCACCAGTTCGTTGGTCAGCATGCCGGCCATGTTCGGCAGTTCCGCCGAGAGCACGCGCACCATGTGCAGCCAGCTGCGGACAGCGGCGTGGTCGGGCTTGAGCTGGACGGGCAGGTTCACCGGCTGGGTGAGGGAGACGCCGATGACCCGATCCAATTCGCGTTCTACTGCCCAACGAGCGAACTTCACGCCCACCACTGCGCAATCGGCCGTCCAACAGGTGATCGGCGTGGCGGTATCAGCTGGGAACACCGTTCCTTCGCCTGGGCCAGAAGCGACTGTTTCACTGCCGTGCCGGGACACCAGGTGGCCAGAAAGGGGAATGTTGATCTCCAGCGCTTCTGGGTAGTCGCAGTCGATCGAAACACCGGTTCCCCAACTCATCCTTCCCAGGGTCACCGGTCCGAGGTCGGCGGTGCACAAGTGCAGATCGAGGCCTTTGCTGGCCGGCAGAGTGCGCAGCTCGTGCGGGAAGTAAACACCGGAAACCACTTGGCCGGCTTCTTCCCAGTCCGCTGTTCGCACTTTGCTGATGGTCCCGGTCGGCATCGTCGCCTCCTCGTCTGCCAGGGCTTGCCAACTGCTCGCACGGCACCACCGCGCGGAGCTAGATCCCATCGCAGGTTGCAACGATAGAACGCTCTGAGACCTGAGTCATAGGTCCGCCGCGCAAATCGGATTCCGGGTGCGTTTTGCGGCTCGCCTCCCAATAGCGGCTGTGATGTTGTCCCAGGCATGGCAGGCGACTGCGGTTCGCCGGCACACAGACGCTCAGTGCCCTGGCGGATGCCGGTCGGGACGACAGAGGAGTACCGATGACTGCTGCCCCGCAATGGCTGGAAGACATCACCATGGAAGAGCTGGAGCGCAATCCGTATCCGTTTTACGAACGGTTGCGCAAGCACGCTCCGCTTGCCCATGTTCCGGTGCTGGGATCATACGTTGCCACCACCGCGGACCTGTGCCGGGAGATCGCCACCAGTCCAGATTTCGAAGCGGTGATCACCAAAGCCGGCGGGCGAACCTTCGGACACCCTGCCGTGATCGGGGTGAACGGGGAAATTCACCGGGATCTTCGGTCGATGGTCGACCCAGCGTTGCAGCCAGCGGAAGTCGACCGCTGGATCGACGATCTTGTCCGGCCGATCTGTCGGCGGTACCTGGCTGAGTTCGAGAACGATGGAAAAGCTGATCTGATTTCGCAGTACTGTGAGCCAGTCAGCGTCCGCTCACTCGGTGACCTGCTGGGACTTCGCGAGGTCAGTTCCGACAAACTGCGCGAGTGGTTCCGCAAGCTCTCCCTTTCCTTCACGAACGCCGAAGTGGATGAAAATGGTGAGTTCACCAACCAAGAAAGGTTCGCTCTGGGAGATGAAGCGAAAGCGGAGATTAGGTCTATTGTAGATCCATTGATCGACAAGTGGATAGTTGAGCCGGACTATAGCGCGATTTCCCACTGGTTGCATGACGGCATGCCCGAAGGGGAAGTTCGGGACCGTGAATACATCTACCCGACCCTGTACGTCTTCCTGCTGGGGGCGATGCAGGAACCAGGGCACGCGATGGGATCGACCATCGCCGGACTGTTCACCCGCCCTGAGCAGTTCGAAGAGGTGGTGGACAACCCGCAACTGATCCCGCGGGCGATCGCCGAAGGGTTGCGCTGGACTTCACCGATCTGGTCAGCAACCGCACGCCGCTGCACCAAGGACGTCACCGTGGGTGGAGTTCACTTGCCGGCCGGATCGGTCGTGCTGATGACCTACGGATCGGCCAATCACGACAACAACCTCTATGAAGCACCTTCTGAATACGACATCACTCGCCCACCGCTGCCGCACCTGGCTTTCGGGGCGGGAGACCACGCCTGCGCTGGCATCTACTACGCCAACAACGTGTGCCGGATCGCTCTGGAGGAGCTGTTCGACGCGATCCCGAACATGGAGCGAGACCCCAGCTCTGATGTGGAGTTCTGGGGGTGGGGCTTCCGCGGGCCAACAGAACTGCACGTGGTCTGGGAGGCGTAGCAGATGACCGGTCAGTCGGAGGTCCGGATATCCCTGCCCGGTAATGGCAAGGACATCACGTGCCGCACGGACCAGCCTTTGCTGGACGCTTTCCTGCGCAGCGGTACCTGGTTGCCGAACAGTTGCAACCAGGGCACTTGCGGGACGTGCAAAGTTCGGGTGCACTCCGGCGAAGTTGATCACCGGAAATCACCCGAGAAGACGTTGTCCGCCGCCGAAAGATCAGCCGGTCTTGCTCTTGCCTGCCAAGCGGTTCCACTCCGCGATACCGTTGTCGAGCCTTTAGCCGCACCGGTGGAGCAAAGAACGCGGCACCTCCTGAGGGACTTCCGCGGGAAAGTGCTCGAAGTAACCGACATCGCCCGGGATATCCGCAGAATCCGGATAGGTGTCGATGATTCGTTCGAATTCCAAGCCGGTCAGTACGTGGAGTTCACCATTCCGGGATCCACAGCCACTCGCCAGTACTCGCTGGCCAATTCACCAGGAAGTCGAGAACTGGAGTTCCACATCCGTCGGGAACCGGGCGGGTTGGCGACGGACGGCTGGATCTTCAAAGACCTGGTCATCGGTGATGCGGTGGAGTTGAAGGGGCCATTGGGAGACTTCTGCTACCAGCCCGATGAGGACGTGGACGGCATAGTGCTGTTGGGGGCTGGTACCGGACTCGCTCCGCTGAAGTCCATCGTTCTGCGCGCCTTGACCGGGGAACGACAGCAGGAAGTGCACCTCTACCACGGTGTGCGCACTCGGCAAGATCTCTACGACCAGGACTTCTTCTCCGAACTGCAGAGCCAGGTCGGCAACTTCACCTACACGCCCTGCTTGAGCAGGGAAACCTGGGCGGGGAGGAGTGGATACGTGACTGATGCCTTCCTCGCGGATTTCCGTTCCTGCCGGAATTACTCCGGGTATGTTTGCGGTCCACCGCGAATGGTGGAGGAAGGAGTGAAAGCGCTCAAGCGGCGCAGAATGCCGCCCAGGCGCATTCGTCGGGAGAAGTTCACCTCAGGAGACCATTCCGCAGCTGGATGAATCAATTCTGCTGGAAGTGCGCGCTCGCTGATGTGGCGAGCGCGCACTTCTGCTTGTCGTTGTTCCTCCGCGCATGGCCATCTGTTCGCCGGATTGGCGTCCTGCGCTTGAGCCGCGCGAAGGTCCACGAGCTCATCGAGCTGAGTCGTGTTGCTGACCGGTGTCCAGTGGCTGCTGGCTTGGCGGAAGACCGGGAGTCGTTTCACCGGAAAGTGGTGGAGCGCCGGCTGGAAGTGCACGACCGGGTGGGAGAAGTGCCTTTTCGCTTCTTCCTCGAACCTGTTCGCGCTCTCTTGTTGAGCACTGGCTCCTGCTTCTGGGAAGTGGTTTCCAGTGATTCCTGCTCGAGTGCCCGCTGGTATAAACCGAGCCGGGCAGTGCGACCAGGTATTTTCCAGAATCTTTTTCCGTCCTGCGGTGCTGGAAGATCGGCTCTCGCAACAGATCGATTTGTGACCCCTGCTACACCCGGATTAGGTTGAAGTGCACTGCTGGCAGTGACAGCGAGATCACCGGAGGAAAAGATCGTCTGGTGCTGTCATGTTCCGGCGGTCGGGGGATTCGATCGTGCGACCGGCGACAACCGGAAGGTGAGCGATGAGCAGCTCGGCAGGCATCGTGCCCGAAAATTCGAAAGCACACGCTGATTTCGAAAGGGTGCAGCAGGTCGCCGATGCGGTGCTCTACGAAGGGTACGTCCTGTACCCGTACCGCAAATCCTCCGGCAAGAACCGGGTTCGCTGGCAATTCGGCGTTCTGGCTGAGCGCGGCTGGGTCGAGGCGGACGGCCCGGTCATGCCCGAAGTGGCCGGCTCCGTTGAAACGTGGCGTCAGCAGACCGAGTGCCTGTTCGAGGTGATCGACGATCCGCGGTTGATCACGTTGCACGTGCGACTGCGGTACCTGCAGTTGCAGAACAAGACCGTGGAACAGTGCGACTTCGAAGGAAATTATCGTCCAGTGGAATCAGCGGAGGTCGATGGTCAGCAGGTGCTGAGCTTCGACGAAGCGGTTCCGCACGAGTTCGATCTCGCTGTGTGCCTGGCCGATCTGGTCAACGAGCCGCGCCAGTTCGACGTCGGGGTGCACGGTGGTGAAGAGGTCACCGAGTTGAACGCGACAACTCGGGTGGTGCGGCGTCGCTGGCCGATATCGGCCACCACGAATTTGAGCGTGCAGCGCATCGATGTTCCCTTTCCGGCTTACAAATTCCGCATCTTCACGCAGAACACGGGAAATTCCCTGGAACCGCACGCGCCACGCGATATCGCGCTGCGCACCTCGATGTTGGCCACGCACACACTCCTATGTGGTCATGGATTGGCTTTTTCCTCTTTGATAGAGCCCACTTCGTGGGCTGCTCCTTTCGTCTCGGGGTGCCAGAACATCCACACGTTCCCGGTGCGCATAGGTGAACCGGGAACGCACAACCTCATGCTGTCGTCCCCGATATTGCTCTACGACTACCCGGAAGTTGCTCCGGAGAGTCCCGGCGACATGCACGATGCGGCGGAGATCGATGAACTGCTCTCGCTGCGCACGCTGACGTTGACCGAAGAGGAGAAACAGGAAGCACGGGCCACCGATCCGCGGGTAGCGCAAATCCTGGACCGGGTCGAGAAAATGCCCAAGGAAGTTTTCAGCCGATTGCACGGGACCATCCGATTGCCGGAGCAGAACAGTCGCAGAAACTCGGACCAGAGCGTCGGAAACGACAATGGAAATGGGAAAACGAGCATTCCGGTGAGCAGGTCGGTGTCGAACCCAGCTGGTCCCTCAACGACGAAGGAGGCCCGCGATGGTTGCCGAGAGCGGGACGCGAACCTGGACGCAGGGGACGACGAGTTCTTCGGAAGTTTCCGGTCTGAGCGAAGTGGACATCCTGTGGATCTCCGAAGGGATGAGCTGTGATGGAGACACCGTTTCCATCACAGCATCCGGGCAGCCGGCGATAGAAGATGTCGTTCTAGGGCTGATTCCGCGGCTGCCCAAGGTGAACCTGCACAACAAAGTTCTGTCCCCCAGCGTGGGAGGAGAAGAATTCCTCAAGCCCTACCGCGCAGCGGCTCGAGGGGAATCCGGTCCTTTCATCCTGGTGATCGAGGGGTCCATTCCGAACCAGAACATCATCGAGGGCGACGGTTACTGGACCTCCTTCGGCAACGACCCGGACACCGGTGAGCCGCTGACGCTGAACTGGTGGATAGACCAGCTGGCCCCCCGAGCATGGGCGGTGGTGGCCGCGGGTACTTGCGCGACCTACGGCGGCATCCATGCGATGGCGGGCAATCCGACCGGTTGCATGGGGTTGGCCGATTACCTGGGATGGGATTTCAAAGCGAAGTCGGGACTGCCGATCATCAACGTGCCCGGCTGCCCGGTCCAGCCGGAGAACTTCATGGAAACGCTGACCTGGCTGCTGTACCACGCGGCTGGGGAAGC
>NZ_AYJW01000089.1 GCF_000497205.1 Saccharopolyspora rectivirgula DSM 43747
GCCACCGGGCTGATCCCCGGCGACCTGGAGCGGCTCTACCCGATCGCCACGCCGGACGCCAGCGACTCCGCCACCTTCGACGAGGGGCTGGAGCTGCTGCACCTCGGTGGGCGTTCGCTGCCGCACGCCGTGCTGATGATGATCCCCGAAGCGTGGAGAACCACGCGGAGATGAGCCCCGAACGGCGGGCTTTCTACGAGTTCCACAGCTACCTGATGGAGCCGTGGGACGGCCCGGCGCTGGTGGCGGTTTCAGAAGTTATTTCGGCGATCGGTTTGCGCCGGAAAGGGCCCTTTCCCGTCTGCAGTTCGGGTGATCTCACTGGTTCTCCTCGTGGGGTGATGCCGGTGCGGGCAGGCGGCCCGGTCGCTCTTCCGGGGCAGCGCCGGCCCGGAGGTCCCGTAGCAGCAAGTTGTGCCGGCGGAACATAGCGGGAGTCGCCCGTGCATGCTTTGTGCAGCTGCACAATAGATGATGCACCCGTTTGGGTGTATGCACGACGAGACCGCGTCACGAGGGGCTTCGAGCGCACATCGCGATCAATTGGACCGCCATGCGTGACTTCTCGGTGTCGAGGTCGTTAGGGTTCACAACCGCGCGAGTCCTTACTGCTGGAAGTAGGAGTTCGATGTCGAGTTACCGCACCGTCGTCGTCGGCGCCGACGGTTCTCGGCCGTCGCTGCGGGCGGTGTCCCGAGCTGCGGAAGTTGCCCGTGATTCCTCGGCACGGTTGGTGGTGGTCTGTGCGTACTACCCGAGCAGCCCTCGCCAGGTGCACGAGGCCGAGGACGAGCTCGGCGACGAAGCCTTCCAGGTGATCGGTTCAGCTCCCGCGGAGAGCAACCTGCGGGAAGCGGCGGCGGTCGCCGCCGAGGCCGGAGCCGCGGAGGTGGAGACGGTTGCTCGAAAAGGGGAGCCGGTGCCGGTGCTGTTGGCGGCAGCTCGCGAGCACTCCGCCGAGCTGCTGGTCGTCGGCAGCCGGGGCTTGAACACGCTGAAGGGTCGCATTCTCGGGTCGGTTCCTTCCGAGGTGTGCCGCCGGGCGGACTGCGATGTGCTCGTCGTACGAACCACGCGATAACGACAAGCAGCAGCGCCAGATCGCTGAAGCGGTCCTCGGTCGCCGTCTGCAGTACACGAAGTCGGAGGTCGCCGCCGCGGCCGGGGTGGAACTGGAACGGGCCGAACAGCTCTGGCAGGCGATGGGGTTCGCCCACGTCGATGACGACGAAGTGGTGTTCACCGACGCCGACATCGCCGCGTTGAAAGCCCTGGTGCAGCTGGTGTCCGCCGAAGTGATCCAGCCGGAGCTGGAGAACGCGGTGGCCCGTTCCCTGGCGCAGAGCATGTCGCGGCTGGCCGAGTGGCAGGTCGGCATCTTCCGGGCGCTGCTCGGCAAGCAGTTCGCCGAAGACCTCGACACCACCGCCCAGTTCGCCGGCGCCATCCTGCCGGTGATGGAGCGGCTGCAGGAGTACGTGTGGCGCCGCCACCTGGCGGCCACCGCGACCCGGGCGCTGGCGGAACCGGAGACGAACCCGAACGAGGTCGTGCAGGCGGTCGGATTCGCCGACATCGTCGGGTACACCCGGTTGATCCGGGACTTCACCGAGCTCGAACTGGCCCGGCTGATCGACCGGTTCGAAGAACTGGTCAACAGGGTGATCGCGGAGAACCACGGCCGGATCGTCAAAACGGTCGGCGACGAAGTGCTGTTCGTGACCGACCACGCGGAGGAAGCCGCCGAGATCGCCCTGACCCTCAACGAGGAGATCGGCAAGACCGAGGACATGCCGCGGCTGCGGATCGGGATGGCCATGGGCACGGTCCTGGCCAGGTTCGGGGACGTGTACGGGTCCACGGTCAACATCGCCAGCCGGTTGACCTCGGTGGCCCGCCCCGCGTCGGTGCTGGTGGACCGGGAGTTGTCCGCCGCGCTGCGCGAAGACGACAGGTACCACCTGATCTCCGTCGGCCCCACCAAGGTCCAGGGCTTCCGCGGCCTCCGGGCGTGGGCGCTGCGCCGCGCGCGGTGAGTGCGAATACCGGGTGACATCCGCGGACGCGGGTTGTTGCCGCCCCCTGACGAGCAATAGCGTCCGCGGTGGGTGTCGCGGAAGCCCGCGAACCGGTGCGCCGTCGCGCATCCGGGATCGGTCGCGAGTCGGTTCCCGTCCAGCACCGCTCCCCTGACGACGGGGGGAGCGGTGAGATCCGCTGCTCGTGCTCCGCGGCGGTGCACCGGAACCGCATCGGGGGAACTCCACGGTGCCCGCAGCGGAGTTGCTTTCAGATGCCGTTACGGCGGGCGGGCAATAGGGTCGGACGCATGGCAGAGCAGGGAACGGCCGCGGCGAGCAAGCACGCCGACGATGTTGCTGCGATAACGGCGCAGTACGCGAGGTTGCCCGCCGGGACCGCGGTGCGGCTGGCCAAACCGACCTCGAACCTGTTCCGCTTCCGGGACGCCCCGGCCGGGCCGGGACTGGACGTCAGCAGGTTCAACCGGGTGCTGCGCACGGATCCGCGGACGCGGACCGCGCACATCCAGGGGATGACCACCTACGAGGACATCGTCACCGCGGTGCTGCCCTCCGGACTGGTTCCGCTGGTGGTCCCGCAGCTGCGCACGATCACCCTCGGCGGAGCGGTCGCCGGGCTGGGGATCGAAGCCACGTCGTTCCGCAACGGACTGCCGCACGAGTCCGTTCGGGAAATGGAAATCCTCACCGGTGACGGGCGGGTGGTGACCGCCCGGCCGGACAACGAGCACGCCGCGCTCTTCCGCGGATTCCCCAATTCCTACGGCACCTTGGGATACGCGCTCCGCCTGGAGGTCGAACTGGAGCGGATCCGGCCGCACGTCATGCTCCGCCACGTCCGATTGGGATCGGCAGCGGAATGCGCGCACGCCATCGCCGAACTGTGCCGCGACGGGGAGTTCGACGGGAACCGCGTCGACTTCCTCGACGGCACCGCGTTCGGCCCCGGGGAGATGTACCTGACCATCGGCTCCTATGTGGAGGACGCCCCGTTCACCAGTGATTACACCGGCCAGCAGATCTACTACCGCTCGGTGCGCCGCAAGCGGGTCGACTTCCTCACCGCGGAGGACTTCCTGTGGCGGTGGGACACCGACTGGTTCTGGTGCTCCCGCGCGCTGGGGGTGCAGAACCCGCTGGTCCGCAGGTTGTGGCCACGGCGGTACCGGCGCTCCGACGTCTACCGCAGGATCGTCGCCCTGGACCGCAGGTACGGGCTCAGCAACCGGCTCGCCGCGCTGCGCGGCCAGCCCGGGTACGAACCGGTGATCCAGGACGTCGAGATCCCCGTGGACCGGTTGGCCGAATTCCTCGACTTCTTCCAGCGGGAAATCGGTATGCGGCCGGTATGGCTCTGCCCGGTCAAACTCCGGGACCCCGCCGGGTGGCCGTTGTACCCGATGGACCCGAACACCCTGTACGTCAACGTCGGCTTCTGGGGGATGGTTCAGCAGCGGCCAGGCCAATCACCCGGAAGGCACAACCGGGCAATCGAACGGGTAGTCCGGGAACTCGGCGGCCACAAATCGCTGTACTCCGATGTCTACTACGGCGAAGAGGAGTTCTGGGAGCTCTACAACTGGTCGGCGTACCAGCGCCTGAAGAAGGAGTACGACCCGGACGGCCGGCTTCCGGACCTGTACGACAAGTGCGTCCGGGGCTCCTGACCACAACACCACCGCGGGACCGGAGAGGAGCTGACAGCGATGGGCTGGGCGGATGTGATCACCCGGGTACTCGGCTCGGACGTTCCGGTGGAGATCCGGGCGTTCGACGGCAGCCGAGGCGGTCAGCCCGGGGCGGAGGTGTGCCTGGACATCCGTTCGCCGCTGGCGTTGTCCCACCTCGCGGCGGCTCCCAGCGAACTGGGGTTGGCCCGCGCCTACGTCACCGGTGCCATCGAGGTGCGCGGCGACATGTACACGGCGCTGGCCAGCTTCCCCTCGGTGTCCCTGGAGGGGGTCCCGGCGCAGGTGCGGCGCAGACTGGCGGTGCAGCTGCTCGGGTACCGCCTGTGGTGGCCGGCCCGGGTGCCGGAAGTCGAGCACCGGCCGCGCGGCCGCAGGCACTCCAAGAACCGCGACCGGAAGTCGGTGACCTACCACTACGACGTCTCCAACCGCTTCTACGAGTGGGTGCTGGGTCCCTCGATGACCTACACCTGCGCGGTGTACCCGGACGATTCGGCGTCGCTGGAGACCGCGCAGTTCGTCAAGCACGACCTGGTCGCCCGCAAACTGGGGCTGCGCCCGGGAATGCGGTTGCTGGACGTCGGCTGCGGATGGGGCGGGATGGTGATGCACGCCGCCGAGCACTACGGCGTGCGGGCCCTCGGGGTGACCCTGTCCGGCCAGCAGGCGCGGTGGGCGCAGAAGGCCATCGCCGAACGCGGGCTGGCGGAACTGGCCGAGGTCAGGCAGCTGGACTACCGGGACGTCACCGAATCCGGGTTCGACGCGATCAGCTCCATCGGGCTGACCGAGCACGTCGGCCGGAAGAACTTGGGCAGCTACTTCTCCTTCCTGCACTCGAAACTGCGTCCCGGTGGTCGGCTGCTCAACCACTGCATCACCCGACCGGATGGCAGCTACGGGGCTCGGGCCGGGAAGTTCATCGGCCGGTACGTGTTCCCGGACGGGGAGCTCGAGCCGGTCGGCACGCTCGTGTCGGCGATGAACGACAGCGGGTTCGAGATCCGGCACGAGGAGAACCTGCGCGAGCACTACGCGCTGACCCTGGCCGACTGGTGCGCCAACCTCGAGCGGCACTGGCCGGAAGCGGTCGCCGAGGTGGGGCCGCAGCGCGCCCGGGTGTGGCGGTTGTACATGGCGGCCTGCCGGTTGGGGTTCGAACGCAACGTCGTGCAGCTGCACCAGGTGCTCGGGGTGCGGCTGGACGGCACCGCGTCCGGCATGGCACTGCGGCCGGACTGGTGATCCTTCCGGGGGCGCCCCGAGATTCTTCCGCCCGCACCGATGAGTTCCGCCGGCCTGGGCGGTCTGTCCTCACGAGTCGCGAAAGTTCGGAGGACGGACCATGCAGCAGAAGATCATGCCGTGCCTGTGGTACGACCACGAGGCCGAGGAAGCGGTGCAGTTCTACACCTCGCTGTTCGAGGATTCGCGGATCGTGGAAACGGTCCCTTCCCCGGAGGTCGGCCCGGGCGAACCGGGCACCACGATGCTCGTGGTGTTCGAACTGGCCGGCCAGCGCTACATGGCGCTCAACGGCGGCCCCGAGTTCACGTTCAACGAAGCGGTGTCGCTGAACATCGCCTGCGAGTCGCAGGAGGAGATCGACAGGCTGTGGGAGCGCCTGGGCGAAGGCGGGGAGTACGGGCCGTGCGGCTGGTTGAAGGACAAGTACGGCCTCTCCTGGCAGGTGGATTCCGCGGAGTTGCAGCAGATGTTCAACGACCCCGACCAGGACAAGGTGAACCGGGTGATGCGGGCGATGCTCGAGATGAGCAAGATCGACATCGCGCGGCTGCGGGAGGCGGCTGAATCCCCGGCGGTCACCGGCTAGCGCTCGAGGACCGCGGTCCGGCAGCGCCGCGCCCGCGCTCCTGCCGCCGGTCGGGGAGCACCCCACCGCGAACCCGGGCCGTAAAATCGCCCGGGTTCGCCTGGGTGGAGGTTTGAGGGTGCTCGACGCGGTAGTGAACGTGCTGGCTTGTCCGCACTGCGGGGAGGGGCTGGCGCCGGGCGACGGCTCGCTGCGCTGTGCGGCCGGGCACGCTTTCGACATCGCCCGCCAGGGTTACGTCAGCCTGCTCTCCGCGAAGGGACGCCCCAACGAGGGGGACACCGCGGACATGGTGGCGGCCCGGGCCGGTTTCCTGGCCGCCGGGCACTACGAGCCCATAGCGGCCGAGATCAGCTCGGCGTTGGCGGGGACCCGGGGGTGCGTCGCCGACATCGGCGCCGGCACCGGCTACTACCTGGCCCGGGTGCTGGAGGAGCTGCCGGAGGCCACCGGGGTCGCCTTGGACACCTCCAAGTACGCCTGCCGGCGGGCGGCCAAAGCGCACCCCCGGATCGGCGCGGTGGTCGCCGACGCCTGGCAGCGCATGCCGCTGCGCACCGGCTCGGCAGCCGCGCTGCTGAACGTGTTCGCCCCGCGCAACGCGGCGGAGATGCACCGGGTGCTGCGCCCCGGCGGCCGGCTCGTGGTGGTCACCCCGAACCAGCAGCACCTGGCCTCGCTGGTGGACGCGCTCGGGCTGCTGCACGTCGACGAGCGCAAGCGGCAGCGGCTCGACGCGCAGCTGGCGGGCCGGTTCGAACCGCTGGCGGAGCGGACGGTGGAGTTCCCGCTGTCCCTGACCGCGGACGACGCCGCAGCGCTGGTGGCCATGGGGCCCAGCGCCTGGCACACCAGCGCCGCGGACCTCCGCGACCGGATAGCGGCGTTGCCGAGCCCGCTGCAGGTCACGGCTTCCGTTTCGGTCGGGCTCTACCAGCGCTGCTAGCGGTCGGTCAGTCCGATTCGCGGGAGATCCGGACCATCTCCTCCCGCGGCACCACCTTGATGCGCTCCCGGCCCTGGGCTTCGCCCAGCGCCTTCTCGTGCGCGTCCAACCGCTGCCAGCCCTCCCAGGTGGTGTACTCGACCTGGCGGTCTTCCAGCAGCTGCAGCACCGCCTCCCGCTCCGGGAACTCCGGGGCGGGCAGCTGAGCGGCATCGGCCAGCAGGTTGCCGATCGTTTCCAGCGCGTCGCCCTTGGTGTGGCCGATCAGCCCCACCGGTCCGCGCTTGACCCAACCGGTGGTGTAGACGCCCTCGAGCGGAGTGCCGTCCAGCCCCAGCACTCGGCCCCCCTCGTTGGGGATGGTGCCCTTCTCGGAGTCGAACGGCAGGTCGGCCACCGGGGAGCTCAGGTACCCCACCGCGCGGTACACCTGCTGGACCTCCCAGGTCTCGAATTCCCCGGTGCCGCGCACGTTGCCGTCCCCGGTCAGCTCCATGACCTGGGTCTTCAGCCCGGCCACCCGGTCGGTGCCCAGCACCTCGGCGGGAGCGCGCAGGAAGTGCACGTGCAGCCGCCGCGGCGTGTCGTACTTGGGTTCCCGCAGTGCCCAGTCCTGCAGGGTCTTCACCACGGTCTTGACCTGGTTGCTGGACCGGATGGCTTCCTGGCTGGCGTCGTCGAGCTCGAACCCCTCCGGGTGCACGATGACCTCCACCCCGTCCTGGTGGTCGAGCTCGCGCAGCTCCAGCGGGGTGAACTTGGCCTGGGCCGGCCCGCGCCGGGCGAACAGGTGGACGTCGGTGATCCGGGACTGCTTCAGCCCACGGTAGACGTTGTCCGGGATCTCGGTGCTCAGCAGGTCGTCGGCCTGCTTCGCCAGCACCCTGGCGACGTCGAGGGCGACGTTGCCGGCGCCGATCACCGCGACCTGCTCGGCGTCCAGCGTCCACTCCCGAGGGGCTTCCGGGTAGCCGTCGTACCAGTACACGAACTCGGCCGCCCCGTAGCTGTGCGGCAGGTCGATGCCCGGGATGTCCAGCGGGCGGTCGCCGTCGGCGCCGGTGGCGAAGATGACCGCGTCGTAGTGCTGGCGGAGATCGGCGAGCTTGAGGTCAACGCCGTAGTCGACGTTGCCCAGGAAGCGCAGCTGCGGTTTCTCCATGATGCGCTGCAGTGCGCTGACGATCCCCTTGATGCGCGGGTGGTCGGGTGCTACGCCGTAGCGAATGAGGCCGTAGGGCGCCGGCATGCGGTCGAACAGGTCGATGTCGACCGGCGTTTCCGACTTGATGAGGGAGTCGGCTGCGTATATGCCGGCTGGTCCAGCCCCGATGATTGCCACTCGCAACGGGCGAGACATCCACTCTCCTTTACCTGCGCCTGAACACGGCGCTGACAGAAACTGGCCCTGGACGGGCTTGCCGGATCTCGGCCAACTACTTCAGCTTAGGCATGCCTTACCTGGCGTCTCGCGGTGTGGGCCGGTGAGAATGTTCATAGCGGGAGCGGCTGGTGCGGGCAGGCGATCCGCGTGTACCCGCTCGCGTTCGGTCACAGTAAGATCACTCATGATCACCTTCGTCGGGCGGCGACTCGTGCGGGCAGTCGTTCGGCTGTGGCTAGGGAACAACCGCATCGACAGCAAATGCGCCGGTGGGAGGCGTCGGTTGGTGCGCTTCGCTTAACCCCGCGTGGAGAGCAGTTGTGGTCACCGAAGCAGACCGGATGGAATTGGCAACGCGTTGGCGCCGGGAGATCCAGCACACCAGCTACGTGCCGTTGCCACCGGCCGAGATCGACAACCGCCTGGCCGATTTCGCCAGCACGATCATCGAGGTCCTGGAGGGGCGAGCCGCTCTCGAGCGAGCCAGGCAGGTGGGGCAGGACCTGGTCCGCACCCGGTTCACCAACTCCGAGGTGCTGTCCCGCACGCTGCGGTTGTTCGCCGAGCGACTGCTGGACCTGGTGCCCGGTGCGTCCGTCCAGCAGGTGTCCGCGGTGCTCGGGGAGCTGGCCACCGGCTTCGCCTGCCAGCTGCGGGAGCAGTCGCTGCAGGAGCAGGAAGCCCTCAAACAGGCGGTGCTGCGGGCCCGGGACGAAGCGGAGCAGGCGCTGCGGGCCAGCGAGGCCAGGTCGCGCGCGGTGTTCAACTCCTCCCCGTTGGGGATCGCCATCGTCAACCTGGACGGGGTGATCGAGGAGACCAACCTGGCGATGCGGGAGATCTTCAACTGCCCGGAGAGCAAGCTGATCGGTGCCAGCATCTACGACCTGGTCGACGAGCAGTGGCGGGATCAGCTGCGGCGGAGTGAAGCGGACCTGCTCGCCGGTCGGGTTCCCCGGTTCCACGTGCAGACCTGCTCCACCGCCCCGGACGGCGGGCAGGTGTGGACCCAGCTCTCGGCCTCCCTGGTCTGCGCCTCCGACGGCGCTCCGGAATACCAGGTGCTGCTCTACGAGGACATCACCCAGCGGCACATGCTGCAGGAGCAGTTCCGGCGCCAGGCCACCCGGGATCCGCTGACCGGTTTGGCCAACCGGACCCTGCTGCAGACCAAGTTGGAGGAAGCCCTGCAGCCGCTGTACCCGGGGCGCCGGGTCGGGTTGTGCTACTTCGGGCTGGACGGGTTCAAAGCCATCAACGACAGCGCCGGGCACTCCGCCGGCGACAAGCTGCTGCGCGCGGTGGCGCAGCGGATGGAGAACTGCTGCACCGATCCGGGCAACCTGGTGGCCCGGATCGGCGGGGACGAGTTCCTGGTGCTCGTGGCGGATTCCAACGGGGCCGGGCAGTTGATCGAGCTGGTCGAGACCATTCGCCGGGAGATCACGCAGCCGGTGCGCGTCGACGAGCACGAACTGCGGGTGCTGAGCAGCGTGGGCGTCTTGGAGCGGGAGGTCGCCGGCGCGACCCCGGAGGCGCTGCTGCGCGATGTGGACATCACCCTGTACCGGGCGAAGCGGGACGGTCGGGCGCAGTGGGTGCTGTTCGACCCCGAGGACAACGCCCACGACCGCAAGCGCTTCCAACTGTCGGCCGCGCTGCCAGCGGCGCTGGACCAGGACGAGCTGTTCGTCGAGTACGAGCCGGTGGTGCGGTTGCGCGACCACAAGGTGGTGGCGGCCACGGCGGTGGTGCGCTGGGACCACCCGGAGCTCGGTGAGCTTCCGGAGGAGGAGTTCCTCGCGCTGGCCGAGGAGACCGGGCTGATCGTCCGGCTGGGCAACTGGGTGCTGGAACGGGCCTGCCAGCACGCGAGCCAGTGGCGGGAGGAAGGCTTTCCGCAGGTGGTGGTGTCGCTGACCCCACGGCACACCCGGGACCCGGATCTGGTGGCCAGCGTGCAGGAGGTGCTGCGCTCCACCGGGCTGCCGCCCAGCTCCTTGGTGCTGTCGCTGCCGGAGGAGGCGCTCTTCGACCAGCACGGCGACCCGTCCGACATCCTGGACATCTTCACCGGCATGGGGATCCGGCTGTTCGTGTACGAGTTCGGCTCCGAGTACAGCCGGGTGCCCCGGTTGCGGGGGCTGCCGCTGGCCGGGGTGCGGATCGACGGCCCGCACGTCGCGAACTTCGAGCACCCCGAGGGGCCGGATCCGCTCAACCGGTACCTGGTGCAAGCGGCGGTGGGCGCGGCGGAGCTGATGGAGCTCCCCGTGCTGGCCACCGGGGTGCGCACCCGGGTGCAGGCCGAGCGGCTGCACCAGCTGGGTGTGGAGCTCGTGCAGGGCGAGTACTCCGGTGGGGTGGTATCGGCTTCGGAAATGGCGGAGCTGGCCGCCGGCAGCTGATCTCCCCGCGTCCGGGAGCGCACCCGGGAGCTGGGAGAAGGCCGGTTCCGGGCGCTCGATAGCATCGAGGGACGAAGCGTGTCCGCGCCGGTCGAATTACCGGCAACTACCTAGGAGTGATCGTGTCCGTTCTGCCTTCCCAAGCCCAGCAAGCTCCCCGGGTGAAGGTACCGGCGGGCACTACTGCCGGGGAAGCGGTCGCCGAGGCGGGGCTGCCTTCGAAGGGGCCGCAGGCGATCGTCGTGGTTCGTGACGCTGACGGGAACCTCCGGGACCTCGCATGGGCGCCGGAGACGGACACCGAGGTGGAACCCGTAGCCGCGGACACCGAGGATGGGCGCAGCGTCATCCGCCACTCCGCCGCGCACGTGCTCGCGCAGGCTGTCCAGGACCTGTTCCCGGAAGCCAAGCTGGGTATCGGACCGCCGGTCAAGGACGGTTTCTACTACGACTTCGACGTGGAACGCCCGTTCACGCCGGAGGATCTGCAGGCGCTGGAGAAGCGCATGAAGCAGATCATCAAGTCGGGCCAGAAGTTCTCCCGCCGCAAGCTCGAGTCGGTGGAGGCCGCCAAGGAGGAGCTGGCCTCCGAGCCGTACAAGCTGGAGCTGGTCGACCTCAAGTCGGAGGTGGACACCAGCGAGGTGATGGAGGTCGGTGGGGGAGAGCTCACCGTCTACGACAACATCGACCGCCACGGCAACGTGGTGTGGGGTGACCTGTGCCGCGGGCCGCACGTGCCGCACACCCGGTTCATCCCGGCGGTCAAGCTGATGCGGGTCGCCGCCGCGTACTGGCGTGGCGACCAGCGCAACCAGCAGTTGCAGCGCATCTACGGCACCGCCTGGGAGTCGAAGGAGAAGCTGAACGAGCACCTGGAGCTGCTGGCCGAGGCCGAACGGCGCGACCACCGGCGGCTGGGGAGCGAGCTCGACCTGTTCTCCTTCCCCGAGGAGATCGGTTCCGGGTTGGCGGTCTTCCACCCCAAGGGCGGCATCATCCGCCGGGAGATGGAGGACTACTCGCGGAAGCGGCACGCCGAAGCCGGGTACGAGTTCGTCTACACCCCGCACATCACCAAGGACGCCCTGTTCAAGACCTCGGGGCACCTCGACTGGTACCAGGACGGCATGTTCCCGGCGATGCACCTCGACGAGGAGCGGGACGCCAACGGTGAGCTGCGCAAGCCCGGGCAGGACTACTACCTCAAGCCGATGAACTGCCCGTTCCACAACCTCATCTTCCGCTCCCGCGGGCGCTCCTACCGGGAACTCCCGCTGCGGCTGTTCGAGTTCGGCTCGGTGTACCGGTACGAGAAGTCCGGTGTGGTGCACGGGCTGACCCGGGTGCGCGGGATGACGCAGGACGACGCGCACATCTACTGCACCCCCGACCAGCTGCAGGACGAGCTGAAGTCGCTGCTGGGCTTCGTGCTGGACCTGCTGCGGGACTTCGGCCTCGACGACTTCTACCTGGAGCTGTCCACCCGCAACGAGGAGAAGTACGTCGGCGACGACGCCAGCTGGGAGATGGCCACCGAGGCGCTCCGCGAGGCGGCGGAGGCGTCCGGCCTGGAGCTGGTGCCCGACCCGGGCGGGGCCGCCTTCTACGGTCCGAAGATCTCGGTGCAGGCCAAGGACGCGCTGGGCCGCACCTGGCAGATGTCGACCATCCAGGTCGACTACCACCTCCCGGAGCGGTTCAACCTCGAGTACACCGCTCCGGACGGCAGCAAGCAGCGGCCGATCAAGATCCACCGCGCGCTGTTCGGCTCCATCGAGCGGTTCTTCGGGGTGCTCACCGAGCACTACGCGGGAGCGTTCCCCGCGTGGTTGTCGCCGGTGCAGGTGATGGGGATTCCGATCGCCGACGAGCACGTCGAGCACCTGCAGAAGGTCACAAACGCGCTGCGGGTTGCCGGCTTGCGGGCCGAGGTGGACACCAGCGACGACCGGATGCAGAAGAAGATCCGCACCCACACCACGCAGAAGGTCCCGTTCATGCTGCTGGCCGGGAACCGGGATGTGGAGAACAACGCGGTGTCCTTCCGGTTCCGCGACGGCACCCAGATCAACGGGGTCGCGGTCGACGACGCGGTCGCGGCCATCACCAAGTGGGTGCAGCGCAGGGAGAACGCCTCCCCGACGGCGGAGAACTTCCAGGCGGAGTTGGCGTGAACCAGGAGCGCGGCCCAGAGGGCGTGGAGTTGACCGAACAGGACGGTGCCGGAGTGCCGGACGCGCTGCAGCGGCTGTGGACTCCGCACCGGATGGCCTACATCAAGGGGGAGAACAAGCCCGACGGGGGCGATAGCGACGGTTGCCCGTTCTGCCGGCTGTTGGAGTCGGGCAAGCCGGACAGCGAGACCCTGATCGTGGCGCGGGGAGAGCTGGTTTTCGCCATCCTCAACCTCTACCCCTACAACCCGGGCCATCTGATGGTGCTGCCGTACCGGCACGTGGCCGACTACACCGATCTGACCGAGGCGGAGACGATCGCGGTCGCCGAGTACACGCGCACGGCGATGCGGGTGATCCGGCACGTGTCAGCGCCGCACGGGTTCAACATCGGTTTGAACCAGGGGGCGGTCGCCGGTGCGGGCATTGCTGCTCACCTGCACCAGCACGTCGTGCCCAGGTGGGGCGGTGACTCGAACTTCATGCCGGTGATCGGCCACACGAAGGTGTTACCGCAGCTGCTCGGGGAGACCCAGCAGTTGATCTCCGAGGCCTGGCAGAAGATCGGTTGAGCTGGCGAGGGGGACCGGCCGGAGG
>NZ_AYJW01000090.1 GCF_000497205.1 Saccharopolyspora rectivirgula DSM 43747
CTGGTCAACGCCGACGACATCCAGATCAAGATGGCCCAGGGCGCCAAGCCCGGGGAAGGCGGCCAGCTGCCCGGGCACAAGGTCTACCCGTGGGTGGCCAAGACGCGGCACTCCACGCCGGGCGTGGGGCTGATCTCGCCGCCGCCGCACCACGACATCTACTCCATCGAGGACCTGGCGCAGCTCATCCACGACCTGAAGAACGCCAACCCGAAGGCGCGGATCCACGTCAAGCTGGTCTCCGAGGTCGGCGTGGGCACGGTGGCCGCCGGGGTGGCCAAGGCGCACGCCGACGTGGTGCTGATCTCCGGGCACGACGGCGGCACCGGTGCTTCGCCGCTGTCCTCGATCAAGCACGCCGGTGGCCCGTGGGAACTCGGTCTGGCCGAAACCCAGCAGACGCTGTTGGCCAACGACCTGCGCGACCGGATCGTGGTGCAGACCGACGGCCAGCTCAAGACCGGCCGCGACGTCGTCGTCGCCGCCCTGCTGGGCGCCGAGGAGTACGGTTTCGCCACCGCGCCGCTGGTGGTTTCGGGCTGCATCATGATGCGGGTCTGCCACCTGGACACCTGCCCGGTCGGGGTGGCCACCCAGAACCCGAAGCTGCGGGAGAAGTTCAGCGGCAAGGCCGAGTACGTGGTGAACTTCTTCGAGTTCATCGCCCAAGAGGTGCGCGAGTACCTGGCCGAGCTCGGGTTCCGCTCGCTGGACGAAGCCATCGGCCACGCCGAGCTGCTGGACACCTCCGAGGCGGAGCGGCACTGGAAGACCCAGGGGCTGGACCTCTCGCCCATCACGCACGTCCCGGAGCTCGCCGAAGGGGCCTCGCGCCGTCGCACCGCGGAGCAGGACCACGGGTTGAGCGAAGCCCTGGACAACACCCTCATCCAGCTCTGCGAGGGGGCCATCAAGGACGGCACCCCGGTTCGGCTGGAGATGCCGGTGCGCAACGTCAACCGGACGGTCGGCACCATGCTCGGGTCCGAGGTGACTCGGCGCTGGGGCGGCGAAGGCCTGCCGGACGACACCATCGACGTGACGTTCACCGGCTCGGCGGGGCAGTCCTTCGGCGCATTCCTCCCGCGCGGGGTGACCTTGCGGCTGCTCGGCGACGCCAACGACTACGTCGGCAAGGGCCTGTCCGGCGGGCGGATCGTGGTGCGCCCGCACCCGGACGCGCCGTTCGCCGCTGAGGAGAACATCATCGCCGGCAACGTGCTGCTGTACGGGGCCACCAGCGGGGAGATGTTCGTCCGCGGTGTCGTGGGCGAGCGGTTCTGCGTGCGCAACTCCGGGGCCATCGCGGTGGTCGAAGGCGCCGGTGACCACGGTTGCGAGTACATGACCGGTGGTCGGGCCGTGTTCCTCGGCCCCGTCGGGCGCAACTTCGCGGCCGGCATGTCCGGTGGTATCGCCTACGTGCTGGATCTGGACACCAACCGGGTCAACCGGGAAATGGTGGACCTGGACCCGATCGACGAGGACGACCGCAAGTTCCTCTACGACCGCATCCGCCGGCACTACGAGCAGACCGAATCCGCGGTCGCGCACCGGTTGCTGACCGACTGGGACAACGCCGTCGAACGGTTCAGCAAGGTGATGCCCAAGGACTTCAAGCGAGTGCTCGCAGCCCGCAGCGCTGCCGAACGCGAAGGGCGCGACGTCAACGAGGCGATTATGGAGGCCGCCCATGGCTGATCCCAAGGGTTTCATGACGACGTCGCGCGAGACCCCGCAGCGGCGTCCAGTGGATGTGCGCATCAAGGACTGGCGCGAGGTCTACCACGACTTCGAGCAGGCCAAGCTGCAGAAGCAAGCGGGCCGCTGCATGGACTGCGGCATCCCGTTCTGCCACCAGGGGTGTCCGCTGGGCAACCTGATCCCGGAGTGGAACGACCTCGTTTGGCGGGACGACTGGCAGTCGGCCATCGAGCGGCTGCACGCCACGAACAACTTCCCGGAGTTCACCGGGCTCCTGTGCCCGGCGCCGTGCGAAGCCGCCTGCGTGGTCGGCATCAACTCCGATCCGGTCACCATCAAGCAGGTCGAGTTCGAAACCATCGACCGCGCTTGGGAAGCCGGTTGGGTCAAGCCGCAGCTGCCGAAGACCAGGACCGGGAAGAAGGTCGCCGTCATCGGTTCCGGGCCGGCCGGATTGGCCGCTGCCCAGCAGCTGACCCGGGCCGGGCACAGCGTGGTGGTCTACGAGCGCGCGGACCGCATCGGTGGACTGCTGCGCTACGGCATCCCCGAGTTCAAGATGGAGAAGTGGCGGCTGGACCGCCGCCTCGGGCAGATGCGAGCCGAGGGCACCGAATTCCGCGCCGGTGTGAACGTCGGGGTGGACGTCACCGTCGAACAGCTGAAGGAGGACTACGACGCGGTAGTGCTCGCCGGCGGTTCGACCAAGCCCCGTGACCTGCCGGTGCCGGGGCGGGAGCTCGGCGGCATCCACCAGGCGATGGAGTACCTGCCGCTGGCGAACCGGGTGCAGGAAGGCGACCTCACCGAGTCGCCGATCACGGCGAAGGACAAGGACGTCGTCGTCATCGGCGGTGGCGACACCGGCGCCGACTGCTTGGGCACCGCGCTCCGGCAAGGGGCCCGTTCGGTCACCCAGCTGGAGATCATGCCGACGCCGCCCAAGTCGCGGCCGGAGCACCAGCCGTGGCCGGTCTACCCGATGATCTACCGGGTTTCCTCGGCGCACGAAGAGGGCGGGGAACGGCTGTTCTCGATCAACACCGAGGAGTTCCTCGGGGACGAGCACGGCAACGTGCGCGCCCTGAAGGCGGTGGAGGTCCGTCGGGAGGACGGCAAGTTCGTCCCCGTCGAAGGGACCAGCCGGGAAATCCCCGCCCAGCTCGTGCTGCTGGCGATGGGCTTCACCGGCCCCGAGCGGGAAGGCCTGCTCGACAACCTGGGCGTGGAGTTCGACCAGCGGGGCAACGTCGCCCGCGACGAGAACTTCATGACCAGTGTGGACGGTGTTTTCGTCGCCGGTGACATGGGACGCGGGCAGTCGCTCATCGTCTGGGCGATCTCCGAGGGCCGCTCGGCCGCCGCCGGGGTGGACCGCTACCTCACCGGGCGCGACATCCTGCCGGCACCGATTCGGCCGACCGATCGGCCCATTTCGTAACAGCCGCGGTCACCACTCGCACCGAGCACCCCGACCCCCGCGGTCGGGGTGCTCTTTTCTTCGCTGCTCCACCACCCGGTGCGGGAACCGCTCCCCGGGCCGGGACGAGCACCGACCGCGCCGGCGGTGCTGGAGCGCGGTGCTGCGACCGCCCAGCGCTCACCTGGCATAGATGCGGCCTATCCAAGTGTTCCGAATCGGGTCTTTGCCCTGCTGGCCGACCGGTGGTTGATTCATTTCCGGGGGCTGCGGCAGATCACCGGACGGGAGAAGGCAGATGAGGGACGCGGTCATCGTCGACGCGGTTCGTTCTCCGATCGGCAAGCGGAACGGAGCGCTCGCGGATGTCCATCCGGCGGAGCTCTCCGCTCATGTGCTCACCGCGCTGGCCGAACGCACCGGGATCGACCCGGTGGACATCGACGACGTGGTCTGGGGATGCGTCAGTCAAGTGGGGGACCAGGCGGGCAACATCGCGCGCACCGCGGTATTCGCCGCGGGATGGCCGGAGTCGGTGCCGGCGACATCGGTGGACCGGCAGTGCGGGTCGAGCCAGCAAGCGGTGCACGCGGTGGCGGCCGGTGTGATAGCCGGGTACTACGACATCGCAGTGGCCGGCGGGGTGGAGTCGATGAGCCGGGTTCCGATGGGCTCGGCCAAAGCGGACGGCTCGCCGTTCCCGGACTCGGTGCTGAACAGGTTCGGCGTCAAAGGCTTCAACCAGGGCATCGGTGCCGAGATGATCGCCCAGAAGTGGGGCTTCTCCCGAACGCAATTGGACGAGTTCTCCCTGGAATCGCACCGAAAAGCAGCTGCCGCCGCCGAGTCCGGCGCTTTCGAGGGACAGCTGGCCAAGTTCGACGGCGTGCTGGAAGCCGACGAGGGCATCCGCCGCGACACCAGTCTGGAAAAGCTCGGCGGGCTCCGGACGGTCTTCCGCGAGGACGGGGTGATCACGGCCGGCAATTCCTCGCAGATCTCCGACGGTGCGGGAGCCCTGCTGATCACCACCAGCGAAGTGGCCCGGCAGCGCGGCTGGACCCCGATCGCTCGGGTGCACACCGCTGTGCTGGCCGCGGACGACCCGGTCATCATGCTCACCGCACCGTGGCCGGCGACGCACAAGGCACTGCGCAAAGCCGGCCTCGGCATCGACGACATCGGCGTTTTCGAGGTCAACGAGGCGTTCGCGCCGGTTCCGCTGGCGTGGCTCGCGGAAACGGGCGCGGACCCGCGGCGGCTCAACCCGCTCGGCGGCGCGATCGCGGTCGGCCATCCGCTGGGCGCCTCCGGCGCGATCCTGATGACCAGGCTGGTGCACCACATGCGGGACAACGGGATCCGCTACGGGCTGCAGACCATGTGCGAAGGCGGCGGCATGGCCAACGCGACGATCCTGGAGCTCCTCTCCTGACGCGAGCCGGAAGACCAGAGCAGTTGGGGAGGAGCCATGCGCAGCACCGCCTACGGTGAGGAACACGAAGCCTTCCGGCAAGTGATCAGGGAGTTCCTGGTCAACGAAGTGGTCCCGCACTTCCCGGAGTGGGAACGAGCGGGCCTGGTGCCCAAGGAGGTCTTCCGCAAAGCGGGCAAGATCGGAATGCTCGGCCTGCAGGTCCCCGAGGAGTACGGGGGAGGCGGGACGAGCAGTTTCAAGTTCAACGCGATCATCACCGAGGAGACGGCCCGGGCCGGGGTCTCCCTGGGCGGGCTGTCGGTCCACCTCAACGTGGTGCTGCCGTACTTCCTGGCCTACGCCACCGAGAAGCAGAAGCAGCGCTGGCTCCCCGGGTTGGCCGACGGGAGCCAGTTGGCCGCCATCGCGATGACCGAGCCCGGTACCGGGTCGGACCTGGCCGGAGTGGCCACCACGGCCGTTCGCGACGGTGACCACTACGTGCTCAACGGGGCCAAGACGTTCATCACCGGTGGCATCAACGCCGACCTGGTCGTGGTGGTGGCCCGCACCAGCAGCGGAGGAGATCGCCGGGAGGGGCTGTCGCTGCTGGTGGTGGAAAGCGGGACGCCGGGCTTCAGCCGGGGGCGCAATCTGGCCAAGCTCGGGCTGAAAGCGCAGGACACCGCGGAGCTGTTCTTCGACGACGTGCGGGTTCCGGCGGAGAACCTGCTGGGCGAGGAGGGGAAGGCGTTCCGCTACCTCACCTCGAACCTGCCGCAGGAACGGCTGGCCATCGCCATCGGCGCCCAAGCCGCCGCGGAAGCCGCGCTGGCCACCACGCACGAATACGTGCAGGAGCGCAGGGTTTTCGGCAAACCGGTGGCCGCGTTCCAGAACACGAAGTTCGAGCTGGCCGGTTGCGCGGTGGAGATCGAGGCGGGGAGGGCGCTGCTGGACCGGGCGCTGGAGGAGCACGACGTCGGGGAGCTCACCGCGGCGGACGCGGCCAAGGTGAAGGTGTACTGCACCGAGCTGCAGTCCCGGGTGATCGACCGCTGCTTGCAGCTGCACGGCGGCTACGGGTACATGCTGGAGTACCCGATCGCCCGGATGTACGCCGACGCTCGGGTGACCCGCATCTTCGGAGGCACGACCGAGGTGATGAAGACGATCATCGCCAAGTCGCTCGGGTTGTGAACCGCAGGGCTGTTGCCGGGTGGTCGCGCCGACTAATCTCCACGCCGTGGAGTTGCACCAGGTGGAGTACTTCCTGGCCGTCGTGGACCACAACGGGATCAACGCTGCGGCGAACGCCCTGCAGCTGGCGCAGCCCACCGTTTCCCAGGCGATCCGCGCTCTGGAGCGGGAGCTCGGCGTGGAGCTCTTCCACCGCATCGGGCGGGGCATGGTGCTCACCGCGGCCGGCAAGGCCTTCGTGGGGCCGGCCCGGCAGATCCTCCGCGACGTGGTCGCGGCCGAGGGGGCGCTGGTGGACGCCGCGGGACTGCCGCGGGGCCGGTTGGACATCCACGCCACGGCCGGGCTTGCGGTGGATCCGCTCGCGCACCTGGTCGGCGAGTTCCGGAAGCACTACCCGAACGTCTCCTTGCGGCTGGGGGACATCCGGGACGAGGAATCGGTGCCCGCGCTGATCCGCGAGGGGCATTGCGAGATCGCCGTCTGCCACCTGCCGGTGTCGGCGAGCGATCTGCAGGTGCGGCAGTTGGGGACCCACGAGTACTGGTTGGTGTTCCCGCCGGGAACCGAATTGCCCGAGCGGGATCCGCTGCCGCTGGCGGCGCTCCCCGACCTGCCGCTGGTGATCGTGCCCAAGGGGGCGACCGGCCGGACCGCGGTGGAGCGCGCGCTGGGCGCCGCGCACAAGCGCACCCGCGCCGCCGCGGTGGTCCAGCACCGCGAAGCGATGCTGCCCTTCGTGCTGGCCGGGGTCGGGGGGACGATCCTGCAGCGTCCCGCGGCGGAGCGGGCCGCGGCCCGGGGAGCGGTGGTGCGGGCCGCTGATCCGCCGATCACTCTGCCGTACGGCCTGGTGTACTCGCCGGGTCGGCTGTCCCCGGCTGGACGGGCTTTCCTGGAGGTGCTTCCACCGGAACCACGGTTTCCGCCACGGTGAGGAACGCTGCGGCGGCGGGGGACAGCGGCCCCGGGCGGTGCACGACGCCTACCGAGCGGTGGATGGGCGGGACGGTGGAGAGCCGGACGGCTTCCGGGAGCTCTTGGGCGGCCAGCTCCCGCGGTAGGAAGGTGGCCCCAGCCCCGTTCATCACCAGGTGCCAGATGGCCTGCCGGTGGGCGCACTCCACGGCGACGGTCCGCGCCGTCGCGGCCAGGTCTTCGTGCAGCAGCGGGCGGACGCTGGTTTCGCTGGTCTCCATCACCAGCGGTATGTCGGCGACCGCAGCCAGCGGCACCGGGTCCGGGAGTCGAGCGGCCAACGATGGCGGCGCGACCAGCACCACTTCCTGCTGGTAGAGCGGCTTGGACCGCAGCGAACCGCTGGTGGCCGGCAGTTCGGTCAACCCCAGCTCGGCGTTGCCGCGGCGGACTTCTTCAGCCGTCGCCGCCGCGCCCCCGGGGTCCATGACGTTGAGCAGCACCCCGGGGTGCTGCCGTCGGAATTCCCCGGCGATCAGGGGAAGGGGGTGCACCGCCAGGGCGGGCACGACGGCGAGGTCGAGTTGTCCGGCGGCGGTGGCCCGCACTTGCTGCACGGCTTCCCGGGCTCGTTGCACGTCCCGCAGGATGCGGCGGGCCGGCTCGGCGAAGGCCTTGCCGTCCTCGGTCAGCACGAGCTTGCGGCCGGTCCGGTGGAAGAGCTGCACCCCCAGCTGCCGCTCCAGGTTCCGGATCGCTTGCGACAAGGACGGCTGCGCGATGAACAGCGCCTGCGCTGCCTTGGTGACGCTGCCGTGCTCCATGACGGCGACGAAGTACTCCACCAGCCTGAGCTGCCAGCTCCGCTCCTGCGGGAACCGCGGACCAGCTCGCCGTGCATCCTCAGCGGACATGTTCTCGTTCTCCGGTTCCACCGGGACATCGGTTGGCGGAGCGCCTGGCGGCGCTGCCGCGCTGCACGCTACCCGATGGGAAGCCGGATCGGCAGTAGTCGATCCGCGGCGCAACGGTGCCCGCGGCATCGTCATGATCAGCGGGCTGACGAGGTGGTATTGGTTCCGGCTATCACTTCGTGCGGCTTTGGATCTGCCCCTGCTGGTCGGTCGCCCTGGACGAGCCGGTGCCCGCGGACAAAACTGAAACCCGTTCGTGGTGGGGTGGCGGCGCAGACAAGGAGTCAGCGTGGGTGACAGTGTCCTGACCGAGATCAGCGACGGGGTCGCGATCTTCACCATCAACCGCCCGGAGGCCCGCAATGCCGTGAACCGCGAGGTGGCCGAGCAGTTGGCGGCCGCCATGGACGAGTTCGACGAGCGCTCCGACGCGGTCATCGGCATCCTCACCGGTTCCGGTGGGACCTTCAGCGCCGGAATGGACTTGAAGGCGTTCACCCGGGGCGAGCGTCCCTCGTTGCCGGGGCGGGGGTTCGGTGGTCTGACCGAGAGACCACCGGAGAAGCCGCTGATCGCCGCGGTCGAGGGGTGGGCGTTGGCGGGCGGTTTCGAGCTGGCCCTCAGCTGCGACCTGATCGTCGCCGCTCGCGATGCGAAGTTCGGCTTGCCGGAGGTGAAACGCGGCCTGGTGGCCGCCGCCGGAGGACTGCTCCGACTGCCCAAAGCGCTGCCGTACCAGTTGGCCATGGAGGTGGCGTTGACGGGAAGCCCGTTCACCGCGGAAACCGCGCACGCGCACGGCCTGGTGAACCGGCTGGCGGAGCCCGGGCAGGCCCTGGCCCGGGCGCGGGAGCTCGCCGCGCAGATCGCGGCCAACGGGCCCCTGGCCGTGCGGGCCACCAAGCAGATCGTTTCGAGCACGCTTCGCTGGACCGATGCCGGAGCGTTCGCCGATCAGGCGAAAGTGGTCGAGCCGGTGTTCAAGTCGGCCGATGCGCAAGAAGGTGCTCGAGCGTTCGCGGAAAAGCGCGCTCCGGTGTGGCGAGGCGAGTGACCGACGTGGCAACAGGTGAACAGCGCGTTCCTGAAGAACGCCGCCCAGCGGTGGCAGAACTCGGCGCAGCGCTGCGGGAATTGACCGAAGCCGCGGTCGCCACCGAGGTCGACAGCAGCACGCTGCTCGACGTCGCCAGGCAAGTGCGCCAACTGGTGCCGAAGCTCACCGCGGTCCGGCGGGAGCGCGGCGAGCTGCCGTCGGTGGACGGCAAGAGCCGCCACGAGAGGAACTACAACCCGGTGGTGGGCCGGGGGCACCCGTACGCACCTCCGCTGGAGGTGGAGGTCAGTCCCGGCAAAGCGGTGGGCACCTGCGTTCTGGGGTTGGCCCACGAGGGACCGCCCAGCTACGCGCACGGCGGGGTCAGCGCAATGCTGCTGGACCAGATGCTCGGGCACGCGCACGCGGCTTCCGGAAAGCCGGGCATGACGGTGCGGCTCAACCTGCGCTACCGCCGTCCGGTTCCGCTGCGGACCCCGCTGCTGCTGCAGGCGCAAGTGGTCGACGAGGACCCCGGGAGGTGGACCGAATCGGTCGCCACGATCACGACTTGCCAGGACCCGGACCGGGTTCTGGTGGAAGCCCAGGCGAGGTTCGTGGTGCCCAGTGCTGAGCAGGCCAAGCGGATTTTCGGAAATTTGCGCCGGAACACGTACAGCTGATTCCGCCGCTGTCGGAATTCGCCGGATCGGTCGATCATTTTCGAAGAAGTGGTGCGCCAACCATGCTTTTCAGCGCAACTGGGCGGAAATTCAGTTGAATGGTCCATTGTCACCAGGAAGGAGACCTCGCCAGAATCAACCGCACCGCATCGCACATTGAGACCTCATTGGACGTTCGGTGAGGCGGCCAGCTTCGAGGAGTGATCGATGTACCCAGGTGTTCACGCGGCGGAGGAACCGGAACGTCCAGCGCTGATCATGGCCGGCACGGGGGAAGTGCTGACCTACGGCGATCTCGACAGGCGATCGTTGCGGTTGGCCAACGCACTGCGGGCCGCCGGGCACGGACCGGGGGATGTGGTCGCTCTGCTGGCCAGCAACACGCTGGAGGCTTTCGAGGTCTACTGGGCTGCGATTCGTTCCGGGATGTACCTGTGCGCGGTCAACTGGCACCTGCAGCCTTCCGAGATCTCCTACATCATCAACGACTCCGGGGCGAGCGCGCTGGTCGTCTCGGCAGATCTGCGGGAGCTGGCCGAAGGTTTCCGGGAAGAGATCCCGAAGGTGCGGACACGCCTGTGCTACGGAGGATCGATCTCCGGGTTCGACGACTACGAGAACGTGATCGCCGAAGCCTCCGATGAACTTCCCGAGAGCCAGCCGCGGGGCATCGACATGCTGTACTCCTCGGGCACCACCGGCCGCCCGAAGGGGGTCAAACCGGCACTGCCGGACCTCCAGGTGGACGAGCCCGGAGACCTGCTGACCGAGCTGCTGCGCGGATGCTACGGCTTCGGCAAGGAGACCACCTACCTGTCGCCCGCGCCGGTGTACCACGCGGCACCGCTCCGGTACTGCGCGGCCGTGCAGGCGGTGGGCGGCACCGTGGTGCTGATGGAGAAGTTCGATCCGGAAGCGGCGTTGCGGGCGATCGAGCGCTACCGGATCACCCACAGCCAATGGGTGCCGACCATGTTCGTGCGGATGCTCAAGCTGCCGGAGCAGGTCCGCAACTCCTACGACCTCTCCAGCCACCGGAAGGCGATCCACGCCGCAGCGCCGTGCCCGATCGACGTGAAGCAAGCGATGATCGACTGGTGGGGGCCCATCCTCTACGAGTACTACGCCTCCACCGAGGCGATCGGCATGACGATGATCGATTCGGAGCAGTGGCTGCGGAAAAGGGGATCGGTGGGCAAGCCGGTGCTGGGCACCGTGCGGATCTGCGACGACGACGGCCAGGAGCTGCCGCCCGGGCAGGTCGGAACCGTTTACTTCGAGCGGGACGAGATCACCTTCGAGTACCACGGCGATCCGGAGAAGACGAAGGAGAGCCGTCATCCCGAGCACCCGAACTGGGCCACCGTCGGGGATCTGGGGTACGTCGACGAGGACGGATTCCTGTTCCTGACCGACCGAAAAGCTTTTATGATCATCTCTGGTGGGGTGAACATCTATCCCCAAGAGGTGGAAAATGTGCTCACCATGCACCCCGATGTGCTCGATGTTGCGGTGATCGGGGTTCCCGATCCGGAGATGGGCGAGGCGGTCAAGGCGGTCGTCCAGCCGATGCCCGGGGCGCAGCCGGGGCCGGAGCTCGAGCGGAAGTTGATCGAGTACGTGCGCGAACGGATCGCGCACTACAAGGCTCCGCGCAGCGTGGACTTCGTCACCGAGCTTCCCCGGAAACCGACCGGGAAACTCTTCAAGGAGAAGCTGAAGGAAAGGTATTTGAAGGCTTGACGAACACGAACGCTCCGACCCAGCGGTGGGGGATCAGCATCCCGTTCTCGGGAATTCCCCTTCCAGAACAGCAGAAGCTGGTCGCCGAGCTACCGGAACTCGGCTACACGGACGTGTGGTCCTCGGAAGCGAGCGCCACCGACGCGTTCACCCCGCTGGCCTTGGCCAGCGTCTGGGCTCCGCAGTTGCGGCTGGGCACCGCCATCGTGCCGGCCTACACCCGCGGGCCCGCCACTTTGGCGATGAGCGCCGCCACCATGGCGGCCGCTGCCCCGGGGCGTTTCGCCTTGGGCATCGGGACTTCGTCGAACGTGATCGTCCAGCGGTGGAACGGCATCCCCTTCGAGGAACCCTACAAGAAGGTCCGGGACACCGTCCGGTTCCTGCGCAAGGCGCTGCGCGGGGAGAAGATCACCGAAACCTACGACACGTTCGCCGTTCAGGGGTTCAAACCCGCCTTCGTCCCGGAAGAGCCACCACCCGTCCTGATAGCCGCCCTGCGGCAGGGGATGCTGCGGTTGGCCGGCCGGGAAGGTGATGGTGCGATCATCAATTGGCTTTCCGCCGAGGACGTGCGCACCGTGGCGCCGTACGTGCGGGAGAGCGGTCCGGACAAGGAGATCGTGGCCCGGATCTTCGTGCTGCCGGACGAGGACGCCGAAACAGCGCGCGGCATCGCCCGCCGGCAGATCGCGGCATACCTGAACGTCCCGGTGTACCGGGCGTTCCACGAATGGCTCGGCAGGGAAGAGCTGACGCCGATGTGGAGGGCTTGGGAAGCCGGGGAACGCAAGCAAGCCCTCGCCGAGATCCCGGACAGCGTGGTCGACGAGCTGGTCGTCCACGGACCGGCGCAGTACTGCCGGGAGCGGATCGAGCAGTACGTGGAGAACGGCATGACGACTCCGGTGATCGCGCTGCTGGGAACGGGGGACCCGGTGCGCGCGGTGCGTGCGCTCGCCCGCCGTTGAGACGGCTTTGCCGTTGAGACCGACCGCCGGTCTCAACGGCAAAGCACCTGGTGGCTGAACGTCCCGGAGAGACTCACCCGGTCGGAATGCCGGCCAAGTGCGCCGTGTCGTTGAACCTCCGGACGAACCAATTGCTGCCGGTCACCACGACCTGGGAAATGGATCCGTTGTCCGCGCTGAGGAAGGAGAACGGGCGGGAACCGGAAGCCAGGGCCAGGACTTCCCCGATGATCCCGCCGTGGGTGAACACCGCGACCCGCTGGTCCGGGTGGTCGGCGGCGATGCGGCCGATCGCTTTGGTCACCCGCTCGCGCAGCAGTTCGGGATCTTCAGCGCCGGGGATGACGTCCCAGCGCTGCTCCGCCAGCAGCTGCTTGACCAACGGGTCCCCTTCGGCGAGCTTCTGCCGGTACACACCGCCTTCCCACTCGCCGAGGTGCACTTCTCGCAGATCCGGTTCGACCACCGGCTCGATCCCGAGTTCGGCGAGCAGCGGCGCGGCGGTCTGCGCCGTGCGGCGGAGCGGCGTGACGTAGACGGCGTCGATGCGCTCGTCAGCCAGCCGCTGCGCCACCCGCTCGGCCTGGACACGTCCGGTCTCCGCCAGTTCCGGATCCCCTTGGCCGTCCAGCAGCGGAAACGGTTGGTCCGGCCGAGCCGGAGCGGATTCCCCGTGCCGGACCAGCAGGATGTCGGTGGCACCGGGCGG
>NZ_AYJW01000091.1 GCF_000497205.1 Saccharopolyspora rectivirgula DSM 43747
GGATCACCCCCGCATACGCGGGGAGCACGCGATCATCGACGACGGACGCCTGCTGCGGCGAGGATCACCCCCGCATACGCGGGGAGCACTTCGGCGACTTCAGCCCCAGCTTCTCGGCCTGCGGATCACCCCCGCATACGCGGGGAGCACACAGCCCCCCGCGGCCTCGCGGTGGCGAGCTTGGGATCACCCCCGCATACGCGGGGAGCACCCTCAACCCCCTCATGTTTTGGTGAAACCGCAGGGATCACCCCCGCATACGCGGGGAGCACACGGCCGCGTCGGTGGCGCGCGACACTGACTGCGGATCACCCCCGCATACGCGGGGAGCACTTTCGCCTGTACGTGGCCATCCGCGCGTTCCTGGGATCACCCCCGCATACGCGGGGAGCACACTTGATGACCAGGGACTATAGCAGCCCACACCGCAAAACAGATTCACTTTGCGCCGCCGCCAAGCAGGCAGCATCAAAACCCGTCCTTGCTCAGCGTGTGCGGGGAGCAAGGGAGGCAACGTTACCGTCACTGGGTGCTCGGATCGTCCTCGCCTGCGCGGGAAGCACGACCTCTCCGCCAGCGAGGCCTACAGGTGCTTCATCCCCTCCAGGACCTGCTGCAGGACGGTGAGCGAGGGGCGATGCTGGTGCCACCACGTCGCCGCCGGCTGCAAGTTCTGCGAGTACGAGGGGAGCTGCTGCAAATCCCCGGAAAGCACGGTGATGTATCCGGCCGGCGCGGTAATCGGGGTTTAGTCCGCTCCACAGCACCCCCGACCACAGTCGTGGCGGGCGTAGGCGCCTATGGAGATCGCAACGCACTGGTCGCAGCCGACGACCGAGTGTGTGGTGCTGCGGGAACTGGTCGTCAGGCCGCAGTAGGTGCAGCCTGTACTGGCGTTGCGGATGTGCACTACCCCCTGGCGGTCGGTCCACTCACCTGCGTACACATAGGCCGGATCGCCCGTTCTCTCCTGGTGGTGCACATCCCCCTGGCCGCTGTGCGGCATCTCCATGTCTCTACTGTCACCCCGCTCCTGCGCGGTGAGAGGTGCACAACGCCACAGGGTCTCAGGGGTGCACTTTGCACCCCCTGCTGCCGGTTGCCAGCCGCTGGCGCGGGTGTCAGTGCTGGTCAGTGCCGCACTCGCGCATGCAAAAGACCCCCAGCCCGAGGTCAGGGGTCGTGGTGTGGCCTGTGCGCGATGGCTGCTAGACGGTCAGCCCGAGCCGGGTGGCCAGTCTCCGGGCCTCGCGCTCGACCAGTTTCCCGCCGGAGACCACCAGTTCACCGGCGATTCCTCGGCTCAGCGGGTGGCACCGCATGGACTCCTCCGACACGTCGGTGGCGCGCTGCAGGGTCTGCAGCGCCGCCAACGTGTCTTTTTTCTGGTGATAGGAGCGGGCCATCTCTAGCCAGAGCCGTGCGCGCCGATCGATCGACGGCACGGTGTCTGGGTCGATCGCATCGGCGCGTTCCAGGGCGGTAGCCGATTTGCACATGTCCACGTGGACACTCACCCCGGTCAGGAGGGCGTTTTCCACGCCAAACAGCGTCCACGGGTGCACCTGGCCGCTGGGGATTTTCTGGGCCATCTCGATTCCCTGGTCCAACGCGCGCAGCGCATTGCCCTCCTCGCCCATGCGAGCAGCGGTGATTGCAGCATGCAGCTGCACCGATCCCCACAGAGCGCGGCTGTCCGTGCTGCCATCGGCCAGGTATGGCTGCAGGGTGTGGGCGGCCTGCAGCGCCAGCCGATAGGCATCCTCCTCACGGCCGGACGCGCGCCAGACGTTGCCCAGCACCCACGCTGCGGCGGCCATCAGCTCTGGCTGGTCTGCCTCCTGGGCGTGGTGCATGCAGCGGTCAGCCACCAGCCACAGCAGCGCCGGGTCCGCCACCCACGCCAGCGCTTGCTCGCACAGCGCGTAGGCGCTGACCAGCACCGCGTGCGCCATCCGACGCTCTTTTCCGCCGGTCATGCGCGTGGCCTGACGCGCCTCGCGGATGAGCCGCGGCAGCACCGTGCCGGTGGCCGCGCGGGGTTCTGCGGAGCGATGCCACAGGCGCCACGCGTGCTCGGCTCGCTGCACCAGTGACGCTACATCCGGGTCCGGGCTGTCCGGGGGCTGCAGCACAGGGTCCTCAATGGCCTCCCGCAGCGCGGTCACCACCGGGTGCCCCTCGCGGCGCTGCAGAGATACCGGTGCAGTGACCACCCCGGCATCCCCGGTGAGTGCGGTGACATCGACGTGCAGCACCTGGGCGAGGCGGACCAGCATGTCCCACCGCGGCGGCAATCGGCGGCCGCGTTCCACGTCTTTCAGCCACTGGGGACTCCGTCCCACCAGACCGGCCACTACTGTTCTCGTTTTGCCCTGCCGCTCTCTGATCACCTGGATGCGGGCGCCTATCGGCTGCCCAGCCAGCTCATCAGCCTGCATGTGATCACCTCTCTGCCGGGTGTCTCCCTGCCGAGGCCCCCGGGGCGTCCCCCGGGGGCGTGTCCTCCGGCGGGGAGGCCCGTTCAGGCTAGATCTACCTCACCCCGCAGAGGTGCAGGTGAGCTGCATAAACCCCCAGCTGGCGGAGAGAAAACACCGCCGCGACTAGGAGACTGCTCGCCAGCATGTTGCCGATACGAGATGTGCGCCCGGGAGTGTCTTGGGCCCTCAGTCGTTATGCCGCAGAGAGGTGATTGTGCGTCCCGGCATCGAGATTTTGGCAGCAGCGCCAGCACTGTGCCCTCATCCCCGCCAGCAGCTGGCGTTTCAGATGCAGGTGCACAGCCCTGACCAGTGGTATTTCCGCTGCAGATGCTGCTGCTGCGACACCGTGTGGACCTCACCGCGTGTGCCAGACCGCATCCTGGGACTGTGCTGGCTCACCCTCATCGAGGGCCGGTGCCAGGTGGATGCGGCGGTGGCTCAGCGGGTGCGCAGCAGCAGCGTCCAGCAGGCTGAGCAGCGCTTGGCCAAGGTGGCTGAGGAATCGGGCAGCTACCCGGTTTCTCGCGACCTGGCCACCCTCACCGAGGAGGGCCACCGGTGAGCACTGCAACCGAAACCGAGGCCCAGCTGCGGTATTTTGCCCAGCTGCTGACCCGCGTGCGGGAGCTGACTGAACAGGCCCGCGCCCTCGCCCAGCAGGCCAAAAACACCCTCGAAGCGGTCGCGACGCAAGAACCCGAGGTAGTGGATTACGTGACCGAACTGACTGCGCAGAGCGTGGTTTGCGACCTCAAGGGAGCGTCGCTGAGCGCCTTCACCGCGCTCACCGGCATTACCAGCCCCTAACCAAAGGACCGGGATGTCCCTACCATCCCGGTCCTCTTCTCACCATAGAGGAGGACCACGCCATGCAGAAACCTCTCGTGAGCAACCTCCCCTCGAGAGCTGCCGGGGGCGTCATGATCTGGACGTGGAAGATGCTGGCCATCTCCACCGTGTTTGCCGCGCTGATCACCAGCCCCCTCGCTCCGGTGATCTGGCCTGCAGTCCTGCTGATCATCTCGGTGCTGGCCGGGGTCACTGCCCTGATCCTGCAGCACACCCCTCTCTCTCGATCTCTGACAGCCCGGCAGCCCCAGAGGGGGAGACTGGTGAACGCCTGGACCGATAAGAGCGGGGTAATCCACATCAAAACCCTGGACGGGAAAGAGACCCTGTGCGGACTGGGTGTCGCGCCCACCTTCGCGCGGCCCGTACGGACCTGCGAGACCTGCATCTGGGAGTCCATTCGGGACGCTGCCCGCCAGCACCATTGCGGGCCGCACTGCACACCCCCATGAAAGCCGTAAACATCAGCAACGGGGGGCAGCCGACCTGGCCGCCCCCCATTTGTGGCCCCCGCGCTTTTCGCTGCCTTTTAACCGCGCCCCCGACGCACAGCAAGGGCAAGGGGCGGCCGGCAGGCCGAAAGAAGCCATGGACGACGTGCCTGAGTTAGGACCCGACAACGACAAATAACCCACAGAATCAAGGCGGGGTGAAAGATCGCCCCGCCTTTCGTAACTGCCTTCCTCGTCATGCGCACGACGAGGAAGGGCTGCGGGCTGAACGACAGTAGGGAAGGGTATGGAACTGGCTGACCCAGATCCCGGACGTCCAGAGATTCGACAGGACGTTCTCCGCCTGACCGAGCTGGTCGGGCTGGTGGTGTACGCCGACTATGACAGCGCCGGCATTCGGCTCCACGACAACGACCAAGTGGTTGTGTTGAAGTCTACTGGGGACTGGTTTGTCGTTTGGAGGATGTGCCAGTACCTCCGCGGCGCGTGGGAGTGGGCTACTGGCAAAGCAGAGAGCAGTAGTACTCACGCTGACGCCATGGATCTGCCACCGGTGGCCTCCTGCGTGGCCAATGGCCTCACCCCAGAGTCTCGCCGCGTGCTTGGGCACATCATCGCCCGGGAATCGAGCTTGTCGGCGTGGGATGAGCAAAAGCGGATTGCCCCAGAGACAGTGTTTGATCTGTGGTCTCAGCAGGTAAATGCTGTGGCCACGAAACTTATGGCTTCGTTTCGAGGCCGGTTTTCCACCGAGCTGAGACCCTGGCAGCGGTGAGCCGCGTAATGGAGAGTGGCCCCCGGCGGTCTGGCGCGCATGCCGTGGTGGCCACTCTCCCCGCGCACAGGATGTTCTCGTTGCTGTAGCTATCTACAACCGGGTAGTTAGTGCGCAGGGGACATCTGGCATACTGCAGACAGGGACGTCCATGGACGTCCGTTCACCCACTAAGGCCCCCGGCCCGACCTCGCCGGGGGCCTTTCAAGCACACCGCCCCCGGAACATCTCCTGGAGCGAGCGCAGACTCAGGTGGGGATAGCCCCCAAAAATCGACTTTGCCGCCTCAGTGACCAGGACTTTTAGCTCATCCTGGGAGGCGGACTTGAATGCTTGCCGTAGAGTCAGGCGAGATCCGTTGAGCCTCCGCCGCCGCTGATGCAGGGGCGGGGGCGGGCCCCCGCCCCTTAACCGCGCCCCCGACGCACAGCAGGGGTCCCCGGGGTCAAGGGTCGGCCGGCAGGCCGACCGGCGAAGCCGGCGCGATAGCGCCCTTGAGGCCGGGGGGGCTGTGCGGCTAAGCGCGGCGGCGGAGGTGGACTGCACCGTGGCGCGCTAGGATTGGTCGCACCTGGATACAGCAGGCGAGAGGAGGCGCCGGGGTGGCTCAAGCCGAGGCTCCTCGACGTCTCCGCGCTTATAAATTCGCGCTGGATCCCACCGAGGCGCAGCTGAGGGAGTTTGAGCAGCACGCAGGAAGCGCACGGTGGGCCTACAACCACGCCAACGCAATCCTATCCCGCTACTCCGACACTCTGCGGAACCGCTGGAATGCTTGGATTGCCCAGCACCACGGCCTCAGCCGTGAGCAGCTGTATGCGCTCCCGGACAGGGAGCGCACAGCCATTCAGGCTGCGGCACGGGCGGCAGTGAAGGCAGAAAACGCCCAGCTTGCCGCAGAACTCAGGATCATTGACGACCACCGCAAACGGGTCACACACAAGGGAAAACCAAGCGTCGAGCCAGGCGAGCAGCCCGCTGAGGATGCGCCTGAGCGTGCGTACCAGCTGTGGCGCGAGCGCGTGGAGCTCGCCCGGCTGCACGCCGAGGATCCCCAGGCCTACCGGGCGGAACGGAAACGTATCCTCGACGAAATCCGCCCCCTGGTTAACGCCACCAAGCGGAAGCTCATCGAGCAGGGGGCGTATCGCCCCACCGCGATGGACATTTCCACTCTGTGGCGCGAGATCCGCGACCTGCCGCCAGACGAGGGCGGATCACCGTGGTGGCCCGAGGTCAGCATTTACGCGTTTACCAGCGGTTTTGCTCACGCCGAGACCGCGTGGAAAAACTATCTGGAATCCCTGGCGGGGCGGCGTGCCGGCAGGCCGGTCGGCAAACCACGGTTTAAGAAAAAGCGCCGCTCGCGCCGCAGCTTTACCCTCTACGGAAGCGTCAAACTTGTAACCTACCGTCGCATCCAGGTGCCGTCCATTGGGTCGGTGCGCCTGCATGGATCTGCCAAACGCCTGCACCGCGCACTGGAGCGCCGCGGCGGGATCATCAAGTCGATCACCATCTCCCAGGGCGGCCACCGCTGGTATGCCTCCGTACTGGTGGACGAACTCGACATCACTCCGGGCAGGGAGACGCAGCGTGGCCCGTCGCGGCGGCAACGCGACCGCGGCGCAGTGGGTGTTGACCTGGGGGTTCACCACCTCGTTGCCTTGTCGGACCCGAACGAAAAAACGCTGGACAATCCACGGCATCTGCGTAAAGCCCGCAAACGGCTGCTGAAAGCCCAGCGGGCGATGTCGCGACGGCGGGGCCCGGACAAGCGCACCGGACAGGAACCATCGAGGCGTTGGGTTAAGGCGCGGAACCGCGTTGCTCGCCTGCATCACGAACTGGCGGTACGCCGCGCAGGACACCTGCACGAGATCACCAAGCGGTTGGCCACTAGCTACGAGCTAGTAGCCATTGAGGATCTCAACGTGGCCGGGATGACCCGCTCGGCGCGCGGCACTATCGACCAACCTGGCAGGGGCGTCAGGGCCAAGGCGGGGTTGAACCGATCGATTCTCGACACGTCGCCGGCAGAGTTCCGACGACAACTGCAGTACAAGGCCTCTTGGTACGGGGCCACGGTCGCTGTTATCGACCGGTGGGCACCGACCAGTAGGACGTGCTCGTCCTGTGGGGCAGTGAAAGCCAAGCTGTCTCTGGCCGAGCGCACATTTTTTTGCGAGCACTGCGGGATGGAGTTGGACCGCGATATCAACGCGGCCCGGAACATCCTGGCGTTCGCGCAATCCGCCTACCCCGGGGAGGGGAAGGCGTTAAATGCCTGCGGAGGCTCTGTAAGTCCTGGATCACAGTCTGTGGTTCAGGCTGGAGCTGATGAAGCTGGCAGACCTGCGCGGAAACCGCGCAGGTCATCCCGGGGGAGTGATCCCCCGGCTACCCCCACAACACGCGCATAACTACAGAGCAGGACTTGGGCGGGCCAGCGAAACTAATGCTGTTTCGCAGTTCAGACGTCTAAATCCCCAGGTCACGAAGTGTCTGTTCCGTGCGCACAGGGGTAGCCCTGCAGATGTCGATCGAAACCTTCCTGCACCTCAGTCTGTTCCGTGCGCACAGGGGTAGCCCCCCTTTGAGGTCGGCGATGCGCAGTCGCACCGAGTCTGTTCCGTGCGCACAGGGGTAGCCCCGAGGGTCGGCGACGTGCCCAGCGTCGGCAAGGGTCTGTTCCGTGCGCACAGGGGTAGCCCTGCGCGCAATCGCTTCATGCTCAGGTAGCTGATGAGTCTGTTTTGTGCGCTCGGAGGTAGTCGCCTCCGCGGTAAATCCTGGCGAGTGCCATGATGGCGGGCCGGGTGCGGGCGGCGGATCCGTCGAGGTAGGTCTGGCTGGTGGCGATCGACCTGTGGCCGAGTTGGGCGGCGATGACGCTGGCGTCGGCTCCGGCGTAGTCGCGGGCGTGCACCGCCCAGGAGTGCCGGAGCTGGTGCGGGTGGATGAGGTGTCTGCCGCGGCCGCCGCGGCCGTGGTTGTCGGACCACAGTGGTGCCAGCGCGTCGTGCGCCAGCCGCAGCTCCTCGGTTTCGGAGTCCGGGCGGGGGATGGCGGCGAGGCGTTGGAGTAGGTGGCGGATCTGGTCGGGGTGCAGTCGCTGCCCGCGATCACCGGTGATCAGTGGCTGGTCGGCGCGGTGACCAGCGTTGACTTCCCCGAGGCGTGCCGGGGTGGCAGAGGCCTCCGGTGGCTCGATGCGCCCGGAGGTCAGGTAGGCCTCCAGGATGTCGGTGACTTCCGGCGGCAATTCCACGGTGCGCACGTGGCCGTGTTTGGCGTTTTCGATCCACAGGCTGGCCGGGGCATCGGGTCCGGCGGCGGGCCGGTAGTCCCGCAGTCGCAGGCCGCAGAGCTCGTCAGCGCGGATGCCGGTGGCAGACAGCATCTCGACGACGAGCATTGACCGCAGGCGACGCTGCCGCGAGGTGACCGGACTGGCGTTGGTCTGTGGCGCGGTGTCGTGCTGGGCGGCGACCCGCAGCGCTCGGATCTGAGTGACGGTGAGCGGACGAGTCGGCGAGGGGCGGCGCCCGAGCAGGCCCATGCGCTGTTTGCCGTTGCGGTCCAGGGTGGGCGCGGTATCGATCCACCGCTCGTAGAGCAACCAGCCGTACCAGGCGGCGAGGGTGTCGTAGCGGGCGCGGCGGGTATTTTCGCTGATAACCCCGTCGTTGCGGAGCTCGGTTTGGGTGTGTAGCCAGCTCTCCACGGCCTGCCGTGGCGCGATTAGGGGGTTGATGCCGCGGGCGGCGCACCAGGGGAGCCAGGTGGTGGGGTCGATCCTGACGCGCTTGGGCTTGGGGGCGCCGGGCCAGGTGCGGTGCTTGGCGGGCAGGCCCAGCCGTGCGGCGTGGGCGTTGCGGGTTTTGGCGGATTCGAACGTGTGCAGCCAGGCGACCGCGGCGCGGCAGATCGCGGTGGCGTCGGCGCCCTCCGCGCGGTCGCGCGGGATTGTGTCGGAAACCACCTCGCCGATCAAGGGTTCGCGGGTGGTGATGTTAGACACAGCCCTCCTTTTTCAGACTGGTACCGCAGTACCGGTTTCCCTCTTGGTTCTAGCTCGGATATGAAAACATATCCGAGCTAGAACCAAGAGAGGGGAGATCCGGAGGGGCACTCGAGAGATCTTGGGTGACCCAAATCACAAATCGCGCGGGCCGGGAGAGTCGCAGGATTGCGACCACTTCTACCGTGACCACTGCCTGATGTATGCCGCCGCACTGCAGGCGCGGATGGAGTGGGAACTGTACCGGCTCTCGCTGAGCCGAGAACTCGATTTTCCGCATCCGGTTGAGGGCAGCAGCGGAAACGTGGGGATCAGCTCAGCCACGGCAGTGAGGAAACCGGACTCACCGATCGCGTTGCGGAGGAAATCCGAGAGTGGAGAGCGCCACGACGCATCATCCCGGTTCGAGGTCCGCGCTGACCGGCACCGATCTCTCCAGCTGAGTACCGCTGATACCGCTTCGATCGGCTCCCCTGGGCACAGGTGCGCTGCTGCGAGGCGGTTTCACGCCGTCCGATCGTTGTGGAAGCAAGCACTCGAGCAACACGTTCGCGTGTGCCAGATGCACCAAATCCGCTGCTACTCTCGATCGCGTGCGCGGCGCTGGCGAGGAGCTGAGCATCGGGGAACGGGTGGCGTTCTACCGGCGGCGCCGTGGCATGTCGCAGGCGCTGCTCGCGGGGCTGATGGGCCGCTCCGAGGACTGGGTGAGCAAGGTCGAGCGCGGTGAACGGCAGGTCAACCGCATCGACGTCCTGGTCGAGCTGGCGCGCCAGCTTCGGGTCACGCTCAACGACTTGTTGGGCGAACCGGTGCTGTTCGAGGGCGAGGACAACAACGACGTTCCTGCGGTCCGTGACGCGTTGATGTCTCCTCAACGACTGTCGCGGACGCTTTTCGGCGATGCCCAGCAACCGCACGTCGCCCCTGAACCGATCGCTCGGGTGACCGAGGAGGTTTGGCACCAGTACCAGAACGGGGCGGTCGGGCACGTGATCGGCGTACTACCTGGACTGATCAAATCAGCCCAGCAGCTCGAGAACGACACGACCGACCGCCCGAGCTACGCGCGCAAGGCTTGCGCGGTATCAGCGCGGATCCACCACTTGGCTGCCACGACCTTGAGCAAAGTCGGTGAGGCCGATTTGGCCTGGATCGCCGCGGAACGCGCGATGCAGGCCGCCGACCGGACCGAGGACCCGCTCGTCCTGGCTTCGGCCGCGCGCGCAGGTACTCACGCCCTGCTGGCTGTCGGCCGTTTCGACGAGGCGGTGGATCTGGGCGAAACCGCAGCGCGCTGGATGGCTCCCGCGCTGCGGGAAAACGACCCCGGCGCTTTGAGCCTGTACGGCATGTTGTTCCTCCGCACAGCGATCGCGGCAGCGCGCCGACAGGATCGGAGCACGACGGCAGAACTGCTGGACCAGGCCAGCGCGGCAGCTGAACGGCTCGGCGAGGACGCGAACCACTGGCAAACCAGCTTCGGCCCTTCCAACGTCGAATTGCACCGCTTGGCTGCTGCGCTCGAGCTCGGTGACGTCACAGCCGTCGTCGAGCGTGGTGAATCCGTCCGCCCCACGCATCTCCCGGTGGAGCGCCAAGTCACGCACGCGATCGACCTCGCACGAGCGTTGAGCATGCTCGCGCGGGACGACTCCGCGCTGCGGGTGCTGCTCGACGCGGAGCAGAAAGCACCGCAGCTGGTGCGGCACAGTTCGAAGGTCCGCGAGGTGGTGCGAACGATGTACCGACGTGCACCCGTGAGCAACGGGAAATCCTCACCGCTGTTGGGTTTGGCCGAACGATGCGGGGCGGTTCGATGAGCGCACTCGGTTTGATCGGCTCTGCCGCCGGAGGCTTGGAGCGGATCCGGCCCGCGTTGATCGAACCGGCGATCGCCCGCGGCTGGCAAGTCGCGGTCACGTTGACCCCGACGGGCGGCACGTGGTTGCAGGCCAGTGGCGAGATCGAGCGGATCGAGAAGGTGACCGGCTTCCCGTGCCGGGTTCTTCCACGATTACCAGGCGAACCGAGCCTGCACCCGCCGATCGACTGCTACCTGGTGTGCCCGGCATCGGCCAACACGGTCGCAAAACTCGCCCTCGGCCTGGGCGACAACCAAGCACTGACCACGGTGTGCGAAGCGATCGGCGCCCAGACGGTGCCCGTTGTCGTTTTCCCCAGGATCAACGCTGCGCACGCCCGCCAACCCTCCTGGGACTCCCACATCGAGAAACTCCGCAACGCCGGCGTGCACCTGTTGATGGGTGACGAGTACTGGCCGCTGCACGAACCCCGCAGCGCCCCGGGCAAAGACCTCCCGTGGGGCAAAATCCTCGACGCGGTCGAGGAAATCACCACCAACTCGAACCTGTCCGGTGACGACTGAGCAAGCCCGGACAGTTTGTCCGGGCCCCTTTCCCGGTTCCGGGTTCTCCTGGCACCAGAACCACCAAGAGATGGTGTTGTTCAGGAAGGACAGAGCCCGTGAGCATGTACGTGATCGTGCACCCCGCCGCTGGTGACGGAGCTGAAGTCATCGAACCAGCACCTGGAGTTCGACAACTCATGGTCGGAGTCGGAGGCGCTGCGCTGAGCGTACAAGTGCCGCCGCGACTCGACGGCCCCGGTGAGGCTGCCCGCTTCGCTCGCGACCTGGCCAACGCAGCACTCGACTTCGCCCAGTGGTGCGAGCAGCAAAGCCTTGGACAGCACCGTCTTCACCTCGGCGACACCCAACTCTCCAACACCCCCTCCGGTGAGAGCGGCACGTGATCCCCTACCCCGCTGGACTCGCCCGGCCGAACGCGTTCCCGGCCGGGGTACTGGTGCCGCCGAGCTGCTCATCGGCTGGGGGAAATCAGAATCCGCTTCGCCGCAACGAGCGAGTGAGCAGCGCAGCCACCGAGTGCGTCGAAGTGGAGGCCCGCTGATGCGCTTGTGGATTGCGATCCAAGCGTGCCCCTGCACGGGAGGAGCAGGAGGGAGGCACCGTTGAAAACTAGCGCCAGAAGTACAGTGCAAGCCCCGATCTGGACCTGCACCGCTGGAACCGCCCAAAAGCCGAAATCAGCAGGACCACCCTCACCAGGAGCGGATCGCAAACTGTTGAGCAGTACCACGCACCGCCAACTCTTGGCGCTACTGCCCGACGACTGAACGACCCACACCCGCGGCCTCGACCAGTGCCGGAGCCAGATGAGCAGCAGCGACCGCGGAATGCTCACCGCATCACGGACCTCAGCAACCTCCTGACCTCCTGCAGCCTCTTCACCTTCCGCACCACAGGGCACAGCCTCAGCTTCCGAGGCGGAATCCCCGCGTGCGCGGGGAGCACCGCCTTTGAGGCGGTTCGCCGTGTGACCTTGGGCGGATCATCCCCGCGTGCGCGGGGAGCACCGATGAGCTGCAAAATTGCAAGCTCGTCTGAACGGATCATCCCCGCGTGCGCGGGGAGCACGCGCCATGCTTGGTGAAGTACACCGCGACCCGCGGATCATCCCCGCGTGCGCGGGGAGCACACCCGATCTTCTCGAAGTACTTCATCCGGCGAAGGATCATCCCCGCGTGCGCGGGGAGCACCTGCGGTTCCGCGCCGCCAGGGAACTGGATAAGTGGATCATCCCCGCGTGCGCGGGGAGCACGGCGGCACCCTTGCCAGCCGGAGCATGTACGACGGATCATCCCCGCGTGCGCGGGGAGCACGCCCCTGGATCGATCTAGTGCGCATAACCGGCAGGATCATCCCCGCGTGCGCGGGGAGCACGTGAGGAACGGAAACAACGTCTATCTGGCAAACGGATCATCCCCGCG
>NZ_AYJW01000092.1 GCF_000497205.1 Saccharopolyspora rectivirgula DSM 43747
TCGCTGCACACCACCCGATGCCCCAGCGACGCCAAGCACGCCCCCGTCGTCAACCCCACATACCCCGTGCCCACCACAACGATCCGCCGCGCGAACCGGTTCATCTCTTCCTCGCACGCACGATTCCGTCGAGCAGTCGCAGCACGGGAGAACTGCTGTCGGCGCTGGCCGCCAGCAGTCTTTCGACGCTGTGGGAGTCCACCGGGTCGTTGTCCCCGGGGATGCGGATGCGCTCGTCGAACTGCAGGCCCTTGAGCAAGCTGGTCATGTCCACACCCGCTGCCTGGCAGACTTCGGTGAGCTGGGTGAAGTAGCAGCGGTTGAGCAGCCGGAAGCCGTGGCACGCCGGCCCGACCAGGTCTGCGCTGGCGATGTCGGTGTAGAGCACGTGGCAGGAGAGCTGTCGGTAAACCGCGCCGATCCGGCGCGCTGCCCATTGCTCGTCGGCGCCGATGATCACCAGCGGCGGGTCCAGGAATTCGGCGAGGACACCCGGCTGCAGCGGATGGCTCACCACCGGGGCTCCCGCTGCCGCGGCTGCTTCCTGCACTTCCACTGTGGCCAGTGGGCCGCAGTTGGCCAGCACGCAGTCCCGGCCGATCGCGTTGACCAGCGCTCGGACATCGGCGATCCGGTCGGTGCAGGCGAACACCGCTTCCGCGCTTTCCGTGGCGACCAGCTCGTGCCCGAGCTTTCCCAAACCTTCCCGGACCAGCTCCGCGGCACGGCTGCTTCCCACGACGTGCACCCTGGTCATGCCCGCACCTCGCTCTCCAGCAGCACCTGCGCGGCCGATTCGACTGCTGCGGTGGTGATTTCCAGCAGCCCTGGGTCCGGCTGGTCAGCGAACGTGTCACCGCGCCGTCCGCTCCACAGGGCGATGTGCCGCGGATCGTCCGGCGGGCCCCAGTGCTGCGGGGAGACCGGCCCGAACAGGACCACGGAGGGCGTGCGGTACGCGGTCGCCAAATGCGCTACCCCGGTGTCGCCGCACACCACCAACCGAGCCCGGCACACCAGAGCGGCCAACTCGTGCAGTGAGGTTTTCCCCGCCACGACAGCGCTTTTCGGCAGCCCGCCCAGTGCCGCCACCAGTTCGGCCAGGCCCCGCTCCGCTGGGCTGCCGCTGATCAGCACCGGCAGTCCGCGGTCGGCCAGCCAGCTGCTGATCTCGGCGAAGCGCTCCGGTGGCCAGCACCGGGCGGTGCGGCTCGCCCCGGGGTGCACCACCACCGCTCCCGGGTGGACGCGCTCAGCGGGAGCTCGCAACAGCAGATCCGCCGGATCGGCTTCGATGCCGTACCACTGGAGCAACCGGCACCAGCGGTGCACCTCGTGCTGGTCCTGCTCCCACCGGGGTCCGCGCACTTCCGGGACTTCCGGATGGGTGTGGGTCAGCAGCGCGCGCGGCTTGCTGGTCAGCAGTTTCCGGATGCTCTCCGGCCCCTTCCCGTGCAAGTTCACCGCCACGTCGGGCTCGGTGACCGGGAGTCTCCCGCGCAGACCGGAAACCGGCAGCAGCTCGTCCACCGCCCCGATCAGCGGCAGCAGCTCCGCCAATGGCAGCGGCGCGGCGAGGGTGATGTGCGCCCGCCCCAGGTGGGTGCGCAAGGAACGCAGCGCTGGGACCGCGGTGAGCAGGTCGCCCAGTCCCAGCGCTCGAAGAACGAGGACGTGCTGCCCGCTCAAGGCCACGACGATTCCTCCGAGGCGCACACGACGAGCTCCCGCACCTCGCACCCGGGTGGTTGTTGGAGGGCGAACAGCACGGTCCGGGCGACGTCCTCCGGCTGGTTGAGCTTGGCGTCGGGCGGCGGCTTGTACTGCTCGTCCCTCCCGTCGAAGAACGCGGTGTGCATGCCGCCCGGCACGAGCAGGGTCACCCCGACCCGTCCGCTGGTCTCCGCAGCCAGCGCCCGGGTGAACCCGACCACCCCGAATTTGGACGCGCAGTAGGCGGTGGCGTCGCTGACCGCCTTGATGCCGAGGGTGGAAGCGCAGGTCACCACCGTCCCGCGGCTGGTTTCCAAATAGGGCAGTGCTGCTCGCACCACGGCAGCGGTGCCCAGCAAGTTCACCTGCACGACTCGTTCCCAATCCGCCGCGGGAACCGAGTCCAGCTTTCCGCACGAATCGATCCCGGCCGCGGTGAAAACACCGTCCAGTCCCCCAGCGGAGTCGGCCAGCTCCCGCACCGCTCGTTCGGCCGCCCTCCCGTCGGCCAGGTCCACGAGCTGGTACTTGACCGGGTCAGCGGGTGCTTTCCGATCCAGCACCAGAGGAGTTCCCCCTCGCTCGGCCACGGCCGCGACCACCGCGGCCCCCAGCCCGGAAGCCCCGCCGGTGACCAGCACATTGCCCAGTTCGCGCATGACGCTCCTTTCCGGTTCAGCCGGTGATCTGCAAGCTGCTCAGCAGCCTGGTCGTCGAGTAGCCGTCCACCAGCGGGAGAAGGACGGTGCGGCCGCCGTAGCTCTCCACCACTTGCTTCTCCGGCAGTTGGGACGGCTCGTAGTCGCCGCCTTTGACCCAGACGTCGGGGCGGATCTGCTCCAGCAGCGAGCACGGGGAGTTCTCCTCGAAGACCGCCACCGCGTCCACGCACTCCAGTGCTTCGAGCAAGCAGCGCCGGTCCTCTGCGGCGACCACCGGGCGTGGCGGTCCTTTCAAGCGGCGCACCGAGTCGTCGGAATTCATGCAGACCACGAGCGCGTCACCGAGGGAGCGGGCCCGGTTGAGCAGGCTCACGTGTCCTGGGTGGAGCAGGTCGAAGCAGCCGCCGGCGGCCACCACCCTGCCGCCCCAGGACCGGGTCCGATCGACCACGTCGAACACGGACGGCCGCTTGGTGGTCGGCAAGGGCTTGGGGGAATCGGTCACCGCCCAGCTGGCGGCCCCGCCGTTGGCGACGAACCAGCTCGCCTGGTCCACCGCGGCCCGCACCGCGTCCACCGCGGCGGATCCGAGCATGAGGGCGCTGACCGCGGTGACCGAGAAGCTGTCGCCGGCGCCGCACACGTCGGACACCGCTGGCACTTCGGGCGCTTTGACGCGTTCCGCACCGGGGACGACCACCGCGCCCTGAGCCCCCAGGGTTATCGCGACGGCGCCGCACTCCCACTTGCGCCACAGCTGCACAGCGGCCGGGACCGGAGAACTGACGTCGACCAACCGAGCCGCTTCGGCCCGGTTGGGCACCACCAGGTCGCACCGCGGGATCGGGTCGGCCCCCTTCGGGTGCGGATCCCACACCAGCGGAACGCTCGGTGGCAGGCGGGAGAGCTCTCGCCGCAACCACGTGTTGCTGGTGAGGCCGCGCCCGTAGTCGGCCACCAGCACCCCGTCTGCCTGCTGCAGCGCTGCGGCGACTTCCGCGCCCAGTGGAACGTCCGGTACCCGGCCGTCCCCGGAGTCCAACCTGACCAGCGACTGCCCGCTCGCCCGAACCCTGGTCTTGCTGGGCGTGTTCCCCAGCAGCGGCACGCCGATCAGCCGGACTCGACCGCCGAGCAGCTGCCGCAGCTCGTGTCCGCTGGAATCGGCGGCCCACCCGGTCACCAGGGAGACGTTCAGCCCCTGTTCGGCGGCGAGCGAAGCGGCCAGCGCAGCCCCTCCGGGCCGCAGGCGGCGAGCGGAAACGTCCACCACCGGCACCGGAGCGTCCGGGCACAGCCGGTCGGCATTGCCGACTACGTCGACGTCCAGCAACGCGTCTCCGAGCACCACCAGATCCATCACGCCTGAACCTCCTCGGAGATCACCTCGTCGAAAGCCGCGCACAGGGCGTGCACCAGGGCGAGGTGGATTTCCTGAACGGTCGCCACGTGGGTGGAGTCGACGGCAATGGACTCGTCGCAGACCGCGGCCAGCCCGTTGGGCAGGGGCCCGGTGAGCGCCCAGGCCCGCATCCCCGCTTCCCGAGCCGTTTTGGCCGCCGCGATGACGTTCTGGCTGCGCCCGCTGGTGGACAGCGCGATCAGCACGTCCCCCGGCCGCCCGTGCGCCCGCACCCCGCGGGCGAACATCTCCTGCTCCCCGTAGTCGTTGATGGTGGCGGTGAGGGCGGATGTGTCCGCGTGCAGCGGGATGGCCGCGTAAGGACGCCGGTCCCGCAGGAACCTCCCGGTCAGTTCCCCGCTCAGGTGCTGGGCTTCCGCCGCGCTGCCACCGTTCCCGCAGGTGAGCAATCGGCCTCCGGCTTCCAGCACGGTCGCGAGCTGCCTCGCCCACCTCCGGATGACTTCAGCTTGGCGCCGGGTGCTCTCCGCGGCCGCGGCCAGCGCGGCGAAGTGCTCTTCGATCACGGCGCACCTCCCAGAGTCGCCGTTGCCTCCCGGGGCTGCCGGGAAAGCACCTGCCGGTACACGGCTTCGGTGGCGCGCGCCAGCCGGTCCCACCCGTACCGGGAGCGCACCCGGCGCACTCCAGCGAGGCCGAGTTGACGACGCCACTGGGGGTTGGCCAGCAGCTCGTTGATGCGGGAAGCCAGCGCTGCCGGGTCCTTCGGGGGCACCACCAGGCCGGTCTCGCCATCCACGACCGTGTCCAGGTGTCCGCCGACGGCGGTGACGACCGGCGGCACTCCGCACGCCATGGCCTCCAGCGGGACGGTGCCGAACGGCTCGTACCACGGTGCGCTGACCACCACGTCGACCGACCGGTAGAGCTGCGGCGTCCGGTCGTGCGCCACCGGACCGAGGAACCGCACCCGGTCGGACACCCCGTGCGCTTCGGCCACCGCCCGCAGCCTGGCCACCTCCGGGTCGTGCTGCCATTCCCGCGGTTCCGGTCCCCCTGCGACCAGCAGTTCCGCCTCCGGAACCGCGGCCATCGCGGCGATCGCGGTGTCCACGCCCTTGCGCTCCACGAGCCTGCCGATGCTGAGCACCCGGGCTCCGCGTCCACGGGGGGAGACCGGGCCGCTCGGGGTGAACTTGCGCAGGTCGATGCCGCACGGCAGCACCACCGTGTTGGCGGCGGGCACGCCGAACGAGGTGAGCTCGTCCACTTCCGCCCTGGTCGTGGCCACCACGAGGTCGACCGCTCGGGCCACCTGGGGTTCCAGGTACTGGCGTTGGGGTGGGCTGGTGTCCTTGGCGCCCTGGTGCCGCCGCTTCACCACGCCCAGCGCGTGGAAGGTCTGCAGCACCGGGAAAGCGCCCTCGCGAGCTCCCCGCAGTGCCGCCAGACCGCTCATCCAGAAGTGCGCGTGCACCAGGTCCGGTGGGTTCCGCGTCCAGCGTCGGGCCAGGAAGTCCCCGAATTCGGGCATGTGGGGCAGCAATTCGTCCTTGCTCATCTGCTGGGGTGGTCCGGCTGGGACGTGGACCACGGTGATCCCGTCCCGCACCTTCACGGCCGGGGGCAGCTCGGGGGAATCCCGTCTGGTGTGCACGACGACTTCGTGCCCGAGCCCGGCGAGGCCGGCGGCGAGTTCGGCCACGTGGACGTTCTGCCCGCCGGCATCGGCCCCGCCCAGCGCGGCGAGCGGGCTGGCGTGTTCGGAGACCATGTCGATCCTCATCGGACCACCTCTTCCAGAAGGTCGTTCCACGCCGAGAGGAACCGCTCCAGCGAGTACCTCTCCTTGGCTGCTCTTCGGGCCTCGATGCCGGCCTGGCGAGCTCGTTCGGGATCGGCGATGAACGCGCTGATCGCCTCGACCAGCACGGTCAGCCGGGTGGAGACGACCCCTGCGCCGGGCGGGATGGTCTCGGCCGCTTCGGTGGCCGCCACCGCCACCACCGGCATGCCCAGGTGCATCGCTTCGAGCAGGGCCAACCCCAGCGAAGTCCACCGGTACGGGTGCAGGTAGACCCTCCGCGCGGCCAGTTCGGTGTGCATCTGCTGCTGCGGGAGGTCCTCGTAGGAGTTGATCCGGTCGTCGGCGAGCCACTTCCCCGCCCCGCTCACCCGCATTCCGAACAGGTCGACCGGGGCCGCTGCGGTGAACTGCGGGAGCAGATCGCTGCCGGTGATGCGGCTGCGCCGCACCGGCTCGTTGATGACCACCCCGGTGTGCGGGATGTGCCCGGTGTAGCGGTACCCGGGATCCACGATCCCGTGCTCGATGACCGTGTTCGGCGCGCGCCCGGAGTCCCAGTAGAGCTGGTTGAAGTGGGTCACGTGGACGAGCGTGATGTCGCTGCGGTGAGCTGTCGGGTGCCTGGTGCGCACCGCTTCTCCCCGCGGCGTGTCGTGTTCGACGTAGACCGCCGGCACGTCCGTTCCCGGCCGCCGCCCCAGCCACTTCTCGGCCAGTTCGAGTTCGTGCGGCCGCTGCAGCACCACGACGTCGACGTGTTCGTCGCGCAACTGGTCCGGTTCGACTTCCACCGCGTTGGCCGGCCACGAGAAGGTCCGCGCCCTGCCTCGACCGTCCGCGTCCCGCCCCGGGGTGACCGGGACCAGGTAGGTGTGCTCGCCCTGGACGAAAGCAGTGGTCCAGGAGCCGTGCACGTGCCAGATCAGGATCCGCATGAGGCTCCTCTCCTGATCCGGTCGGCGGCATCGGCCACTTCAACCGGGTCCACTGAGGACAGGCAGGGGTGGCCGGCTACCGGGCACGCCCGAGCTCGGGTGTCCTTGCACGGGGCTCGCTGATCTCCCAGCACCGCGGTGGGCACGCCGTACGGGGCCCACCTGGCCGCTGGGACCACCGGTGCGAAGAGGGAGACGACCGGTGTTCCGACCGCCGCGGCCAAGTGCGCTGGACCGGTGTTGGGGGCGACCACCACGCTGGCTTTGGACAGCACCGCCGCGAGTTCGGCGAGGGTGGTCTTCCCACCCAGGTTCACCCCATCGGAACCGGCGACGTGCTTGGCCAGTTGTTGTTCCGCCGCGCTCCCCGTGACCACCACCCGGTGTCCTCGCCTGGCCAGCAGTTCGACCACATCGGCGCACTTGTCGGCCGGGTACTGCCGAGCCGGAACCGACGCCCCCGGGTGGACGACCACGTATCCCCGTCCGGGAAGGAGGTGGTCGACTTCGGGAAGCGGCGTGCGCACCGCCAGGCTTCCGTCGTCGCCGGCCGGCAGCGAGTAGCCGGCTGCTCGAGCCAAGGACAGCGCGCGCTCCGGTTCGGGCGGGTCACCGGTCGTCCGGTGCCGCAGGTCCAGCAGCGACCCGGGGTAGTCCTCGCTGATGGCGCCGATCCACTCCACTCCGGCCATGCGCAGCAGCAGCGCGAGCGGCAGCGGTGACTGGTGGAAGGAGGTGAAGATCAGGGCATTGCTGACCTGCAGCGCAGCTATCCGGTCGACGAGGGCTTCCATTTCCGCCCGGTGCGCAGCTGGTGGCTCCGGGTCGATCCAGGGCAAGCAGTGCTCGACGACCTGGTCCACACCGGGAAGCAGATGAGCTGCTGCAGCACCCCGCGGGCCGGCGAGCATCACCACCGACTCCGCTTGCGCGGCCACCGCGCGCACCGCTGGTCCGGTGAGCAGCACATCGCCGAAGTTGTCCGACCGCACCACGAGCGTTCTGCCGCTCATAGCCCACCGTCCAGGATTCGGCGCACCGCTTTGCGCACGGTCGGTTCCACCGACGCGTGCTGGCTGGCGTGTTCGATCTCCTGCGGCAGGGTGCGCCGGGTGGGGACCAGGATCGCTTTCGCGCCGGCGGCCAGCGCCGCTTCGACGTCCGCCCCGGTGTCGCCGATCACCACGCACGCGCTGGTCGGCGCCTCCAGTTCGGCCGCCGCCTGCTGGATCAGCCCGGCTGCTGGTTTTCGGCAGGAGCACTCGTCCTCCGGGGCGTGCCGGCAGATCTGCCAGGTGCGGAAGGGACCCAGCTGCTCTTCGACCTCCGCGTTGACGGCGACGAGTTCTTCGTCGCGCACCAGCCCGCGGGCCACACCGGACTGGTTGGTCACCACCCCGATCCGCACCTCGTTGGCCCGGAGCTGGTCCAGCGCTTCTCGGACGCCGGGAACTGCCCGCACCCGGGCCGGGTCGCTGTTGTAGGGGACGTCGTGCACGAGCGTGTCGTCCCGGTCGAACAGCACCGCGGCCGGTAGCTTGCGGCGGCGGCAGCGCAGTTCGCCCTGCAGCCGGTACCAACAGGCGACCGGCGGGATGAGGACGCTGGTGACCACCATCCGCGCGATCTCGACCGGCGTGCGGGGACCGGCGAGGATTCGGCGCAGGGTGAATTCAGCGGTCATCAGGGCCCAAACGCCGAGGCTGCCCCGAAAGGTCTTGCGCCAGCGCGGGTTTCGGTGGCGAGCAGCTGCGGCGAGGGCACCGAGCGCTGCTGCCGTGGTGAGGAAGTGCTGTTCGGTGCGACCGGGGCCTTCCCCGATCCGAAATCGCCAGCGGCGACCGTGCTTGGCCCGCATCAGCGCGTTGTCGGCGTTGCCCGCTTGGGCGCGGACGCTGGCGAAGAACCCCGCCGGTCGCACCGGGTGCTCGGTGGTGCGCCTTCCGTTGACCAGGCGGTACCCCAGGTTCTGCACTCGCACCGCCAGGTCGGCGTCTTCCCGGAAAGCGCGGGGGAAGGCTTCGTCGAAGCCGCCGGCGCGCCGCAGCGCTTCCCGGCGGAAAGCCATGTCGGCGGTGATCCACCACGCGGCGGCCAGTCCGGCGGTGCCGCGTTCGTCGTCCGTGGGGCGACGGTCCTCCGGCAGGGGGACCACGATGCTGCCTTGGCATCCGGCCACTTCGGTGGGCAGGACGTCCAGGTCCGCGAGGAGGTCCTCGCGCCAGGAGGGGGACGGCACGACATCGTCGTCGAGGAAGACGATCCAGTCGGTCTTGGCCGCCCGCCAGCCTGCGTTGCGGGCGGCGGCCGGTCCAGCTCCGCCGGTGCGCAGGATCCGCACCGCGGTGTCCAGTTCGGGAAGCTGCAGCGGCGGATCGGCTCTGCTCCGGTCGTCGACGACGACGATCTCTTCCGGGGGTGGGCCTTGGGACCGGTCCAGCGCTGCGAGCGTCCGGGACAGCGACTGCCGCCCGGTGGTGGGCACCACGACCGTGTACAGAGTCATACCTCTCTCCCTTGCCGCCGCACCACGAACGGTCCGAGGACCAAGAGGTCGATCGGAGAGGCGCCGAAGCATTCGAGGGCGTCCACCGGGCTGTCCACCATCGGGCGGCCAGCGGTGTTGAAGCTGGTGTTGACGACCGCCGGGAGGCCGGTCCGCTCCTCGAACCGGTCGAGCATCCGGGCCAGCAGCGGCTCGCTGTTCCGGTGCACCGTCTGGATCCGAGCGGTACCGTCCACGTGCACGGCCGCCGGTATCCGTGCTCGCCAGCTCGGCTCGACGTCGTGCACGAACAGCATGTAAGGACTGGGCAGCGGTCCCCGGCTGAACAGCTCCGCGGCGCGCTCGGCCAGCACCATCGGGGCGACCGGGCGGAACTGCTCCCTCCCCTTCACCTCGTTCAACCGTTCGGTGTTCTGGCGGTGCCCGGGGTGGGCGAGGATCGAGCGGTGTCCCAGTGCGCGCGGGCCGAACTCGCTGCGGCCGGTGAACCAGCCGACGACCTCGTTCCGGGCGAGCGCCTCCGCTGCTTCGACGGCCACATCATCCGGCTGCTCGTAACGGACGTTCGCCGTGTTGAGCACCGCCTGGATCTCTTCTGCGCTCCATTCGCGCCCCAGATCGGCGCCGCCCATCGGTTTCGGTTGATCACCGCGCTGGGCGGCCACCTGCAGTGCGGCCCCCAGAGCTGTTCCGGCATCTCCCGCCGCTGGTTGCACCCACACCTCGTCGAACGGCCCTTCGGCTGCGATCCGGGTGTTCGCCACGCAGTTCAGGGCGATGCCACCGGCCAGCGCCAGGCGCCGCTGCCCGGTTTCCCCGTGCAGCCAGCGGACCAGCTCCAGCAGCGCTTCTTCGAGGCGCTTCTGCACGCTCGCGGCCAATTGGGCGTGCTCTTCCTTGAGCGGCTCCGAGGGGCGGCGCGCCGGTGCCCACCGCTCCCAGTCGATGGTCCCGATCTCGAATTGGCCGCCGCGGACCTTGACCAGTTCGTCGAAGTCGTCCAGGAAGATCGGACTCGCGTAGGAGGCCAGGGCCATCACTTTGTACTCGTCGCTGGACCGCCGGAAACCGAGGTGCGCGGTCAGCTCTTCGTACATCAGTCCTAGCGAGTGGGGAAGCTGTTGCGCAGCGAGGACGTGGAGCTGGTTCTGCTGGTACTCCCCCGCCAGCGCGGAGATGCTCTCCCCTCGACCGTCTGCGGTCAGCACCGCGCAGTCGTCGAACGGTGCGGCCAGTGCCGCTGAAGCGGCGTGCGCGACGTGGTGGGGGACGAATTCCACTTTGTCCGGATCCAGTCCTGGGAGGACTGTCTTCAGGAAGTGCGGGGCGCGCTCGGCGTAGGTCGTTCGCAAGCGCTCCCAGCCCGGGTCCAGCCCGTCCAGGCCGTGGTCGACCAGAGCCGGGTCGTAGGAACAGGCGACCGCATCGAGCTGGGAAGCGTCAACACCGGCACTTTCCAAACACCACCTGGCCGCGTTCTCCGGCTGTTCCCAAGCCGAGAAGGGAACCGGTTGCTTGCCGTGCTTTCGACGTGAGAAGCGTTCCTCTTCGGCAGCTGCCACGACGGCCCCGTCGATGACCAATGCAGCTGCCGGATCGTGAAATATCGCGTTGATCCCCAGTATTCGCACGGTGCTGCCTCTTCCCGAACTGGTGTCCTGGCCGCCGCCAGAAGCAGCGCGTCAACTACACGGCTACCCTGCGAAGCGCCCCTTAAACCCTTGGTAACGACCAACGGTCTTTTTCGAGATCGAAATCGCCGTTGCGGATCCAGTCGTTCACACTGCGGAATTGACCGGGGAATGTTCAGTTTCCGTTCGGGTATGCCGGGACCGGTGTCGGCGGAGGAGCAGGCATGCGCGTACTGGTCACCGGATGGCCGAGCTTCTTGCACGGCGAAGCGACCGCAGGCGATGTGCTGAGCATGCAGCGCGTGCAAAGAGCGCTGGAGGAGAACGGGATTCCGCACGACGTCGCCTGGAGCCCGGTTTTTCGACCGCAGGCTCTGCACCTCACCGACGTGGTGGCGGATGACTACACCGATGTCGTCTTCGTGTGCGGGCCGATCAGCGGCTGGCAAGTGGAAGATCTGCACCGCCGTTTCGCCAATTGCCGGCGAATAGCCATCGGCGTGTCCGTGGTCCGACCAGACGACCCGGCTGTGACCGGATTCGACGAAGTGCTCCCCCGGGACGGCTTGGGGCTCCCGCAACGCGATCTGGCGGTGGCCCGTACGGAGCACTCCGCCCCAGTGGTCGGCGTCGTCCTCGCCCCGGGACAACCGGAATACGGCGACCGGGGCAGGCACCACCAGGTGCACGGCATACTGCAGCAGTGGCTCACCACTGTGGAGTGCGCTCCGCTGGAACTGGACACCCGGTTGGATCGCAACTCGTGGCGGCACTGCCGCACCGCCGAGCAGTTCACCTCCCTGATCTCCCGCACCGACCTGGTGATCACCACTCGGTTGCACGGCCTGGTGTTCGCCCTCTCCCAGGCGGTTCCCGCTCTCGCGGTGGACCCGGTCGCCGGCGGCGGAAAGGTCGCCGCGCAAGCCGCGGCCTGGGAGTGGCCCGCAGTGGTTCCAGCGGAAGAGCTCACCGAGGCACGGCTCGACCACTGGTGGGAGTGGTGCAACTCGCGCGAGGGAGCGCGGCGGGCAGCCAGCTGCGCCACCTCCGGTGACGAGCCGATGCTCGTCGGTCTGGTTCAGCGCCTGCTCGGCGAGTCCGCGTGGGAGAGCGCATGAGCGAAACGGCCAGGA
>NZ_AYJW01000093.1 GCF_000497205.1 Saccharopolyspora rectivirgula DSM 43747
GCTGGACCAGCTGGCGGGGCTCGTCGTCGTCTTCGACTTCTTCCCAGGAGTCCTCGTCCAGGTCGCCGGCGCCCAGCAGGCCGAGCAACCCTTGGCCGAGCGCGGAGCGGGACCTGGACAGCCGCCCGCGCAGCCGCTCCAGCCGGCCCGTGGTGGGCTCGATCTCCTCGATCTCCGGCTTGGCCGGCGCCGGTTCCGGTTCGGGCGGGGCCGGGGCCTCCGGTTCGGGCGGGGCTTCGACCCGCTGCTGCGGCACCCCGGTGTCCGCGGTGGTGGGTTCCGCCGGGGCAGCGGTGCTGCTCCCGGTGCCTTCCCCGGTGGTGTCCGCAGCGGTTCCGGTCTCCGCTGCGGTGTCCTCGGTGGTCCGGGTGTCCGCGGTGGTGTCGTCAGCGGTCTTGGTCTCCGCCGCGGTGTCCTCGGTGACCGGGGTTTCCGGCTCGACTTCCGCGGGTGGCGCGGTGTCCTGCGGCGGTTCCTCGACGGTGGTGGTCCCCGCGCTGTCCGGCAGGGAGACGTCGACGATGTCGCGCCGCTCGCTGTCCCGGGGCACCGAAGCGTCGTCCCCGACCCCGGGTTGTCCTTCCACCTCCGTGCGCTCACCGGCTGGGTGTTGCGGAGGGGCAGCCGTGGCCGTTCCGCCACTCGCCAGGCTTATTCCGCCGTTCGTGCGGTAACCACCGCCCTTAACGGCGTCCTTCCGCGTCTTCTCGTCCTCGGTTAGGCTGATCCGCCGCCGGCGGTTCAGGACGACGCCGACTGCCACGGCGGCCACTAGCACCACCACGGCGGCGACGATGATCACAATCAGGGTTGAGGTGGTCACGGCCTACATCCTCCCACCTGGGAGTTCTGATTCCGGAACCCGACCCGCCCCCAGTCAGCGCGGATGACCGCCGTCAATTGTTGTCATTTCCCAACGGGTTGAGATCATTTTCAGCAATTCACCAACAAACTTCTGTTCACGCTTGCATTTCACGGTCGCGTGCAATACACCACAAGGGTGCGCACCTGGCGAGTACTGGGCGTGCTGTCCGGCACGTCAGCCGACGGCGTCGACGCGGCCGTCGCGGAGCTCACCCTGGACGGGGAAACCGTCGTGCTGCGCCCGCTCGGCCACACCACCCACCCCTACCCCCGAGCCCTGCGCGACGAACTGCTGGCCGCCCTGCCCCCGGCGACGTGCAGCGCGGAGACGCTCTGCCGCCTGGACACCGGGGTGGGCCGGGCGTTCGCCGACGCCGCCCGCCGCGCCGGTGAACTCAGCGACGAACCGATCGACTTCATCGCCTCCCTCGGCCAAACCGCCTTCCACTGGGTCGAGGACGGGCGAGCCCGCGGAACGCTGCAGATCGGCCAACCCGCCTGGATCGCCGAAGCGACCGGCCTGCCGGTCGTCTCCGACCTGCGCGCCCGGGACGTCGCCGCCGGCGGCCACGGCGCCCCGCTGGCCGGCGTGCTCGACTCCCTCTGGCTGGCCGGCGAACCCGGCGTGAACATCGCCCTGAACATCGGCGGCGTCGCCAACATCACCGTGGTCGGCGGCCCGCAGCCGCTGGCCTACGACACCGGCCCCGGCAACGCGCTGATCGACTTGGCGGCCGGGCGAGCGACCGGCACCCCGCAGGACACCGACGGCGCCCTGGCCGCCGCCGGCACCGCGCACCCCGAGCTCCTGGACCTGCTGCTGTCCGACCCCTACTACCGGCAGCCACCCCCGAAATCCACCGGGCGGGAGCACTTCACGGCCGAATACCTCGACCAGCGGGTGGAGAAGATCGGCGGCATCTCGGACGCCGACCTGCTGGCGACCCTCACCGAGCTGACCGCCGTCACCATCGCCGACGCCTGCAACCAGCACCGCCCGGGACGGGTCATCGCCTCCGGCGGAGGAGTGCACAACCCCGTCCTGCTGGCCGCCCTCCGACGCCACCTGCGGGCACCGCTGCGCACCAGCGACGAACTGGGGCTGCCGACCGACGGCAAAGAGGCCTACCTGACCGCACTGCTCGGATTCCTCACCTGGAACGGCCTGGCGGGCAACACCCCCGGCACCACCGGAGCCAGCGGCCCCCGGTTGCTCGGCAGCATCACGCCGGGCCGCGGACCACTGCGCCTGCCGGACCCCGCCGCCCGACAACCGCGACGGCTGCGGGTGCTCCCCGCGAACTAGGAGGTCATATGCGGTCACTCGACCTGGTCGTGATCGGGTTGTACCTGGTGGCGATGCCAGCGCTGGGAATGCTGCTCAGCGGGCGCCAGCGAACCTCGAAGGACTACTTCGTCGGCAGCCGGCAACTGCCGTGGTGGGCGGTGTGCTTCTCGGTCGTCGCCACCGAAACCTCGACGCTGACGGTGATCAGCGTGCCGACGGTGGCCTACCTCGGCACCTTCACCTACCTGCAGCTGGCGATCGGCTACCTCATCGGGCGCCTCGTGGTGGCCTTCGTGCTGCTGCCGAAGTACTACGCGGGGAACCTGGTCAGCGCCTACGAATTCCTCGGCCAGCGGTTCGGCTCCGGCCTGCAGGGCACCGCCTCGGTCACCTTCCTGCTGACCCGCCTGCTGGCCGACGGGCTCCGGCTGTTCGCCACCGCCATCCCGGTCAAGGTCATCCTGGACTCCTTCAACATCCACCTGGCCTACTGGCAGATCATCGCCATCCTGGCCGCGTTTACGGTGGTCTACACCTACTTCGGCGGCATCCGGGCCGTGGTGTGGGTGGACGCCATCCAGATGGTGGTCTACGTGGGCGGCGCCATCGCGGCCGGCGCGATCCTGGCCACCCGGCTGCCCGGGGACTGGCTGGCCACCACCGCCGCGGAGGGCAAGTTCGAGCTGCTGGACTTCACCTCGTCGCCGGTGACCAACCAGTACGCGTTCATCACCGCGGTGGTGGGCGGCGCGGTGTTCGCGATGGCCTCCCACGGCGCCGACCAGCTCATGGTGCAGCGGCTGCTGGCGTGCCGCGACCTGCGGGACAGCCAGAAGGCGCTGATCGCCAGCGGGTTCGTGGTCATGCTGCAGTTCGCGCTGTTCCTGTTCATCGGCAGCATGCTGTGGTCGTTCTTCCGCGGAGCCGACCCCCAGCAGCTCGGCCTGAGCAGCGACGACGAGCTGTTCCCGTACTTCATCGTCAACGAGCTGCCGACGGGGCTGTCCGGTCTGCTCATCGCCGGGATCCTGGCCGCGGCCATGAGCACCCTGTCCTCCTCGTTGAACTCGCTGTCCACCTCCACGGTCAGCGACCTGTACCAGCGCCTCCGCCGAACCCCGGGCAGCGACAGCCAGGTGCTGAGCCTGGCCAAGGTCTGGACCCTGGTGTGGGCGGTCGTGTTCGTCGGCTTCGCCTCGATGTTCACCAGCACCGACAACCCGGTGGTCGAGGTGGGCCTGAGCATCGCCAGCTACACCTACGGCGCCCTGCTCGGCGCCTTCCTGCTCGGCCTGCTCGTCCGGCGGGCACGGCAATCGGACGCGGTGGTCGCGTTCCTCGTGACCCTGGGCGGAGTGCTCTACCTGGCCCTCGGCATCACCTTCCCGGACGGCGAAGGCGGGCAAGCCGCCCTGGCGTTCCCCTGGTACACCCCGGTCGGGGTGCTGATCACGCTGGTCGTCGGGGGGTTGCTGTCGCTGCGGCGCCCTAAGGAAGGGCTCGGTGAGGCGACCGAGCCCGCCAAAGCCGCCACCGAGTGATCCGCGGGCGCGGGCGGGCGGCTCCCACCGGGCCTGCTCGCCCGTGCCGGAGCGGCCGCCCGTGCGGTCAGCTCTCGGCCGCGGAATCCTCCGAGCCGCTCGCGACCCCGGCCGCCCGCTTCTGCGACCCGTCCCGCAGCCGCTGCGAGATCACCTGCGTGATGCCGTCGCCGCGCATGGTCACGCCGTAGAGCGCGTCGGCGATCTCCATGGTCGGCTTCTGGTGGGTGATGATGATCAGCTGGGACGTCTCCCGGAGCTCCTCGAGGAGGGTGATCAGCCGGCGCAGGTTCGTGTCGTCCAGCGCCGCCTCCACCTCGTCCAGCACGTAGAACGGGGACGGGCGAGCCCGGAAGATCGCCACCAGCAGGGCGACCGCGGTCAGCGACTTCTCCCCACCGGACAGCAGCGAGAGCCGCTTGACCTTCTTGCCCGGTGGACGGGCCTCCACCTCGACCCCGGTGGTGAGCATGTCGTCGGGGTCGGTGAGGGTCAGCCGCCCCGACCCGCCGGGGAACAGGACCTTGAAGACCTTCTCGAACTCGGCGGCCACGTCGTGGTAGGCGGAGGTGAAGACCTCCAGGATCTTCTCGTCCACCTCCTTGACGACGCTGAGCAGGTCGCGCCGGGTGGCCTTGAGGTCCTCCAGCTGGGTGGACAGGAACTTGTAGCGCTCCTCCAGCGCGGCGAACTCCTCCAGCGCCAGCGGGTTGACCTTGCCCAGCAGCGCCAGGTCCTTCTCCGCCCGCTTGGCCCGGCGCTCCTGCGTCGCCCGGTCGTAGGGCACCGGCGGCGGCTCGCTCACCTGCTCACCGCGTTCTCGGGCGGCCTCGTACTCGGCCATCTCGGCCGGGCTCGGCGGCACCGGCACGTCCGGACCGTACTCGGCGACCAGGTCGTCCAGGCCGATGCCGTACTCCTCGACGATCTTGGTCTCCAGCTGCTCGATCCGCAGCCGCTGCTCGGCCCGGACCACCTCGTCGCGGTGCACCGCATCGGTGAGCTTCTCCAGCTCCCCGGTCAACTCCCGCACCTTGGTGCGCACCCCGGCCAGCGCCTGCTCGTGCTCGGCCTGCAGCGCCTGCGCCCGGTCCCGCTCCTCGCTGGCGGCGCGCAGCGACTCCGCGACCCGCTGCAGGGCGGTTTCGCACCCCTCGATGACCGCCCGGGTGATGCGCGCCGCCCGCTCCCGCGCCTTGCGGACGGCCTCGGCCCGCGCCCGGGCTTCCCGCTCCTGCCGGGCAGCTCGCCGCAACTGGTCGGCCCGCCCCTGCACGGCCCGGGCCCGTTCCTCGGCGGTGCGCAACCGCAACCGGGCGTCCATCTCCTGCTGGCGGACCACGGTGAGCTCGCTGCTGAGCCGGTCCCGTTCCGCGGTGTCCGGCTCCGGGGCCTCCTCCTGCTCGGTCTTGACCCGGGCCAGCCGCTCTTCCAGCTCGGTCAGCTTGCTCAGCGCCTGCTGCCGGTTCTCCTCGGCCTTCGCCCGCTGCTGGGAGAGCCGGTCCACCTCGGCCGCGGCGGCGCGAGCGGCCCGCTGCAAGCTGGACAGCCGTTCACTGCTGCGCGCCCGGCGCACCTTGGCCTCGTTGATCTGCTCCTGCACGGCCCGCACTTCCTGGCGGCGGGCCTCCTCCTCGGCCCGGGCCCCTTCCAGGGCGGCCGAGTGCTGCTCCAACTGCCGCTGGACCGCGGCGAGCTCCCGTTCGGCTTCGTCGACCGCGGCCTGCACCTCGATGCGGCTCTGCTGGTCGTCCACCCCGCCGCTGGCCCAGTGCTGGCCGAGCAGTTCCCCGGACTTGGTCACGGCGCGGACCTCCGGGTGCTGCTGGACCAACTGCTGCGCTTCGGACAGCGTCTCCACGACCGCGACCCGGTCCAGGATGCGGGTCACCGCGGACCGCAGTTCCTCCGGCACCGACACCAGGTCGACCGCCCATCGGGCCGACCCGGGCAGCTGCGGCCAGTCCTCCCGGCCGCCGCCCGGACCGTCCCCGACCACGATGCCGGCCCGACCGGTCTTCTCCGCCTTCAACAGCTCCAGGGCCTGCACCGCGTCGGCGAGACCGCGCACCGCCACGGCGTCCGCGGCCGACCCGAGCGCCGCGGCCAGCGCGGTCTCCGCCCCCGGCGCCACGGTCAACAGCCCGGCAACCGCCCCCAGCAGCCCGTCGACCTGCTCCGATTCCAGCAGCGTCGCGGCGCCGTCCTTGCGCTGCAGCCCCATGGACAGCGCGTCGATCCGGGCCTTCCAGGAAGCGATCTCCCGCTCCGCGGCCCGCTCGGCGGCCACCAGTTCCGACACCCGCTCGCGGGCGGCCTCCCGGGCCTGCTTGGCCGACTCGTAGCGCTGCTGCAGGCTGGCGTCGTCCTCGTCCTGCCCACCACTCTCCTCCTCCGCGTCGGCGCAGGCCTGCTCGGCCGCCGCGGCCCGCTCGGCGGCCTCCTCCAGCGCGGTGGTGAGCCGTTCGATCTCCTCGGCGGTGTCGTTGACCCGGCTGCGCATCGACTCCACCTGGCTGGACAGCCGGGCCACGCCTTCCCGTCGGTCGGCGATCGCCCGCACCGCGGCCAGGTGCGCCTGCTCGGCCTCGTGGAGCGCGGTTTCCAGCTCGCCGCGCTGGTGCACCACCTCGTCGAGCGCTTCGCGAGCCTGCTCCATCTGCTCGCGCAGCTCGATCTCCTGCTCGGCCGCCTCCTCGGCTTCGGCCTCCAGCAGCTCCGGATCCTTGCCTAAGCGCTGCTCCTCGTCCTGCGTGGTGAGGTGGCGGTGCCGCTCCGCGGCCAGCCGCAAGGTCCCGTTCAGCCGTTCTTCCAGCGCCGACAGCCGGTACCAGGTGTCCTGGGCGCGGTTCAGCCGTGGCGCGTCCGCGGCCACCTGCTCCTCCAGGGCCCGCTCCTCGGCTTGGGCCGCCTGCAGGGCCCGTTCGACCTCGGCCCGCTTGACCCGGGCGGCTTCCTGGTCGGCTTCGTCCCGGGCCAGCTCGGCCCGCGCGGTCACCAGGTCGTCGGCGAGCAGCCGCAGCCGGGCGTCCCGCAGGTCCGCCTGCACGATCTGGGCCTTGCGCGCGATCTCGGCCTGCTTGCCCAGGGGCTTGAGCTGGCGCCGCAGCTCCGCGGTCAGGTCGGTCAACCGGGTCAGGTTGGCCTGCATCGCGTCCAGCTTGCGCAGCGCCTTCTCCTTGCGCTTGCGGTGCTTGAGCACCCCGGCGGCTTCCTCGATCAGCCGCCGGTGCTCCTCGGGCTTGGCCTGCAGGATGTTGGCCAGCTGCCCCTGCCCGACGATGACGTGCATCTCCCGGCCGATGCCGGAGTCGGACAGCAGCTCCTGGATGTCCAGCAGTCGGCAGGAGTTGCCGTTGATCTCGTACTCGCTGGCGCCGTCCCGGAACATCCGGCGGGTGATCGAGACCTCGGTGTACTCGATCGGCAGCGCACCGTCGGAGTTGTCGATGGTCAGCGTCACCTCGGCCCGGCCGAGCGGAGCGCGACCCGCGGTGCCGGCGAAGATGACGTCCTCCATCTTGCCGCCGCGCAAGGCCTTGGCGCCCTGCTCGCCCATCACCCAGGTCAGCGCGTCGAGCACGTTGGACTTCCCGGACCCGTTCGGCCCGACCACACAGGTGATCCCGGGTTCGAAGCGCAACGTGGTAGCCGAGGCGAAGGACTTGAAGCCCTTCAGGGTGAGGCTCTTCAAGTGCACGGCTTCGATCGACCTTCCCGTCCGGTTCCGTGCGGCTTCTCCGGCCGTTCCGGCCAAGCCTACCTGCGGCGTTCCCGGCCGGGTCGCAGAACCGCCGAGACGCCCGGGCCGCTCACCGCGCCGGTCGCGGTCCGCTTCCTCAGCGTTCGACGAACCCGGTCAGCCCGCCCTTGGGGGACGACCACTGCTCGGCGACGAAGTCGACCCGGCCCGGCGTGTCCCCGGAACGCAGCGCGGCCAACAACTTCTCGCACGCCTGCCGAGGGCCTTCCGCGACCACTTCCACGCGGCCGTCGGCCAGATTGGTGGCGCTGCCGACCAGCCCGAGCTCCAGCGCCCGGGCCCGGGTCCACCAGCGGAACCCCACCCCCTGCACGTGCCCGCGCACCCAAGCCGTCAGACGTGTCTGCTCAGTGTCCGTCACGCCAGTCCATGATGCCGCAAACCGGTCGGCAGCACGGGCACTACCCGGCCCGTGCACCGGGCGGCTACGGTTACCCCTGGTACCGGAGTGGTACTGGCGCACCGCGGCGTGTGCAGCGCGGTGCGGGCGCGTTCGAGGACCGATCGACGAGTGGGAGCCGATGGAGCAGTTGGAGGACCCCGACGCCAGACCGAGGCGGTTCGTCGTGCTCGCTGCCTCCGGGATGGCGATCGCGACCGTTTTCGCCACGACCGCCGCGGTAGTGGGCGGCACCGGCCAGCAGCCGGACGCCGCTCCGGACTTCACCCTGAAGCCGACCAGCACCTACCGGTCGACGACCACGACCACCACGTCCTCGGAATCGGAGCTGCCCCCGCCCCCACCGGTCACCAGCGAGCCCACCAGCTCGTCGAGCACCGCCACCACCACGACCGGCGAGGAGACCACCACGACCACGGACAGCGAAGAACCCGCGCCGTCGCCAACGCTCCCGCCCGACCCGACGACCACCACGCAGCCGCCCACCACGACCACCACGCAGCCGCCCACCACGACCACGACCACACCACCCACGTCGGACCCGACGACCACCGAACCCCCGACGGAGCCGACCACGCCGACCGAGATCCCCACGCCCTCGCCCACCGCGAGCCCTGGAGGCGGTGATGGGTGAGCTGGCTGCGCACGCCTGCCGGTCGCTGTGCTCGTGGCACACGACGCGCAAGGAACTCGGCGGGCTCCCGGTGCTCGCCTGCCGCGGTTGCGGCTCGCAGTGGGTCCGCAGCGAGCCGTGGACACCGATCGACCACACCGGACGGATCCCGGACGCGGTGCGGGACGAGCTGAAGAAGCGCTAGGCCACCGGATCGCCGTCGACGACCAGGTCCGCGCGGGCCCGGGTGGCCGCGATCAGCCGGGCGTTGCGCTCATCGCTGCGGTACACCCATTCCCTCGCCTGCTCGGGTGTTTTGCCGTACTTGATGTGCCGGCGGATGAGCCGCTGCACCCGCTCCTCGTCGTCTGGCGCCAAGAACCACACCTCGTCCAGCAATTCCCGCAGCTGCGACCAGGGCGGGGTGTCCAGCAGCAGGTAGTTGCCCTCGGTGATGACCAGTTCGACCTCCGGCCCCACCGGGATCGAACCGGCGTAGGACTCCTCCACTTCGCGGTGGAACTCGGGGGCGTAGACAGTTTCCCCGCCCGCGTCGCGGATCCGGCGCAGCAAAGCGACGCAACCGGCGGCGTCGAAGGTTTCCGGGGCGCCCTTGCGGTCTTGCAGCCCGAGCCGCCGCAGCTCCCGGTTCGCCAGGTGGAAACCGTCCATCGGCACGACGACCGCGCGGGGAGCCAGCGCGTCCCGGATCCGCCTGGCCACCAGTCCTTTCCCGGCACCGGGCGGGCCGGTGATACCGAGGATCCGCCGCCCGGATTCGGCGAGCTGGCGGGCCCGGGCTATCAGCTCGCGGTACTCGGTCACATCCGCCGCCTTCCTCCGCTGCCCGGGTCCTGCTCGGGCGCAGGCAGACGATACCGGCGCAGCTGCTCCCGCGGCGGCCGAATCCGACGACCGCGGGAGCGGCGGGGTCAGTCCTCCCAGACCTCGGCCATCAGCTCCCGCACGTACTCGGCGATCCGCTGGTTGTCGGCCGGGGCGATCGTGCTCCACCGGCGACCGTCGCCGCTGGGCCGCACCACGTGCAGGTACCGCCCGGCGGGCGTGTCGTGGAAGGCGACCACCCGGTCAGCGCGTTCGGCTCCGGCATCGCGCCGGGGACGGCTTTCCACCCCGAACTGGCCGCGCATTCCCATCCCGTCGGCCATCACGGCCAGGTCGGTGGCGTCCCCTGCGGACACGCCCAGGGCCCGCAGCTCGTCGCACAGCCCCTGCGGGTTCCACTGCCCGGCGCGTTCTCCAGCGCGCCGCAGCACGTCGTTGGGAACGCTCACCGAACGCCCCGGGCCGGCCGGCAGCTCACCGGCCACCGACACCGCCGCCTCCACCAGCGCGGTGCCCCGGATCGGGGTGAGCTCCACGATGTCCCCGTCCACGATCACCAGCACCCCGGCCCGGCCGTTCCCGGCGGCCAGGGCCCGGATCTGGCGATCGGCCCAGATCCGCACGTCGACGCTGCGCTGCGGACGGTCCAGCAGCACCAACAGGTCGCCGAGGTCTTCGTCCACCTGGTCGCGGTGCGGCTGCGCGAGCCGGCGGGACCGCAACGACGCCCAGGTCTGCGCGACGATCTCGGCGCGCTCGGTGTAGGTGGCGCCGGGACTCGGCACGTCCAGGACGACGTGCCGGTGGTCGGTGAGCCGCTCGGCTTCGCACAGCACATCGAATTCCGTTGTGGACAGCACGATCGGGTCTGCTTCAGCACCGGGGCGCACGTCAGTCCTGTTTCCTCAGCTCAGTTTCGTCGTCGTCCGGCTGGGCCGGGACATCATCACCGAGAACGGGCGGCGCGACGAGCCGCTCGTCGTCGAACGGGGTTTCTTCGATGACGTAGTCGTTCTGGTGCTCCGCGTCCGGGTCGGCTTTCCGGTCGCGGGTGGCCGCCGGTCCCATCAACGACCCGGCGGCCGGACGGCTGCCGGGGGTGTTGCCCGCGGGACGCCCAGCGGTCGTGTCGCCCGGGCCACCACCGACTCCGGACGAGCCGCCTCGCCCGGGGGAGCTTCCTCCCCCGGAGGCACCAGCACGCCCGCCGGCGCCAGTTCCGCCTGCCTTGCCGGCGCCGCCGAGGAGCTTGCTGGCCGCGGCCGCACCGGAACCGGCCAGGGCCGCACCACCAACCCCGGCACCCACCGCACTCGCGGTGCTGAGCCGGTAACCGCCGTCTTCCTTCAGGCGCGGATTCGCCGCGCCGGCCAGGTCGGGTTGCCTCGGCATCTCCGCGGCGCCGCTGCGCCCACCACCGGCCGTGCTGCCCGCACTGCCGGGCGTGCCGTACCCGCCGCCGGGAGCTGCGTGCCCACCGGGAACCGCTTCCCCGCCCGGGGTTCCCGGGGTGGAGAACGAGCTGCCGGCCATCCCGCCACCGACCGACGGCGCCGACGGCGCTTGAGCCGCGACCGTGGCGGCCGGCATCTCCGGCAGCGGCTGGAAGCGCTGCGCGTTGCTCACCGTGCTGTCGCGGTAGCCGGCCAGGGCCGCTTGGGCCGCTTGGCGCTGGGCCTGGATCTGCTTGGCCTCTTTGTCGTAGTCGCTTTCGTAGCCGAACGCCCCGCCGGCCCACTCGAAGAAGTTCTCCGACTGCTTGTGCTGCAGTTCATCGGTGTTGGGCAGGGTGTTGCGGGCGGACTCGAAGCTGCTGCCCTGATCGTCCACGCTGGCGGCCGACGTCTTCAGCGCTTCGGGGGCCTCGGCTAGCACGACGCTGCGCTGCCTCCCCGCCTCGTGCGCCAGTGCGCCCGCGTTGCCCTGCCAGTCGATGCCGAGCTTGCCGAGCTCGTTCCGCAACCGCTCGTCCAGGTCGACGACGACCTGCACGCACTTGTCCAGAGCGGCCACGGCGTTGTGCATCGACTCCGAGCCGCGCCCCTGCTTGATCTTCCCGATCCACTCCTGCAGCTGCGGGATGTCCATCCCCTCGAAACGCAGATCGCGGATCCGGTCGATGTCCGTCATCTGCCGCACCCCTCACCCTTGCGCCTGCAAGGTCGCCACCACGGCCTGCGCCGACTGCTTCGCCATCGAGCACATCTGCTCATTGGTCATGCCCTCGGAGCCGTTCATGTTGCCCAGGAACACATCGAGGGTTTCCCCTTCAGCGACATCCACGAGCACGTGGCAACCAAGTCCCTCCAAGCCCGCGCCGGGCTGCATCTGCTCCGCGGGAAAACCGGAGATGTCGTAGGAAGCAGCCGTCTCCGGGAACGGCTCACCGAGCTCGTCCTTGAAGTCG
>NZ_AYJW01000094.1 GCF_000497205.1 Saccharopolyspora rectivirgula DSM 43747
ACCTCGAGCAGCGGCTCGTCGACCTCGACGGTGTCGCCTTCCTTCTTGAGCCACCGGGTGATCGTGCCCTCGGTCACGCTCTCGCCGAGCGCTGGCATTTCAACTGAGAAGGCCATCTGTTGCTGACTCCTCGTGGTGTGGCGGGGTGCTAGCTGGCTCTAACCGACGTCATCCGTGCACGTGCAGCGGCTTGCCGGCCAAGGCGAGGTGCGCCTCGCCCAGAGCCTCGGTCTGGGTCGGGTGGGCGTGAACCAGCGGGGCCACGTCCTCGGGCAGGGCCTCCCAGTTGTAGATCAGCTGGGCCTCGCCGATGAGTTCACCGACGCGGTCACCGATCAGGTGCAGACCGACCACCGGGCCGTCGGTGACGCGCACCAGCTTGACCGCGCCGGAGGTCTTGAGGATCTGGCTCTTGCCGTTGCCAGCGAGGTCGTAGGTGAAGGTCTCGACCGAGCCGTACTGCTCCTTGGCGGCGGCCTCGGTGAGCCCCACGGAGGCGACTTCGGGGTGGCTGTAGGTGACGCGCGGAATGCCTGCCTCGTCGATCGGCTGCGGGTTGAGTCCAGCGATGTCTTCGGCGATGAAGATGCCCTGCTGGAAACCGCGGTGCGCCAGCTGCAGGCCGGGGACGATGTCGCCCACCGCGTAGACGCCCGGCAGGTTCGTGCGCAGCCGCTCGTCGGTGCGGACGAAGCCGCGTTCGAGCTGCACGCCGGCCTCTTCGAAGCCGTGGCCAGCGGTGTTCGGGCCGCGGCCGACGGCAACCAGCATGATGTCGGCCTCGAGCTGCTCGCCGTTCTCCAAGCTGACGGTGACGCCGGAGTCGGTCTGCTCCGCGCCGGTGAACTTCACGCCGGTCTTGAACTTGATGCCGCGCCGGCGGAAGGACCGCTCCAGGCGCTTGGAGATGAACTCGTCCTCGTTGGGGACCAGGTGCGGCAACGCTTCGACGATCGTGACTTCAGCGCCGAAGGAACGCCACACGCTGGCGAACTCCACGCCGATCACGCCGCCGCCCAACACGACGACCTTCTCGGGCACGAAGTCGAGGTTGAGCGCCTGCTCGCTGGCGATGATCCGACCGCCCAGCTCGAGGCCGGGGATCGTCTTCGAGTACGAGCCGGTCGCCAGTACGACGTTCTTGCCGGTGTACCGGGTGCCGTTGACTTCGACCGTGTTGGCGTCGACAAGGGTTCCGGCGCCTTCGACCAAGGTGACCTTGTGCGCCTTGGCCAGCCCCTGCAGGCCCTTGTAGAGGCCTGCGATGATGTTCTCCTTGTACTTGTTGACGCCGTGGATGTCGATGCCTTCGAACGCGGTTTTCACCCCGAACTGGTCGGCGTCCCGAGCGGAGTCGGCCACCTCCGCGGCGTGCAGCAGTGCCTTGGTGGGAATACACCCGCGGTGCAGGCAAGTCCCACCGAGCTTGTCCTTTTCGATGAGGACGACGGACAGGCCAAGCTCGGCTGCGCGGAAGGCGCAGGCGTAGCCGCCGGAACCGCCGCCGAGAACGACCAGATCGGCGGACGTGTCGGTCACTTCGCACTCCTCGACAGGCATCGTTGACTCGCTGTTGGCCCGGCAGACCTGAGGTCTCGGGCACCGGAATCATCTTGTCACCACACGATGCGGGGACGCGACGTGGGCTGGGTCAGTCCAGCTGGCGTCCGGTGAACAGCGAGGGCAAGCTGATCTTCTTCGGGTCAATTGTCCGCTTTTGATGGCATTATCGCGGGGTGTTGACCCTACTCGGAGGGAGGCTCATGGGGTTACTGGATCGGTTTCGACGCCGCGGGGGCCGACCTGGCAGCCGCGGCGCGCGACCGGAAGACGTCGAGCACCTGTTCAACTGGGCGGCCAGCCGTCGGGGCGTGGAAGGCTATCTGGAGCCTCGCACGTATGTAACTGAAACCACTCTGCTGCTGATAGCGCACGACGGGGAGTGGACCCGGCGCCGGGTGGACGGCCCGGCTGCCGCGTTCCGCATCGCGCGCCAGATGCAGATCCCCTGTTACGAAGTGCACAAGGTCGGCTATCCGCAGCGGATGCGGGACTACCAGGCGCGACAGCGCATCCTGCGCAAGCGGGAGCGGCAGCGTCGCCTGCTGGGCGACAGCGGGACCAACGTCGAGGGCTGAACCCTCAGTTCGCCACCCGAGTGGTGGGGTTGCAGTGCACCGGGAACGCCACCGAGTTGGCGATGTAGCACAGCTTGTGCGCCTGCTGGTGCAGCGCTTCGGCGACGTCGACGCTCACCCGGTCCCGGACGGTCACCTGAGGGGCCAGCGTGACCTCGTCGAACCGGCCGCCGCCGTGCGGCTCTTCGACGAGGGTGCCGCGGGCCTGGTCGTGGTAGCCGATGACGACGACTCCGCTGTCCGCGGCCAACTGCAGGTACCACAGCATGTGGCACTGCGACAGGGACGCGACCAGCAGTTCTTCCGGGTTGTACCGGTCGGGGTCGCCGCGGAACGCCGGGGCGGCTGAGGCGTTGATCGATGCTTTGCCGGGGGAGCGGATCTCGTGCGTGCGGCGGTAGCCGCGGTAGCTGTTGGTGCCCGGTCCGGTGTTTCCGGTCCACACCACGTCGACTTGGTAGTCCCGCCGGATCGGCGCGGCTTGTGGTGCGGCTTGCTCTGCCTTCGTCATCGGCCCATCTTGGCATCGGATGCCACCGGCGAGCAGATTGCTTTGAGACTCATGTCACATGCAGCGCACCGTGATGGAGTAACTGGCCCGTTTTGACCGACCTTCTGGGGTGGGCCGTGCTCGCGGAGGGAAGCGCGGGAGCACCGGGAAGCGCCGCGGTGCCCCCGCGGATCGAGGCTCAGCCCCGCTCGGCGATGTCGGCCAACACCGCGGCGAGGGTGCGGACCGGAACACCGGTGCCGCCCTTGGGGGTGTAACCCCACGGGGACCCGCTGTTGTAGGCCGGTCCGGCGACGTCGATGTGGGCCCACTCCACGCCCTCGGCGACGAACTCCTTCAGGAAGTGCCCGGCGGCGAGCATGCCGCCCCACCGCGAGTTGGTCACGTTGGCCAAGTCCGCCAGGTTCGAGTCCAGCTCGGCCCGCAGCTCCTCCGGCAGCGGCATCGGCCAGGCGCCTTCCCCGGCGGCCTGCGACAACCGCGCGACCCGGTCGCGGAATTCGTCGCTGCCCATCACGCCCGGGGTCCGCTTGCCCAGCGCCACCACCTGCGCACCGGTCAAGGTGGAGGTCTCGATGAGGTAGTCCGGGTCGTCCTCGCAGGCCCTGCTGATCGCGTCGGCCAGGATCAGCCGGCCCTCCGCGTCGGTGTTGAGCACCTCGACGGTCTTCCCGCTGTACATCTTCAGCACGTCACCGGGGCGGTACGCGGTCCCCGACGGCATGTTCTCGGCCATCGGCACGGTGGCCGAGATCTCCAGCGGGTAGTTCAGCTTGGCCGCCAGCACCATCGTGGCGACCACGGCGGCCGCCCCCGACATGTCCGAGGTCATCTCGTGCATGTTGGAGCTGGGCTTGAGCGAGATGCCGCCGGTGTCGAACGTGATGCCCTTGCCGACCAGCGCGACCTTCTTGCTGCTCTTGGGACCCTTGTGCCGGATGCGCACCAACCGGGGCGGCCGGGAGGACCCGGAGCCGACGCCGAGGATGCCGCCGAAGCCCTGCTTGCGCAGCGCTGCCTCGTCCAGCACTTCGACTTCCAGGCCCGCCGAGCGGGCCAGCTTCTCGGCGCGTTCGGCGAAGGAAGCCGGGTAGAGGTCGCTGGGCGGGGTGTTGATCAGGTCGCGGGCGGTGTTGACCGCCTCGGCGATCGCGGTGGCGCCCTTCAGCGACTTCTGGGCGTCGTCGCTGACGCTGTCCACCACGAAGTCCACCTTGGCCAGCGAGTCCTCCTCGGTCTGGGACTTGTAGCCCTTGAACGAGTAGCCCCCCAGCACGGTGCCCTGGACCGCTGCCGACAGGTCCGCGGCGGAGAGGGTGGTCGCGACGTGCTCCGCACTGCCGAACGCACGGGCAGCTGCCCCGGAGGCGCGGCGAACGGATTCGGCGGAGACGCCGTCCTCGGCCTTGCCCAACCCGACGGCGAGCAGCACCCCGGCGCGCAGTTTTCCGGTGGCTGGGAGCTTGACGGTTTCCTCGGCCTTGCCCTTCGCACCCAAAGCGGTGAGGGCCTTGGTCAAGTCGCCGTCGTACGCTTCAGCGACCGGTCCCGCCCCGGGCGCCAGTTCGAGACCGTCTGCGCCCTGCACGGTGCCGATCACAAGGACGTCCGCGGACACCTTGGCCGCTGCCTGGTCGGTGAGGGCAAGTTTCGGGGTTGTCACGTGGTTCATCCTCCGGCCTGTGAATAGCTGTTCGAAGTTTTCCGCGTTCGGCGGGCTGGGGCTGCGGCGGGCGGTTGCCGGGGGGCTGCCTCCGGTCGCAACACCATGCCACCCGTAAGCCGGTGGCATCGTTCTTTTCGCACTCTAGAACTCCGCGCGGGACGGTGGTCGCCCAGGCGGTGATACGGCCTGCCGCGTAGGCTGACGCCCGCCCAGCTACGCAGTGTGGATCAGCCGACAGGTGGCTGTTCTGCTCGAAGTCCTCTGCGAAGGTGATGGCGTGGCCCAACAGGTTGAGACGTCTCGGCGGCTTTCTTCCGGGACCGGTGCGGTGCCGCTGGCGCTCGGCGGAACGCTGGGAGCGGGGCTGCTGCTGGGGCCCGCCCCCGCGGCAGCTGCGGCTGGCCCGTGGTTTCCGCTCGGACTGCTGCTGGCGCTGGCGACAGCCGTGTGCTGCTCGGTGTCGAGCGCGCACGCCTCGGTCGCCTATCGGGGACCCGGTGCTGGCTACGCCTGCGCTCGCTCCCAGCTGGGGCTGGTTCCCTCCCGGATCGCAGGGGGGACTTGCCTGGCCGGACACGTCTTCGCGCTCGCCGCTGCCGGACGAGTGGTCGGTGATCTCTTCGCGCCGTCCGCGGCCTCCTGGACCGCAGCCGCGGTCGTCCTGCTGGTCGTGCTGCTGGCCACCGCGGGGCTGCGGTTCCGCGGGGCGGTTGCCTGGGGATGGTTGGCGCTGAACCTGGCCGTGGTCGCGGTGGTGGTGCTGGCGTGCTTCGCGATCCAGCCGGTGGACACCCCCGTGTTCGAGCCCCCGGAGACCGACACCGCCGTGGGCATCACCGGGGCGGCCGGAGCGCTGGTGTTCGCCTACTTCGGCTTCGAACGGCTGACCGCGCCGGCGACCGAAGCCGACCGGTACAGGTGGCCGGCGGTCAAATGCGGGACGTGGTTCGCGCTGGCGGTGATCACCGTGCTGTTGGGGACGCTCACCGCAGCGCTGGCGCGCCAGCTCGGGTGGTCGAGGCTGGCCCTGTCCTCCGCGCCGGTGCGCGACGCGCTCACCGCCGCCTCGGCCGCGGACCTGCTGCCGCTGGTGGGCGCAGGGGTGGCCGTGGGGTTGTTGCCGGCGTTGCACGCGGGCCTGGAGTCGTTCCGATCCACGGCTTTGGCGATGTTGCGGGAGCGGGAACTCCCGGCGTTCTTGGGGCGCACCAGCTCGGCCGGCACCCCGTACCTGCTCGACCTGGCCGCCGGGTTGACCGCCGCGGTGCTGGCGCTGCTGCTCGACCCGGTGACGGCGATGCTGACCGCCTGCTGCTGCCTGCTGGTGTACTACGCGCTGACCAACGCCGGTGTGCGGGTGTTGCTGACCAAAAGCCGCAATTGGCCGATGCGAGCTGCGTGCCTGGGAATGGCTCTTTCGGTTGTGCTGCTGATGAGCCTGCCGGTGCACGCACTGCTCACCACGTTAGCCGTGGTCGTCGTCTGCCCGTTGTTGTCCGGTTTGTGGACTCGTCGCTGGAGTTGAGTCGGTCATGTTGAGAACACCTGTTGAGGCCCCTGCAGGAGCCCTTCCCGGCAAGGTCAAGTGGAGCTACGGGGACCAGGTCCTGTACAGCTTTTGGCGGCTGGACGGGTCGCTGGGCACCGTGCACCCGTCCCGAGTGCTCGAAGACGACGGTGACCAGCTGCTGTGCTGGGTGTTGGACGGCACGCCGATCAGGGTGACGACCTCCCCGGACGGTCGGCACCCGCGGCAGATGCCGTTGGACGAGCGCTTCAGCGGTCCCCGGAAACCCGCCCGGTCGGTCTGGAGCGGCACGTCCACGCTCCGCTTGGTCTTCGAGCGGCACTGGTCTTCGGTGTGGTGGTTCTTCGATTCCGCCGGGCAGTTCCGCAACTGGTACGTCAACCTGGAGATCCCCCTGGGGCGGGTGGGCAACGAGGTGCGCCGCGTGGACGGGGTGCTCGACCTGCTGGTCTTCCCGGACGGCAGCTGGTCCTGGAAGGACGCGCACGAAGTCGAGGCGGCGCTGCGGGCGGGCCGGTTCGGCACCGCCGAGCTGGACCGGTTGCGCAGCGAGGGCGAGCGCATGATCAAGCTCGCGGAAGGCGGCGGGTTCCCGTTCGACGGCACGTACTGCGATGCTCGACCGGATCCGGAGTGGTCGCTGCCGTCGCTGCCGGAGGAGCTGCTGGTGGCCTGAAGTCCTGCCTTCTTCGGCGGGTTGGTGCGGTGAGCAGAGGCGAGGAGAACTGGCCCCGGCTCCTGGGCTTCGCCGATCCGAGCTGCGGTGTTCGGGTCAGCGGTCCGAGATCGGTGTGGGCGGGGCCGCTGGACGTGTCCGGTCTCGCGGTGGCCGGTGTGCGGGAAGCGGCCTGTGCTGCGGCTTCGCTCGCGCACCGGCGCGGCGCTTCTCCTGGTTTCACCGTGGACAGCCGCGCGGTGGCGGCGGCGCTGGCCTCCCTGGACCGGCTGCGGGTGGACGGTCGGGCCCTCCAGGCGTGGGCGGGGCTCTCCGGTTTCTTCCCCACCGGGGACGGTTGGGTGCGGCTGCACGCCAACTACCCGCACCACCGGCGGGCCCTGCTGAGCGCGCTCTCGGTGGGGGCGGAGGACGACGAAACCGCTGCCGGGCTGGTTCGGCGCGCTCTTGCCGACATGACCGCGGTGGAAGCGGAGGACCAGGTGCGGGCGGCCGGTGGGGTGGCCGCTGCGGTGCGCACCGCCGAATCCTGGCGCCAGCACCCGCAGGGGAGCGCGGTGCTCGGTGAGCCGCTGGTGGCGATCGAAACCACCGGGGTTCCGGGTGCTGCGCTCGGGCGGACCGGGGAGCTGCCGCTGAGCGGGCTGCGCGTGCTGGACCTGACCCGGGTCATAGCTGGCCCGGTGGCCACCCGAACTCTGGGTGCGCTGGGAGCGGAGGTGTTGCGGATCGACCCGCCGCACCGGCCGGAGTTGTTGGAGCAGCACCTGGACACCGGGTTCGCCAAGCGCTCGGCGCTCGCCGATCTTCGCAGGCCCGGGCAGCGCGAGCGGGTCGAGGAACTGGTTTCCGCGGCGGACGTGGTGATCACCGGGTACCGACCGGCAGCGCTGGCCGGTTTCGGCCTGGGAGCTGAGCAGTTGCTGCAGCGGCACCCGGGACTGGTCGTGGGGGAGCTGGCCGCGTGGGGGTTCACCGGACCGTGGAGCCGGGAGCGGGGGTTCGACAGCATCGTGCAGGCCGCCAGCGGAATCGCCCACCGCTACCGGAAGCGCGACGGTCGTCCGGGGGCGCTGCCGGTGCAGGCGCTGGACCACTCGGCCGGGTACCTGCTGGCGGCAGCGGTGATGCGCTTGCTCGCCCGCCGTCCCGAAACCGGCGGTGGCGTGGTCCGGGTGAGCCTGGCGCGGGTGGCGCGCGAGCTGCTCGGCATGGCCGCTCCCGAGCCGGGCGCCGAGGAGCCGGAGCCTTGGCCGCTGCGGACCTGCGAGTGCCCGCACGGGGAGCTGGCGTACGTGCCGCCCCCGTTCCTCCTCGACGGTGAGCAGCTGGACTACTCCTCGCCGCCGAGCCGGTACGGCCAGGACGACCTGGTGTGGCGCAGCGCGCGCTAGAGGGAGGCGCCGAGCAGGAACGCGATCAGCGCGACCAGCGCGGCCACTCCGCCCACGGAGCTCGCCCGCAAGTCCTCGGGGAAGAAGGCCTGGTGCCGGTTGTGCCACCAGAAACCCCACCACACCACGCCGATGCCGCCGAGGACACCGCCGAGCGGCCCCATCCACGCGATCCCCAGCAAGACGGCCAGTCCCGCTCCGAGCGGCATCAACGCCGCCAGCGCAGCGGCCAGCGCGTCCTGGGAAACCGTGGTGGGAACGGGGAGTTCCTGGTCAGCTGCCATGCCAGCAATGGTAGGCCGCTGGCCAGGTCATTTGCCGGATCGATCACGCACAGCTCGAGTTCGTACCCGAACAGTATTGAGCTCGATAGTTGGAATGCCGAGTTCCTGCCATCCGGTTTCCACTGCTCGTAGGCGCGCGATACGGTTTCCGCATGACTGAAGCGCTGTCTTTTACCCGGATTCCCCATCCCAATCCCACTTCTCCTGAACGCCGGGAGGAAATACTGGCGAATCCGGGATTTGGACGGTTCTTCACTGATCACATGGTGACCATCCGGTGGACCAGTGAGCGCGGCTGGCATGACGCGAAAGTGGAACCGTACCACTCCCTGGAGTTCGACCCGGCCACCACCGTGCTGCACTACGGCCAGGCGATTTTCGAAGGTTTGAAGGCCTACCGGCAGCCCGACGGCTCGATCGCTGCGTTCCGCCCCGACGCCAACGCCCGCCGGTTCCAGCGTTCGGCGCACCGGATCGCCATGCCGGAGCTGCCCGAAGAGCTGTTCCTGGAATCGCTGCGGCAGCTGATCGCAGTGGACTCCGATTGGGTGCCGGAAGGCGGCGAGAGCTCCCTGTACCTGCGGCCGTTCATGGTCTCCACCGAGCCCAGCCTCGGCGTGAACCGGCCGGCCAACTCGTACCTGTACGTGCTGATCGCTTCGCCAGCCGGGTCCTACTTCTCCGGCGGCGTCAAGCCGGTGACCGTGTGGCTCAGCCACGAGTACGTGCGGGCAGCTCCCGGCGGCACGGGTGCTGCGAAGTTCGCCGGGAACTACGCGGCTTCCTTCCTGGCCCAGGCGGAGGCCGTGGAGCAGGGCTGCGACCAGGTCGTTTGGTTGGACGCCGTGGAACGCCGGGCCGTCGAGGAAATGGGCGGCATGAACCTGTTCTTCGTGTTCGGCTCCGGGGCGGAGGCCAAACTGGTCACCCCCGAGCTGAGCGGCAGCCTGCTGCCCGGTGTCACCCGGTCTTCCCTGCTGGAGCTGGGCTCCGAGTTCGGTCTGCAGGTCGAAGAACGCCGCATCACCGTGGACGAGTGGGAGAAGAAGGCCGCCAGCGGGGAGCTGACCGAGGTCTTCGCGTGCGGCACCGCCGCCGTCATCACCCCGGTCGGACGCGTCAAGCACCGGTCCGGTGAGTTCACCATCGCCGACGGCCAGGCCGGCGAAGTGACCATGAAGCTGCGGGAGCGGCTGACCGGAATACAGCGCGGGACCAGCGAGGACACCCACGGCTGGATGGTCAAGCTGAGCTGAGCGCGCGGGGAGCAGAACGGGGTCGGTCGCGCGGCAACACCCGCGGGGAAGCCCTGATCGGCCCGGTTCTGCTTGCTAGCCCAGTGCGGAGACCACGAGCACCGCTGTGGTGCCGAGCTCCGACGCCGCGCCCAGCACGTCGCCCGTGACACCGCCCAGCCGGCGATCGGTGTGCCAGCTCAACCCGAACACCAGCAGAGCCGCGACCAGCACGCCGACCACAGCGGACCAACCCGCCCACACGGCGAGCAGGGCCAGCGCCGACCACCACGCACCAGCGATCCACCGCGGCTGACTGCCGGCCACCAGCGCCCCCATGCCCTCCGGGCGCGCCGCGGCCACACCCCGCCGGCAGCACAGCACCATCCCGGCCCGGCCGGCCGCGCACGCCAGCACCACGGTGAGCGGAGCGCCGCCGAGCTCCGCCAAGCTCACGGCCTGCATTCCCAGTACGAGCACCAACGCCACCACGGCGAACGGTCCGGTGCCGCCGTCCCGCATCACCGCCAGGGCGCGCTCCGGCGGCCCGTAGCAGCCCAACCCGTCCACGGTGTCGGCCAGCCCGTCGACGTGCATGCCCCGGGTGGCCAACACCAGGACCGCGACCACCAGCAGCCCGGCCAGCAGCGGTGGGCTCCCCAACGCGGTCAACCCCCACAGCAGACCGGCTGCGACCAGCCCGACGGTCAACCCCACCAGAGGCGCGAACGCGATGGCGTTCCGGCAAGCGCGCTCGTCCACCCGGGGGACGTGCACCGGGAGCACGCTCAGCCAGGAGAACGCCAAGCGCAACCCGGCGATCACAGTTGCGCGGCAGACGGTTGGCCGACTGCTTCCTCGGCGGCCGGGCCGCCACCGACCCCGGCTTCGTCGAAGGTCGCCATCTCCGCCAGCAGCCGCACCGCCGCGTTGACCACCGGCAGCGCGGTCAGCGCTCCGGACCCCTCGCCGAGCCGCATCCGCAAGTCCAGCACGGGCTCCAGATCGAGGTGCTCGAGCACCAGGGAGGCGGCGGGCTCGGCGGAGCGGTGCCCGGCCAGCCACCACTGCCTGGCCCCCGGGGCGAGCTCTTCAGCCACCAGGGCCGCGGCGCCGACCACCACACCGTCCAGCAGCACCGGGGTGCGGCGCACCGCTGCCTGGGCGAGGAAACCGGCCTGCGCAGCGATGTCGGCCCCGGCCGCGGTCCGCAGCAGGGCGATCGGGTCGTGCAGAACCTTGCGGGCGCGGCGCAGCGCGTCCCGGATCGCGGCGGTCTTCCGCATCCACGCGCGGTCGTCGATGCCGGTTCCGCTTTGACGCGCGCGACGTCGGCCAGGCGCCCTGCGTCGCGAAGCCGCGTCACGAACATCTTCACCGTCGGCCCGATGCCCACCGAGAACAGGTCGAACACG
>NZ_AYJW01000095.1 GCF_000497205.1 Saccharopolyspora rectivirgula DSM 43747
GAGAGTAGGACACCGCCGACACACCAACCCACGATGGTGGCCCACCAGGAGTGATCCTGGTGGGCCACCACCCTATTCCCAAAAGGGAAAACACCACCCACCAAAACACCAACACCAAGGCAGAGCCGTGTTGGTGGTTTCGCCTCGAATGAGGACGGGACGCGAGTTTCCACCGGTGCTCGTCCGCGTCCAACGCGGAGTCCACGTTTTCGTTCCGGGCTTTCGCACCCACTTCGCTGCCACGGAAGTCCGTTGTTCCCGTGGTGGCGCTCTTTGACAAAGCGCTTGTCTTTTGGCGGCCAGCCGCTGAGCTCTCGAACGCTGGCTTTCCTGGTTCTCACCCGGTGAGGCGCTTCCTCCTCTCCGCACCCCTGCCGGGGTTTCCCGCGCTGTGCCCGATGCCCAGTGCGTGGGGCACGGTTCTGAGCTGCTTCGCACCGGATTCCGCTCTACGGTTTCGGAGTGGGCGTGGGTGAGAACGAGGAACTGAAGCCCCGCAGCAGGGAAGTCACCGAAGGGCTGGAGCGGGCACCGGCCAGGGGCATGCTGCGGGCTTTGGGCATGCGGGACGAGGACTTCGGCAAACCCCAGATCGGGGTGGCTTCGTCGTGGAACGAGATCACACCGTGCAATCTGTCCCTGGATCGCTTGGCCGAAGCGGCCAAGAACGGGGTTCACCAGGCGGGTGGTTATCCCCTCGAGTTCGGCACGATCTCGGTGTCCGACGGGATATCGATGGGACACACCGGCATGCACTACTCGCTGGTGTCGCGGGAGATCATCGCTGACTCGGTGGAAACCGTCATGGAGGCGGAGCGGCTGGACGGTTCCGTTCTGCTGGCCGGGTGCGACAAGAGCTTGCCGGGGATGCTGATGGCCGCTGCGCGGCTCGACCTGGCTGCCGTGTTCGTGTACGCGGGCTCCATCTTGCCGGGGCGGTTGGGTGGAGCTGAGCTGACGATCGTCGACGCGTTCGAGTCCGTGGGCGCGTGCGCTCGCGGACTGATCAGCCGGGAGGAGCTCGACCGCGTGGAACGGGCGGTGTGCCCTGGTGAGGGCGCCTGCGGGGGCATGTACACCGCCAACACCATGGCTTGTGCTGCCGAGGCGTTGGGCATGTCCATCCCGGGCTCGGCGACTCCTCCTGCGGTGGACCGCAGGAGGGATGCCGATGCGCGAGCTGCCGGTCGAGCAGTGGTCGGCATGCTCGAACAGGGGATCACAGCCCGCCAGATCTTGACGAAGGAAGCTTTCGAGAACGCGGTGGCGGTCGTCCTGGCCTTCGGCGGATCGACCAACGCGGTGCTGCACTTGCTGGCGATAGCTCACGAAGCGGGTGCCGGACTCGAACTCGAGGACTTCAACCGGCTGGGTGAGGCGGTGCCGCACGTGGCCGATGTCAAACCGTTCGGGAAGTACGCGATGCCGGCGGTGGACCGCATCGGAGGCGTGCCCACGGTGATGAAAGCCCTGCTCGACGCCGGTTTGCTGCACGGCGATTGCCTCACCGTCACGGGGCGGACAGTCGCGGAGAACCTGCGGGTGCTCGATCCGCCGCCCCCGGACGGCAGCGTGATCCGGCGGTTGGAGGACCCCCTGCACCCCACCGGGGGGATCACGGTGCTGCGGGGATCCCTCGCACCGGACGGGGCGGTGGTGAAGAGCGCCGGGTTCGACACGGCTTCTTTCACCGGCAACGCGCGGGTCTTCGATGGTGAGCAGGCCGCGATGCAGGCGGTGTCGGACGGGACGCTGCAGCCCGGGGACGTGGTGGTGATCCGCTACGAAGGGCCGCGCGGTGGGCCCGGAATGAGGGAGATGCTGGCGGTGACCGGTGCGATCAAAGGCGCCGGGCTCGGCAAGGACGTGCTGCTGGTCACCGATGGCCGGTTTTCCGGGGGAACGACTGGGCTTTGCATCGGCCACGTGGCTCCGGAAGCAGCCGACGGTGGTCCTATCGCTCTGGTCCGGGACGGTGATCAGATCCGGGTGGACATGCGGAGCAGAGCGTTGGACCTGTTGGTGGACGAGGCGGAATTGGAGCAGCGCCGAAAGGATTGGGCACCGCCGGAAGGACCCCGCGGCAGAGGAGTGCTCGCCAAGTACGCGAAGCTGGTGGGCTCGGCGGCTGCTGGTGCAGTGCTCCACTAGCCGACCATTGCGCCTGCAGCTCGGTCTGGTCGAGCGCGGTGAGCTTCGCACCCGGGGTGCGGGGGCGTGTCGGGGCTGCCGCGTTCAGCACCACCGCACGTGGTCCCGGGCCGTGGGCGGACCAGTCCCGCCGGGAGTGCTTTTCTGCGGGCTCTTCGGTTGGCAGTGGCCGGTCTTCCCGGATTTCCCGGCGGAAGTCGTGGTGCGAGGTTGTCGAATTCCGCGGTGAAGGGAACTTTTCTGCAGTAGGCGATTGGAATGTTCCCTTGCTGATCAGTTGCGAGCGGTCGGCAGTGGTTGTTGCAGACCTGTTTTTGATCTAACCAGTGAGGGAATTGGCTCTTCGCGAAAGCGCGAAAGTGCTGCTGGGACAAGAAAAATCCGCGGTCAGGCGGGGTGGGAGGGACGCCTGACCGCGGAAGTGCGGGGTCCGGAGCTTGCTGGCAGGACCGGGGCAGAGGTGGTTTCAGTCCCACTCCAGCGCTGCTCCGGACTGGTACTCGATCACTCGTGTTTCGAAGAAGTTCTTTTCCTTGTGGAGGTCGATGGCTTCCGACATCCACGGGAAGGGGTTCTCGGTGGGGGAGAATACCGGTTCCAGACCCAGTTGGGTACACCGCCGATTGGTGATGAACTGGAGGTACTGCTCGCACAGTTCGGCGTTGATGCCGAGCATTCCCTGCGGCATGGTGTCGTGGCCGTAGGCGACTTCCAGCTCGCACGCCTCGGTGAGCATTCGCCGGATCTCCTGCTGGAATTCCGGCGTCCACAGGTGCGGGTTCTCCTGCTTTATTTGGTTGATGCAGTCGATTCCGAAGTTGAGGTGGATCGACTCGTCGCGCAGGATGTACTGGTAGAGCTCGGCGATCCCGGTCATCTTGTGCTGCCGGCCGAGCGCGAGCACCTGGGCGAACCCGGTGTAGAACCACATGCCTTCGAAGACGACGTAGAAGGCGACCAGGTCGCGCAGGAAGGCCTGGTCCTTCTCGGGGGTTCCGGTGGTGAAGTCCGGGTTCTCCAGGTTCTTGGTGTACTGCAGCGCCCAGGCGTCCTTGTCGGTGATGGAGGGCAGCTCCCGGTACATGTTGAACAGCTCGCCCTCGTCGAGGACGAGGCTTTCGCAGATGTACTGGAAGGTGTGGGTGTGCACGGCTTCTTCGAAGGCCTGGCGCAGCAGGTACTGGCGGCATTCCGGGTTGGTGATGTGCCGGTACACGGCCAGCACGATGTTGTTCGCCACCAGTGATTCCGCGGTTGCGAAGAACCCCAGGTTCCGCTTGACCATGCGGCGTTCCTGCTCGGTGAGCCCGTCAGCGGACTTCCACAGGGCGATGTCGGCCTGCATGGATATTTCCGTCGGCATCCAGTGGTTGTTGCACCCGGCCAAGTACTTTTCCCAAGCCCAGTGGTATTTCATGGGCAGCAGCTGGTTGACGTCCGACCGCGAGTTGATCATCGCCTTGTCGTCGACGGCCACTCGTTTCGCGTTGCGGTCGATGTTCTCCAGTCCGGCAGGCATGGGAGTTCTCCTGATCGTGCGGGTGGGGGTCACTGGCAGGCTTCGCAGCTGGGGTCGTCGACCGAGCAGGCGGTGCTGGCGGCCGGCACCGCGTTCAGCTTCCCGTCGGTGCCGCGCAGGGTGCTCTTCTCGACGTGGGTGGCGGCCACCGAGCGCAGGTAGTAGGTGGTTTTCAGGCCCTTGCGCCAGGCGGAGCGGTAGAGCTGGTCGATCGCCCGGCCGCTGGGGCTGGTCACGTAGAGGTTGAGCGACTGGGCCTGGTCGAGCCACTTCTGCCGGCGCGCGGCTGCTTCGACGAGCCAGGACGGCTCTATTTCGAACGCGGTGGCGTAGCGCTGTTTGAGCTCCTGCGGAATCCGGTCGATGGGCTGCAGGCTGCCGTCGTGCAGTTTGAGGTCGGTGACCATCTGCTGGTCCCACAGTCCGGCTTCCTTGAGGTCTTCGACCAGGTAAGGGTTGATCACGGTGAAGTCGCCGGACATGTTGGCCTTCACGTACAGGTTGCGGTAGATCGGCTCGATGGATTGGCTGACCCCGCAGATGTTGGAGATCGTCGCGGTGGGGGCGATGGCCATGACGTTGGAGTTGCGCATCCCTTGCCGGCGGACTTTCTCCCGCAGCGCGTCCCAGTCCATCGTGCTGGAGTGGTCCAGGTCCACGTCTCCGTCGCGTTCTTCGGCCAGGATGTGCAGGGAGTCGATCGGCAGGATCCCTTTGCTCCACAAGGATCCTTCGAACGAGCTGTAGCGTCCGCGTTCGGCAGCCAGATCGCTGGAGGCGGAGATGGCGTGGTAGCTGATGAGTTCAGTGCTGCGGTCGGCGAATTCCACTGCTCGCGCGGATCCCATGGGGATCTGTTGGCGGAACAGCGCGTCGGCGAATCCCATGAGGCCGAGCCCGATCGGGCGGTGGCGCAGGTTGGAGTGCCGGGCTTCGGGGATCGTGTAGAAGTTGATGTCGATGACGTTGTCCAGCATGCGCACCGCGGTGCGCACGGTCTTGGCCAGCTTCTCCTGGTCGATGCCGGTCGGGGTGGTGTGGTTGACCAGGTTCACCGAGCCGAGGTTGCACACCGCCACTTCGTCCGGGCTGGTGTTGAGAGTGATCTCGGTGCACAGGTTGGAGGAGTGGATCACCCCGGTGTGCTGCTGCGGTGACCGCAGGTTGCACGGGTCTTTGAAGGTGATCCACGGGTGCCCGGTCTCGAACAGCATGGTGAGCATGCGTCGCCACAGGTCGACCGCGCGCACTCGCCGGAACAACCGGATTTCACCGCGGTCGGCGGCCCGCTCGTATTCCCGGTAGCGCTTGGTGAAGGCCTTCCCGTACAGCTCGTGCAGGTCGGGGGTTTCGTCGGGGGAGAACAGCGTCCACTCGGCGTCGGCTTCCACGCGGCGGATGAACTCGTCCGGAATCCAGTTGGCCGTGTTCATGTCGTGGGTGCGGCGCCGGTCGTCGCCGGTGTTGCGACGCAGTTCCAGGAATTCTTCGATGTCGATGTGCCAGGTCTCCAGGTAGGCGCACACCGCGCCGCGGCGTTTTCCGCCCTGGTTGACCGCGACCGCGGTGTCGTTGGCGATCTTCAGGAACGGCACCACGCCTTGGGATTTGCCGTTGGTGCCGTTGATGTGCGCTCCGATGCCGCGCACCGGTGTCCAGTCGTTGCCGAGGCCACCGGCGTACTTGGAGAGCATGGCGTTGTTGCTGATGGAGTGGAAGATCGCGGCCAGGTCGTCTTCCACAGTGGTCAGGAAGCAGGAGGACAGCTGTGGCCGGGTGGTTCCGGCGTTGAACAGGGTGGGGGTGGAGCACATGAAGTCGAAGGAGGACAGCAGGTTGTAGAACTCGACCGCTCGTTCGGTCGGGTTGTCCTCGCGCAGCGCGAGCCCCATCGCCACCCGCATGAAGAAGGCTTGGGGGAGCTCGTACCGGGTTCCTTCGTGGTGCAGCAAGTACCTGTCGTAGAGGGTTTGCAGGCCGAGGAAGCTGAAGGCCAGGTCGTTCTCGGCGATGAGGGCTTCGCCGAGCTGGCTCAGGTCGAATTCGGCGAGTTGCGGGTCGAGTTGGCCGAGTTCGATGCCTCGTTCCACGTACGCGGTGAAGTACGCGGGGTACCGGTCGCGCATTTCCTGTTGGGTGGCGGGGCTGCAGTCGAGCCACGCCAGGGCTTGCTGGCGGATCCGGTTGAGCAGGAGGCGAGCGGTGACCTTGGAGTATCCGGGTTCAGCTTCGATCAGGGTTCGGGCGGCCATGATCTGGGCGAGCGAGAGGTCGTCTTCGCTGATTCCCGGATACACGGTGCGTTCCACTTCGGTGAGCACCGCTTGTGGCGAGACGTCGGGGATTCCGGCGCAGGCTTGGTGAACGGCAGTGGACACGCGGTTCCACTCGCTGTCGGTGATGGTCATGTCTCTCCCTCGCGAGTTCGGTCGGCCTCGAAGGCGCGCGAGGAGACGGAGACATGCGTGTCCCTGCCGTCCGCGCAGACCCGCCCTCGAGGTCCCGGACAAGCACGCTGCGCGCGTGCACCGGTGGCAGGTCTTCGGACTCACAGGCGTCCGGCTGAGCCGGTCCTACTGGTCGTGGCTTCCCAGGCTGTGCTGTGCCCAGTGCCGTTGCTCGCGTCCGCGAGTTACGACGGTCGTTCCTGTTCACCGCTGCGGGGCAGTCCCGGATTCGCACCGGGTTCCCTGTTGCCTCACCGAAGGGTTCGGTGAACCACCAGCAGCCAACACACTACATGTTGGGGTTGTTCCGGTTGGACTGGGGCACATAGCGTGTCTGAGGGTTGCGGAACGACTCGGGCGGAGGCGCTTCGGGGGATGAGGTGGCGGGCTCGTCCGGTGCTCGTTCTCAGGAGGGGCTGGAGCTCGTCGAGGGGCGCGAGCGGTCTCGGCCCTCGGGTTCCTGGTGCCGTCGAGTACCTCGATGGCCCTTCCGGAGTGCACGGCCGCCGGGTTCGCCCACTGTGGATAGTGGATGAGGTCGTTCTTCCGCTGTTGGGAGGTGGGGCCGCAGGTGGCGTGGAGCTGGGCGTCGCCACCGGCTCGGGGCGTTGTTCCCGGCTGAGCCGGCTGGGGTGCTGCCGCCTTGCTGGTTCGCGGGTCTGCTCAGTCCGACGTCGTCCAGGGTTCGTCGCTCCGGTTCCTTCGTCGAGCGCTTCGGCGTGGTGGAGGAAGTTCTCCTGCCACGTCTTGCTGCCGGTTCCGGCGAACGCGGTGGGCGCGGTCTTGTCCAGCGCTCGGTGGTGCGCCGTCGCGGACGGTGCTGGAGAGGAGCGGGTCGGAGTCGATGCAGTGGTCTTCTCCGGTGTGCACCGGTCCGGGCTGGGGTTCGGTCCCAGCACGGGGCGGGTGACGGGTGTCCGGTATTTCGTTCGGGTGTCAGGACCGGTTGGCGGGGATGATGCTGATGCCGCCGGTTCGTTCCAGCACCGCGTATTCGATGTCGCTGAGGTCGAGCAGTCCTTGGTGCTGCCGGGCGGCGGCGAGGACGTCTTCGATGCTGATGTTCTCCCGGCGCAGTCGTTCCTGCAGGGGACGGCCGTGTTCGACGAGGATCAGCGGGGTTCCTTCGGTGAGTCTGGCCACCGCTCTGAAGCGGTATTGCAGCCAGTCGGCAGCTCGGTCGGTCAGCATCAGGGTGGCGATGACCAGGAGCGAGTTGGTGATCGAGTAGTCGTCCCCCAGCAGTGCTTGCTGGGTGGCTTCACCGACGATCAGCAGGAGGACGAAGTCCAGGGTCGTGGTTTGGGACAGGGTCCGCTTGCCGGTGAGGCGCAGCAGCACGAGCAAGATCAGGTAGATCGTCAGAGCCCGCAGCACGCTCTCCACTGTGTCCTCCTGTTCGTCAGGGGTGAACCCACTGCCAGAACTGCACCGATGCTCCTTCGTCGACGGCTATTTCGCAGCGGCGCACGGTGAACGAGTCGCTCGGTCGCATGTCCAGGCGCAGCGCCAGACCTGTGCGGTCCCGCGCGGGGTAGCGGTAGATGACCTGGTCGGCGGAGACCGTTGTGGACGCGGGCGGGGGCTGCAGCGACTCCACCTGGCTGTCCTGCAGGCACTGCTGGTCGATGCGCAGCCCGAGCCACCCGTTCCGGGCGCTGCCGGGGGCGAGGGAGATGAAGAGCTGGGTGTTCCCCTCGCTGCGCAGGAAGCGCTCGTAGGACACGCTCAGCTGGCCGTCCGGGCTGGTCTGCTCGGCTTGGCTGAGCGGCCCGTCGCCGAGCAGGCCGAACAGGCCGAACAGGATGATCGCGCTCATCAGCGCCCAGCCCAGGATGTCGGCTCGCCAGTCCCAGCGGAACATCCTCCGGTCGGCTTCGATCGGTGGGCGTTGTTCGGGTTGCTCGTCCAACTCCCGCTCCCGTTCCAGCAGCTGTGATTACCGAACATCCTGCTGAAGGACGGGCGGGTTCGCAGTTCGTGACCCGGGCTGTTCGGGAGGGTGCGGGAATGACTGCGGCCGGCACGGGATCGCCGTGCCGGCCGCAGCTTTCCTCGTGCCCAGCTGGCGCGCTGGTAGCGCCTTTGGTACCGCGCGTCAGCTGTGCGGGCACGCGGGGTGTGGCGGGGTGCCGCTCGTCGTCACGGCAGCATGCTGCCGGTGTCGACGTAGCGCTGGTGCCAGGAGAGCGCTTCGGAGAGCAGGTGCGGGGTGTGGCGGCCGTAGGCGTCGCGCAGGGCGCGCTCGTAGTAGTCGCGCAGCAGGGGGCGGAAGTCCGGGTGGGCGCAGTTCTCGATCAGGACTTCGGCGCGCCGGCGCGGGGAGAGGCCGCGCAGATCGGCCAGGCCTTGTTCGGTGACGATGATGTCGACGTCGTGCTCGGTGTGGTCGACGTGCGAAACCATGGGCACGATGGTGGAGATCGCCCCGTTCTTCGCCGTCGAGGGTGTCATGAAGATGGAGATGTAGGCGTTGCGGGCGAAGTCGCCGGAGCCGCCGATGCCGTTCTGGATGCGGCTGCCCATCATGTGCGTGGAGTTGACGTTGCCGTAGATGTCGGCCTCGATGATGCCGTTCATCGCCAAGCAGCCCAGGCGGCGGACCACCTCCGGGTGGTTGCTGATCTCCTGCGGCCGCAGCACGATGCGGTCGCGGTAGTCGGCGGCGTTGTTGTTGAAGCGCTCCACCGCGTCAGGGCTGAGGGAGAGCGCGGTCGCCGAGGCGGTGCGCAGGGTGCCGGTGTCGATCAGGTGCAGCATCCCGTCCTGGATCACCTCGGTGTAGGCGGTCAGGTCGGTGAACGGGCCTTTGTCGAGACCGGCCAGCACGGCGTTGGCGATGTTGCCCACACCGGACTGCAGCGGCAGCAGGTTGCGGGGGAGTCGGCCGTTGCGGACTTCTGCGTCGAAGAAGTCCAGCACGTGTTCGGCGATTCGGCGGGAGTTCTCGTCCGGTTCCTTGAAAACCGTGTTGCGGTCGGGGGAATGCGTTTCCACCACGGCGATCACCTTGTCCACAGGGCACTCCAGGTACGGGGTGCCGATGCGGTCGGCGGGCCGGGTGAGCGGGATGGGCTTGCGGTTCGGTGGGAGCGCCGTGCCGTAGTAGATGTCGTGCATTCCCTCCAGGTCGGCGCTCTGCCAGGAGTTGACCTCGAGGATGATGCGGTCGGCCTGTTCCAGCCAGGTCTTGTTGTTGCCCACCGAGGAGGACGGGATCAGGCGGCCGTCTTCGGTGATGCCGGCTACTTCCACGACGGCGACGTCGAGGGGGCCGAGGAATCCTTCCCAGACCTGCTGCGCGACGTGGGAGAGG
>NZ_AYJW01000096.1 GCF_000497205.1 Saccharopolyspora rectivirgula DSM 43747
GGTCATCAGGTAGATCGCGTCGAAGCTGTTGACGATGTAGATCGCCCCGAGCAGCGCCGCCAGCTGCAAGTAACGGCTCAGCTGGGGCAGGGTGATCGAGACGAAGATGCGCCACTTGCCCGCGCCGTCCACGGCCGCGGCCTCCAGGACCTCTTTGGACTGCCCCTGCAGCCCGGCCAGGATCAGCAGCATCATGAACGGTGTCCACTGCCAGACGATCTGCGTCATCACGGACGCCAGCGGGTACTGCGACAACCAGTCCACTTCGGTGCCCAACACGAAGTTGAGCAGGCCGTAGGTGGGGTCGAACATGGTCGTCTTCCACAGCAGAGCCCCGGCCGCCGGAAGGATCAGGAAGGGCGTGATCAGCAGTGTGCGCACCACGCCGCGACCGAGGAACTTGCGGTCCAGCAGCAGGGCGAGCCCCAACCCGAGCAGCATCGCGACGAACACGCACACCACGGTCAGCACCACCGTGTTGAGCATCGCGGTGCGGAACTGGCTGTCGGTGAACACGTACGCGTAGTTGCGGAACCCGACGAAGTGCCGGGAACCCGGGCGGACCAAGTTCCAGGACTGGAACGAGTAGAACACGGTGAGCAGGAACGGGATCTGCGTCACCACGATGGTGAACACCAGCGCGGGGAGCAGCGGTGCGCGGCGCAGCCACGCCGAACGGGACCACTTGCCCGCCTTCCGCGGCTTCCGGACTTCCTGCGGTTCTTCTTGCTGGTCTGGTGCGGTTGCGGTGGTGGTCATCGCGTCTCCCGGTAGGACTCACCGACCGATTCGGCGTACTGCTGCGACTGCTGCAGGGCCTCGTCGACGCTGATCTTGCCGGCGATGGCGGCCGACAACTGCTGGCTGACCCGCGTCCCGAGGTCTTGGAATTCGGGGATGCCGACGAACTGGATTCCCGGGTACGGCACCGGGTGCAGCATGGTGTTGCGCTGTTGAGCTCGGTCGATGCTGTCCAAAGTGACCTGGGCGTATTCGCGTGCGGCCCGACGGTATTCCGGGATCTCGTAGGTGGACAGCCGGCAGCCCGGCGGAACCCGGTTCCAGCCGAACTCCGTCCCCACCTGCTGCACGAATTCCTTGCTGGTCATCCAGCGCATGAACCGCCACGCGGCGTCCTTGTCCTCGGTGCCCTTCGGCATGGCCAGCGCCCACGTGTACAGCCATCCGCTGGCCGGGGTGCGCACCACCGGGGCCGGCACGTACCCGGACTTGCCGACGACCTTGCTGCTGGCGGGGTCCTCGTTGGTGCCGGCCATGACCGTGGCGTCGTACCACATCGCGGCCTGCCCCTGCGCGTAGCGGGTTCCGCATTCGGAGAAGCCCGCGCTGGAGGCCCCGGTTTCCCCGTGCTCGCGCACGAGGTTGACGTAGAACTCCGCGGCGGCGCGGAATTCAGGTGAGGTCAGCTGGGCGTTCCAGTCCTCGTCGAACCACCGGGCGCCGAAGGTGTTGGCCACGGTGGTGAACGGGGCGAGCGACTCGCCCCAGCCCGGTTTGCCGCGCAAGCAGATGCCCGCGATGCCCTGTTCCTCGTCGTCCAGCTTCGCGGCGAACTCGGCGATCTGCTGCCACGTCGGGTGCTCCGGCATGGTCAAACCGGCCTGCTCGAACAGGTCCTTGCGGTACGCGAGGAAGGACGACTCCCCGTAGAAGGGCACCGCGTACATCGATCCCTCGTAGGACAACGATTCCCGGATGCTGGGGATGAAGTCGTCGGCGTCGTAGGCGGGATCGAAGTACGGCTGCAAGTTCTCCAGCCAGCCGTTGGCGGCCCACTGCTTGGTTTCGTAATTGCTGATCATCACCACGTCGAACTCGCCGCCCTGGGTGGCGGTGGACGCGGTGATCTTCGCCCGGGCCTGGTTCTCCGGGAGCTGCACGAACTTCAGCCGTATTCCTGGGTTGGCCCGCTCGAACTCGCCGGCCAGCCGCACCGCGTCCTCCATCTGCGGGTTGGACACGATGGCCACGACCAGCGTTCGCCCCGAGGTGCCGATCGCGCCGGCACCAGCGCAGCCGGTCAACCCCACGAGCAGGAAAGCCAGAAGCAGTGCCAGTCGTCTAGGCATCGCTCATCCCCGGGATCACTTGCACCTTCAGCCCCGTGCCAGCGCGCATCAGTTCCAGCGCCTCCGGGAACTTCTCCAGCGGCAACGCGTCGGTGATGATCGCTTCGGTGTCGATCGCTCCGGAGGCCACCAGGTCCAGCGCGGCACCGAAGCTGTGCAGCACCGCCATGGACCCCACGATCTTGATCTCGTCGTTGTAGATGCGGAACGGGGAGAGCGATACCCGGGCCTCGGCCGGTGCCACCCCGAAGATCAGCAACCGCCCACCTCGGCGCAGCGAGTCGAAGGCCGCTTCGATCGCCGGGGCAGCACCGGTGCAGTCCACCGCGGCGTCGAAGCGCTGGTCGAGCTCGGCGGCATCGGTGGCGACCGCGGCCGCGCCGAGCTGCTCGGCCCGCGGGAGTCGGGAGGCGTTGCGGTCCACGACCGAAACCTGGGCGCCGCCGCGCTGCAGCAGCTGCTGCATGAGCAGCCCCATGGTGCCCGCCCCCATGACCAGGAACCGCTCGCCGGGCTCGACCCCGATCTGCCGGACACCGTGCACCGCGCAGGAAACCGGTTCGACCAGCGCACCCTGCTGCCAGGTCATGGAATCGGGCATGCGGTAGCAGTTGGCCGCCGGGACGGCGACGTACTCGGCGAACGCGCCGTCGACGGTGTCCCCGGTGGCGCCCCAATTGGCGCAGAGGTTGCCGTGCCCGGACCGGCATGGGGTGCAGTAGCCGCAGAACAGCGAGGGGTCCACCGCGACCCGGTCGCCGACCCGCCAGTCGCCCGGTGCTTCCGGTCCGATCTCGACGACTTCGCCGGCGAATTCGTGCCCGGGCACGATCGGGTAGGGCGTGGGCGGGAAGTGCCCGTCGGCGATGTGCACGTCTGTGCCGCAAATGCCGCAGGCGCCCACCTTGATCAGCAGTTGGTGGTTGCCGGGTTTGGGATCGGGGACGTCGGCGACCCGGATCGATCCGGGCTGGTCAACAACTGCGGCGCGCATCAAACTGTTCCCTTCGCTGCTCGTTTGAGCACTATTGCGTCGATGCCCGACAGGAGGCTGGCGAGCATTTAAGAACTTGTGCATACGTGACGTCAACATTTCCGCAGAATTTCCCGGTTAGACTGCTCATATGAGCGAAACCGGGTGGAATCTCCGGATGGCTGACAGCATGACCGCGGCTTCCGTCGCGCACCGCTTCTACATCCAGGGGAAGACCAAGTCGCAGATCGCCGAGGAGTCCGGGCTCAGCCGGTTCAAGGTGGCACGAATCCTCGAAGCGGTGCGGAAAACCGGCCTGGTGCGGGTCGAGTTCGAGCTTCCGCTCCCGGTGGACCTGGAGCTGTCCGAAGCGGTCCGCGCAGCGTACGGATTACGCCGGGCATTGGTGCTCAACCGAGCGGAATCATGCGGAGACCGTCCGGAGTTGCGCCGGCGCATCGGTGCGCTCGCAGCCCGCTTCCTGGCCGAGTTCGTCTCCCCGTCCGATGTGATCGGCCTGGCCTGGGCGCGGTCGGTGAACGCCATGGCCGACTTCCTGCCGCGGCTGCCGCGCTGCCCGGTCGTCCAGCTCTGCGGTGTCCAAGCGGGGATGGACATGCGGGACCGTTCGGTGGAAACGGTGAGCCGGGTCGCGCAGGCCAGCGGCGGGCAGGCGTACCCGATCTACGGGCCGCTCGTGCTGCCCGACCGCCGGACCACCGAGATCTTGCGGCAGCAGCCCGGGATCGCCGAAACCTTCGAGCGGTTCCGCGACCTCACCAAGGCGGTGGTGAGCATCGGGGCCTGGGAGGAAGGCGAGTCGACCGTCCACGACGCCCTGCGGCCGCGCGAGCGCGAACTGCTCCGCCAGCAGGGGGCGGCCGCGGAAATCGCCGCTCGGCTGTTCGACGCCGACGGCAACGAACTGGAAACCGAACTGGAGCACCGGGTGCTGGCGATCGCGCACGACCAGCTGCGCGCTGTGGACGAAGTCATCGCGCTCGGTTACACCGAGCCGAAGGCCGGGGCGATCGACGCGGTGCTGCGCTCCGGGGTGGTCACGACCCTGGTCACCGACGCCCACACCGCCGACCTGGTGTTGGAGCGCGCGGCGGAACGGCCGCTGGGGTGACGCCCGCCGAAGCGGGGGGGGCTGAGCTCGCTCGGGGTGTTCGTGCGCGGTCCGCCGCTTCGGAGGGGGCGCCACGGGGCGGGCCGCTGTCGATTCGTCGGGGTGGCAGCCGCTCCGAAATCAGGACGGCTTCTCGGTGGTTCGGCGGGGGGCCGAGTGGCCGGGTGCCGGCGGGTGAAGCGGATCTTCGCAACCGGCTGTGCCCAGCGTCACGATTGCCGTTCAGCGGCTCTCCGCAACGGGTGCTCGCCGAGTCGATCTCGATCGGAACGATCTCCGCGGCGCGCTGTCGATCTTCGGTCGGACCCGGCCGCGGGGCCTTCCATGAGCCTTTCACCTGGAAAAACGCGCGTGACTTCGGTGGTGCGACCGGTGCGGCGGCGGTTCGCGTCGGATTTTTCCGCTTCGTCGGACAGGTTTCGACCACTCAACGATTTTGGTTACTCATCGGAGTCAGTCGCCTAAAGGTGACTACCCCCGATCAGGTAGTTCATTGAACCAGCGGTGACCCTTAGTTACATTGAGACCTGTCCATAACGATCCAGTCACGGAAGTCTCGGCTGGAGACCACCGCATCCCCCGGCGGTGGACTGGATTTGCCCCCGACATGGAAAGGCTCACGTGAACAAGCATCACAAGGCGGACGGTCCCACCCCGAAGACCGCGCTCCGCGAACTCGTTCACAAGTTCCGTTCGACCCCGGACAACCAGCAGAGCCGTCGAATCCCCGGCAAGGTCCTCTCGGCGGTCATCGTCGGCGGCACGGCCGTGGCGATCGGCCACCCGCTGATGACCGGCGCGGGCGCGGAGCAGGAGCCCGCCGCGGCGTCGGCCCAGGTCCAGGCCGTCAACCAGGCGGCAGTCCCGGCCCCTGCCGCGGCTCCGATCGAGGTGCAGGCCCCTGCCGAGGCGCCGGCTCCGCAGCCGGCTCCGGCCCCGGCCCCGCAGGCGACCCCGCCGCACCCCGTCACCAAGTCCCTGGACGTCGACTACCAGGCGCAGAAGACGGGCTACTGGTGCGGCCCCGCGGCGGCCCGCATCGCCCTGTCCAGCAGCACCGACCAGCTGCCGAGCCAGAGCGAAATGGCCTCCGTCCTGGGCACCACCCAGAACGGCACTGACCACATCAGCCAGGTCGTCGACGGGCTCAACGAGCAGCTGGCCGGCACCGGCGTCCACTACGAGACCAAGGAGTGGGGCGGCCGTCCGGTGACCCAGGAGATGACCGACGAGCTGTGGCAGGACACCGTCCGCAACGTCAACGACGGCAAGGCGATGGTGGCCAACATCGTCGCGAAGCCGGGCAACCAGCCCCCCGGCTACCCGTCCAGCAAGACGATCTACCACTACGTGACGATCGTCGGCTACAACGAGGCGGACAAGACCGTGCACATCGCCGACCCGGCCCAGTTCGGCGGGTACGAGGACTACTGGCTGCCCCTGGACCAGCTCGCCTCGCTGATCCAGCTCAAGGGCTACACCGCCTGATCGGCACGTCCGCGTTGAAGTGAAGGCCCGCCTCCCCGGCGGGCCTTCACTTTTCGCGCGGGGCGCGCTGTTCCGGGCTGCGGACGAAAACCGGTGCCCGTCCCCTCGGTTCTCGGCGGATTGGCCCAGGTCCAGAACCTCCCGCAACTGGCTCCGGTTCTGTGGCGGACACCACGGGTTCCTGGTGGCTCCCGGAGGAGGGGGTCGACGATTACGTTGTCCTCGTCAACACCGCGACCGCGCCAGCGCCGCTTCAGGAGGCCCCGTTGAGCACGAGCACGCCTGCTCCGGACAGCTACTACGAACCCATCGACGAGCACCGGTACAAGCCCACCACCCACGTCGGCGGCGCTTGGAACACCGAGGAGCAGCACTTCAGCCCGCTCGGCGGCCTCATCGTCCACGCCATCGACCGCCACCGGGCGACCCAGCCGGACAACGGCCTGGTCCTGTCCCGGATCAGCTACGACATCCTGGGGCGCCTGGCTCTCGACGAGTGCGAGATCCAGGTGGAGACCATCCGGCCGGGGCGCACCATCGAACTGGTCGAAGCCGTCGTGCGCATCGCCGACCGCTCCGTGGTGCGGGCCCGGGCCTGGTTCCTCAGCACCCCCGACACCACCGCTGTTGCCGGTGGGCCTGCTGATCGGCTTCCCGCGCCCGAAGAACTCGCCCCCTGGGCGTTGAGCTCGACGTGGCCCGGCGGGTACATCGCGTCCCTGGACTTCCGCGCCGTGACGCAGCCGAAGCCGGGCCGGGCCACGGCCTGGGTCACCAGCTCCCTCGACCTCGTCGCCGGGCAAACCGCCAGCCCCCTGGCCACCTACCTCTCCCGCGTCGACACCGCCAACGGCATCGCGGTGCGCCAGTCGCCCACCGAGTGGATGTTCCCCAACGTCGACCTCACCGTCCACCTGCACCGCCAACCCGAAGGCGACTGGACCGGATTGGACACCACGGTCACCTTCGGACCCACCGGCCAAGGGGTCACCAGCACCGTGCTGCACGACATCGCCGGCCCCGTCGGGCACGCGCAGCAGATCCTCACCGTCCGACCCATGCCGAAGGACGGCTGAACACCGCCCAGAACCGGGGGAACGCTTGCGCCGCAACGCCTTCCGCGCCGCGGCCTCACTCCTCCTGGCGCAGGCTCGAGTGCAGAACCCCGGTGCGCTTGGGCGCGGCCAACAGCATCGACGTCTCGATCATGTCGACGTGCTCGGCCCACGTCCCCGACGTGGTGAACTGGTGCAACGTCATCACATCCGGCACCGCGACGTGCACGAGGAGCTGGTACTCACCGGTCGTGGCCGCGGCGTAGCGCACGTAGTGGGACTGGATCAGCGCTTCACCGATCTCGCCCACGAAACGCGGGTGGGCTTTCAACCACAGCAGCGCCTCGACCGGTAGCCCCAGCAGCGCGGGCTCGACGACGGCCCGCAAGTAGAGGCGCCCCTGCCGGCGCAACGAGTCGATGCGGCGGCGCACGGTGGCCTCGGACATGCCGGACAACGCGGCCAGCTCTTCGTTGGTGCGCCTGCCGTCCTCGCTGAGCAGCTGCACCAGCAGCCGCTCCTCGCGGCTGAGCGGATTCGCCGCGAGCGCTGGTTGCGGTGTGATGGCGGGGAAGTCGGAGAGCGCCTCCGCCTCCTCCGGGGTGAGCAGACCGGGCTGCCACTGGTGCACCGCGCGGAAGTAGCGCACCACGGGGTCGGTGGAACTGCTGACCAAACCCGGGATGCCCGGCAGCTCGTCCAGCGCCAACGCGGCGAGCCGGTTCGGCGGGCAGTTGATCTCCGCGGCGCAATCGGCCGGCCCGGTGATCAGATAGCTGAACGTGGCGTCCTGGCGGCGGGCGATGGCGGCCCCCGCCACTCGCTGCGCGCCCGGCGTGCAGCGCAAGCGGACGATCACCATTTCCCCGCGGGGAGCGAACCCGCTCACCACGACCGCGCCGGTGGCCAGCAGGCGGGCGCCGCGGCGCGCGACCGTGCGCTCAGGAGCCCCGATCACCTCGGCGATGCGGCGCCAGGGAGCCCGCCCGTCCACCTGCAGAGCGGCCACAACCCGCTGGTCCAATTCGTCCAAACCGGCAACCGGCTGCTTCATGCGCCACATTGTTGGCTGTTTCCGTCACTTTTTCAATCAATCTTGTCTGCTATCGCCAGTCGAGCTCAAGCTGTCTCACCAACCGCATCCGCACTCCGAACCACGGGAGGCCCACGTGTCCGTGTCCACCAGCGGCACCACAGCGCCCTCGCAGCCGAGCACGCCGTGGCAGAAAGTGGTCTTCGGTGCGGGCGTGGGCAACGCACTGGAGTGGTACGACTGGAGCGTTTACGCGATCTTCGCCCCGTTCTTCGCCAACCAGTTCTTCAACCCGGCCGACCCGGTGTCGGCGATGCTGGCCACCCTCGGAGTCTTCGCCGCGGGATTCGTGATGCGCCCCCTCGGCGGGATCTTCTTCGGCTGGTTCGCCGACCGCACCGGACGGCAACGCGCGATGGTGCTGTCGATGGCCATCACCGCCCTGGGCAGCTTGCTCATCGCCGTGGCCCCCACCTACGGCAGTGCCGGCCTGCTGGCCTCCGCACTGCTGCTGTTCGCCCGGTTGGCCCAAGGGTTCGGCATCGGCGGCGAAATCGGCGCCTCGCACACCTTCCTCGCCGAATCCGCCCCCGCGCACCGGCGCGGCCTGTGGTCGTCCAGCATGTACGTCTCGGTCACGGTGGGAGTGCTGGGCGCGACGCTGCAAGCAGCCGCCCTGGAAAGCGCGCTCACCCCTGCGCAGATGACCGGGTGGGGCTGGCGCATCCCGTTCGTGATCGGCGCACTGCTCGGGATCTACGCGTTCTACCTGCGCAGCGGACTGCGGGAAACCAGTGCGTTCACGAGAGGAGCCGCCCAGCGGCAACCGGTGCGGCGAAGCATGTGGGAGAACCGCGCCGCGGTGCTGCGCGTCGTCGGGCTCACCGCGGGCGGCACCGTCCTGTACTACACGTGGGCCATCGGCGCCCCCAGCCACGCGATCACCGTCAAGAACATCGACCCGACCGCAGCGCTGTGGGCGAGCGTGGCGGCCAACATCGTGTTCATCGCAGCCCTACCGGCATGGGGAGCGCTGTCCGACCGCTGGGGGCGCAAACCCAACCTGATCATCTTCAGCGTCGGATTGGCGGTGCTGGGCTTTCCACTGGACCGGTTGGTCCAGGACTCCGCCTGGCAGTTGGCCCTCGCCTCGTCGATCGCCCTGGTGCTGTTGGCCGCCGTCTGCTCGATCCTCCCCGCCGTTTTCGCGGAGATGTTCCCGACCCGGGTGCGCGCCCTGGGCATGGCACTGCCGTACTCCCTGGCCGTGGCCGCCACCGGTGGCACCGCCCCCTACCTGAACACCTACCTGGCCAGCATCGGACTGTCCTCAGTGTTCACCGGCTACTGCATCGCACTGCTGGCGATCGGACTCTTGGTGGCCGCGCTGATGCCGGAAACCAGGGGAAAGGACTTGGCATAGCACTGCGCGCCCGCTCCAGCGGACAGGACACGGAGGTTGTTGGTGACGTCGAAGGACGAACTCAAAGCACGGGTGTGCGCGGAAATCGACCGGCAGGCGGAGCGGATCACCGCGCTCAGCGACGAGATCATGCGCCACCCCGAGACCGGGTTCCGCGAACGCGGA
>NZ_AYJW01000097.1 GCF_000497205.1 Saccharopolyspora rectivirgula DSM 43747
AGCAGTTCGTGGTGCTCCACGAACTGGTGGTGCAGGGTTTCCTGCAGGGTGCTCAAGCCGCTCTCGTCCCGCAGGACCGCGCGCAGGCTCGCGGAGTCGGCGACCTCTCCCTGCAGGAGGAGCGTGAGGGAGCGCTCCACCCCGTACTGGCCCAGCCGGTTCAGCAGTCGTTGCCGCACCTCCGGCGGGACGGTGTCCACCGCGGTGCTGTTGGCGAACCGGTCGGCCGACAGCACGAGTTCTTCCAAAGTGGATTCCGGAAGTTGGGCGAGCTGTCGCAGCGCGGTGAATTCCTCTTCGGTCAGAGTTGCGGCGGCCTGCCCGAGGATTCCCACCACCGGGTTCACGTGCTGGGTGAACAGCCGGAGGGTGGGATCGTTCCGGTAGCGCTCGGCGATCCGCTCGGCCGCGGGGAGGGCTTCTTCGCCGCCGCTCCCGGTTTCGTCCGCCCGCGAGTAGGCGACGATGGTGTTGATCGGGGCGGTGCGGGAGGTCTGCAGCTCGTGCACCGACTGCAGGAACTGCAGGTCGGTCTGGTGCAGTTGCCTGGTCAGGTAGAGCACGGCGTCCGCTTCGGCCAGCACCTGGGCCAGGGCGGAGCGGCCGGTCTCCTGGACCGCGGAGGAGGCCACCCCCGGGGTCTCGATGAAGGTGATGGCCTTCAGGCTGGGGGAAGGGGTCTCGATGACCAGCCTGGCCACTTCGTCCGGACGCCAGTACTGCAGGTTCCGGATCGCGTTGGCGTCCAAAGTGTTCACCGGGAATTTCTGCACCCCACCGGCCGGGGTGTGCACCAGGATCTTCGGTTCCGGGCCGTACTGGTAGAAGGTGTTGACCTGGGTGCGTTCCTCGGCGTCGGCCGGGGCGAGCTCCTCGCCGAGCAGTGCGTTGATCAATGTGGACTTGCCTGCTTTGACCCGACCGCTGACCGCGATGCGCAGCGGCTGGTTGAGCCGTTCCATCCGGTCCCGCAGCCAGGAAGCGGTTCGCGGGTCGTCGCGGTAGAACGTCATCGCCCGGGCCAGGAGCGCTCTGGCGTGCTGCAGCAGTTCGCTCATGCCGCGGTGATCCGGTGTTGGGTGAGCATGTTGACTCGACGGCGTAGCACGTTCAGCTCTTCCAATTTCTGTCTGATCTCCCGGGCGCGCTGGTCGCGGTCCACCGCACTGCGTTCCGCGGAGAGCTTGAGGTTCTGGATCGACCTGCTGATCTCCATCTGCGCCTGCTCGGTGATCCGCGTGAAGTGGGCGTGCAGTGCTCGGTGGATGGCGCGGATGGTCGCTTTGGAATCCTTGTTCACCTGGAATATAACTTGCTCGACGTAGCGCTGGATGGCGCTGCGCGCCTCGGCCTGGCGGCGGCGCAATCGGGCTTCGCTCTCCTCCGACAGGCTCTTGCTGCCCAGCAGCACACCGGCCGAAACCGAGACCACGTTCAGCAGCGGCAAGCCGGCCATGGTGGTGATCAGGCCGAACATCAGCACGCCGCCGTAGGACCCGCGCAAGCTGGTGAGCGCTTTGTCCACCAGCTTGTACTCGCCGTTGTAGGTCAGCTTCGGGTCTTCCAGCTGGTCCATCGGGTTCGGCGGCCGGACCTGCTCCAAGTCGGGCAGGGCATCTCCGTGCTCGGTGACGAGCTGGTTGGCGATCTGCTCGGCGAGCAGCTCCTGCCGCTGGTCCAGCCACTCGTAGGTGGCCACGATGGCGTCGCTGAGCTGGTCCCGCAGCCAGGCGCTGAACTCGTCCCAGTTGTCCAGCGGGTCAGCGGTTTCCAGGCTTTCGTTGGCCTTGTTGAGCACGGCCCAGGAGCGCTCCCGGAAGTCGAACTCGATGTCGGCGAACAGCTCCTGGATGCCGTCGTTGAGCGTCTTCTGCCAGCGGGCGGTGGCGCGGCGCAGGTCTTCGGAGCGGCGTTGCTGGGTTTCCAGTTCGACCAGGGTTTCCGCAGCGGTCCGGGGGTTCTGCGCGGCCAGTTCGGACTTCAGCGACGTGGTGATCTGGTTGAGCGTTTCGGAGACGTTGTGCGCCACCAGGCGGCGGGTGAGGTGCTCGTGCTTGCCCGCTATTTCGGTTTTGAGGTATTCGAGCAGGGGTGGGAACCCGGATTCCTGGTTCAGCTCCGCGTCCCGGTTCTGCATCGCCCGCATCCGGATGACGGAGGAGACCGGGAAGATCTTGGCCACGATGCCGGCGTTGCTGAGGTGCTTGCGGTTCATCTCCAGCACCCGCCGCCAGTGCGGGGTCCGGTCGGTCTTCGGCTGCACCAGGGCGATGTTCGGGCAGAGCGCGGTGGCCTGCTTGAGGAAGGTCAGCTCGTTGGTGGTGAGCTCCTGGGTGGCGTCGGACACCATCAGCAGGGCGTCGGCTTCGGCCAGCACGGCCAGCGTGGTGGCGGTCAGGGAGGAGGAGGTGGAGCCGACTCCCGGGGTGTCCATCAGGGCCAGGCCGTTCTTCAGGATCGCCCGGGGCAGTCCGACTTCGCCGCGCATGACCGGGCGGCCGTTGGCCACGGCTTGGTCCAGGTGCTCGCGGATCCGCTCGACGGGGACCGGCACCCGCTCCAGCGCGGGCGGCGCTTGCGGCCCGGGGGCGGGTTCCTGCTCGACGATCAGCGCGGAGGGTTCTTCCGCGTGCCGGATGAGAGTGGGGACGAAGGTTGCCACGTCTTCCCCGACCGCGCACACGGGGGCGTTGACGATGGCGTTCACCAGGGTGCTCTTGCCCTGCTTCGATTCACCGACGACGAGGACCAGCTGGGTGGGGTCGAGAACACGGGTGCGGATCTGGCGCAGCCTGCCGTGCAGGTCGGCGCGCTGCAGTTCCGCGCATTCCGCGCTCGCGCGGTCAATGAGTTCCACCAGCGCCGTCTCGATCACGCAATGATTGTGGCGCCTAGCGGAAACTGATTAAACCCGGGAGGGTGAACTCACAGTACCAAAAAGGGACAAAACGGACGACGCTCTTCTTGCAATAGGGCAAAAGGGCGAAATTCCGGGGTCCGCAGGGAGCGGACCCCGGAATTTGCGGCTGTCAGCTCTTCAGGCTCAGAGCAGGCCGTCCACGACGTTGTTCACGGTGCCGCCCACGATGGTGCCGGCGCCGCCCGCGATGCCAGCAGCGGTGTCGACGGTGTGGTCGACGGTGTCGGTCACGTCGCCGACCAGGCCGGTGGCGGTCTCGCCCACGCCACCGACGACGCCGCCGACGGCGTTCACGGTGTTGGCCAGGTCGACGTTCACCTCGTTGCCGCTGATCAGGTCGTGGGCGCTGATCAGGTTGTTGGAGTCGTTGGCCTCGATGCCGATCTTGGTGACGTTGTTGGTCAGGGAGGAAACGCCGGACAGGGCACCGTCGACGGTGTCGACAGCGCTGTCAACGGTGTTGTCCACGGTCTCGGTCACGCCACCGAGGTTGACGCTGGTGTCGCTGACCAGGTCGTGGGCGCTGATCAGGTTGCCGGAGTCGTTCTTCTCGATGCTGATCTCGGTGGTGTTGTTGGTGACCTCCGGCAGCTGCTCGTCGACGTCGCCGCCCTTACCGAAGTCAGCGTTCTGTTCGGGGTTGTTCTTCAGCATGCTCAGCTCTTCCTGTTCCAGTGAATGTGCGGGATGCAGATGGTTGATCGCGACGTGCTGGGTGCTCGTCGCGAACTGATCGATGCTGCTCTGCAGTGAGCGGCTGTACTCGGTTACGACCTCGACTGGGGCATAGTCGAGGACGAGCGACGTTGCCTGCAGGACGTCAGTCGCAGTCAGGTCCCCGAGGCCAGCCTGATCCAGCGTGGCTTGCGGATCAGCGATGAAAGCCGACCGGGCCGCCGGGTCGGTGGCGAGTTGGGTGAGGAACTCGTGCACCGTCGGCTGCTCGGTGTGGGCTGTCTCGTTGTGCGTCCCGGGGGCGGCAGTGGGGGACTCGGCCCGACCTTGATCGTGCTGAGTGTCCACCATGTAAACCTCCTGGCGCTCAGCGGTCGCTCGGTTGGGTGCTACCGAGTGAGGTCGTCCTGTCCCTCGCTCCCTTGCTTGATCAGGTTAGGAGGTTTTCACCCACGGGTCATCGGGAGCGACACCTAGTCAAGGAAATCTCTATTAGGGGATGGACCTAGTGATCCACTAGGGGGATCATTGGGGGATCCAACGCCGCTCCGTAATCAACCGCACGCTAGATTGTGTTCGTGCTGAGCCACACCTGAAAGGCCCCGGAAGTGGCTGAGTAGTAACACGAAGGGATTGCATGCCTTACGTGCTGGGCGTCCACCTGGGCGCCACCGTTACTTCGGCTGCCATCGCCAGGCGCGACGGCAGGCAGTGGGTGGCACCTGTCCCGGTGTCGCTGAACGGTGGTCCGGGGACGAGACCGGTGGTCCCGACCGTCCTCTGCCGAGTTCAGGACGGTTCCTACTTGGCCGGGCCGGCAGCGCAGCAACGGGAGACCACGCACCACGAGTGGGTGGCGCGCGGATTCACCCGCTTCGTCGGCGAGGACTTGCCGCTGCTGATCGGCAGCGAATTCGTGCCCGCCGAGCAACTGGCCGCCACCATGGTCGAGTGGGTCGCCGATCACGTGGCGCACCAGCAGGGGCACCCCCCGGAGCACATCGCCGTCGCGCACCCCGCCACCTGGGGAGCTCACCGCACCGCGGCCCTGCACCAAGCGCTGGCCAGGCTCGGCCTCACCGACGTCACCATGCTCCCCGAGCCGCTGGCGGTCGCCCTCGACTACGGCAACAAGCAGCAGGTGGAACAGCAGAACGCGATCGCCGTCGGCAACATCGGCGGCAGCGGTCTCGACGCCACCGTGCTGCGCTGCCGCGACTTCGGCTTCGAAATCGTCGGCCAGCCGCTGGACAGCCCGTACCCCAGCGGGCAAGACCTGGACGACGTCGTCTTCGGACTGGTCCGGGAGCAGTTCGCCGAGCAGATCAACGCCCTGGACCCCACCGACCGCGCGCACCGGACCGCGCTGGCCAACCTGCGCGCGGAGTGCGCCCGCGCCAAGGAAGTCCTCTCGTACCACCCGGGGGTGCAGATCCGGGTGGACATCCCGGGGCTGCGCACCGAGTACTCGCTGTCCCGGTTCCGCTACGAGCAAGCGGTCCGGCCGCACCTGGAACGGGTGCCGGGGCTGATCCAGCAGTCCCTCCAGTCCGCCGGGCTGTCCACCGAGGACGTTTCAGCGGTCGTGCTGGCCGGCGGCACCGCTCGCACCCCGCTGCTGCGGCAATTGGTGGCCGACCGGCTCGGGGCGACGCCGCAGGTGGACGCCGCGCCGGAACTGGTGGCGGCCACCGGGGCCGCGCAGGCCGCTGTCCGGGTGCTCTCCGCCGACACCGACAAAGCGGAGTCGGCCGCCGAGACCCGGCTGATCATGGCGGTCGATGACGACCAGTCGGACTTCCCGGCGGAAGAGCCGGCCACCGCTCCGCCGCCACCCATCGAAGTGGAGCCGGCTCCGCTCGAACCGCCCGATGAAGAACGGGCGAAGCGGATGAAAACCATCAAGATCGTGGCTGCTGTCGTGCTGATCCTAGGTGGGGTGATCTTGACGTTCCTCTGGCCGAACGCTTCCGTCAGCGGTGTTTTCGGAGCGCTGCACACGATGCTGCGCAGTTGACGAACTCGGACTGACCGACTGAGCGCACCGACCGGCATGACAAGGACATCTGGTGTGAAGAACTCGAAGAATTCCCAGCTCGCCCTGGTGTCGAACGTCCATGCGGCCGAACTGCGGGCAACTGTCGAGCAGGCCCCGTCCGCACCGGTTCTGGCTGGGATCCAGGGTGCCGGTGGTTATGGGAAAACCGCGCTGCTGAAGGAATTTGCCGAGATCTACCGGAATGCCGGAATGCCGGTTCACGGTCCCGAAGCCACTGCGGAACAAGCCGCGGACGGGGCGGTGCTGGTGGACGACGCGCACCGGCTCGGTGGTCAGCAGCTCGCGCACCTGCGGGAACTGGCCGGCCAGTCCGGTGTGCGGCTCATCGTGGCCTACCGGCCCGGGCCGCGGCCGGCGGAGCTGAGCCAGGTGATCGAGGTGCTCGGCGCCCCGGTGCTGCTGAACGCCCTGGGCACGGACGACATCGCGCAGACGGTCCAGCAGGCCCTCGGGGGCCCCGCACCGGCGGAGTGGGTGAGCTGGCTGCACGCCCAGACCGGTGGTGTGCCGCGGTTCGTCCAACGCGTGCTGGCGGCCACCGAACCCGGCGCGCTGGCCACCCAGCTGCCCGCCCAGGCGCTCGACCAGTTCCAGCACGACCTGGAGCAGCTCGGTCCCCACGGCTGGGAATGCGTGCTGGCCATCGCCAGCGGCGCCGTGCCGCACCCCGAACTGCTGGCCGGGGTGCTCGACCTGGACGCCACCGACGTCGCCGACAGCTTGGCCGCGCTGCGTTCCGGTGGGCTGATGGGCAGCAACGACCGGCTGCTGCCGGTGGTGCGGGAAGCGGTCTTCCACCTCACCCCGTGGGAACGCCGACTGCAGGTGGTGCGCCGGCTGGTGGAGACCCAGATGGCCCGCGGCGGTCGAGTGCTGCCGCTGGTCCTGCCGCTGCTGGGGCAGGAAGTGGCGCTGCTTCCGGAGTCCACCTTGGCCACGGCGTTCGAGCAGGCCGGGGAGGAAGCGCTGCGGAGCGCTCCGGAAGTGGCCCGGCGCCTGTTCGACGCCGCGGTGTCGGCGGGCGTCCCGAACTCCTCGGTGGCCGCTCGGCGGGCCAAGGCCGCGGCCGTCAGCGGGGAACTGGACGACGCGCTCCGGCTGGCCGATCAGGTCGTCGTGGACGAATCGGTGCCCGACCGGCAGCTGGGGGCGCAGGTGGCGGCCAGCGTGCTGGCGCACCGCGGCCTGCTGGAGCGCTCCGCGGAGATGTGCCGGTGGTCGGTGAACAACCTGCGGTGGTCGGGAGACCGGGCGTTCGCGGTGGTCGGCCTCATCGGCTGCGGTCGACTGCAAGAGGCCGACGAGCTCTGGCAAGCCCCCACCGACTCCGGCCCGCCCATCTCGATCTCCGGGGCTGCCGACGAGCTCGCCGAAGGGGTGCGCGAATCGGTGGTCGGCTCGGCCGCCTCCGCACTGTCCAAATTGGTGCGTTCGGCTTCGCTCGCCGAGCCGATGGGGGCCGACGTGCTGCTGCCCGACACGCCGGCGTCGGTGGCCGCGCTGGTGGCCTTGCACTGCGGTGAGATCGAGGTGGCCAAGTCGACGCTGGAACGCGCGATCGCCTCCGGTTCCGGCGGGCCGCTGCTGCAGAACAGGCACCGGTTGCTGGCGGCCTGGTTGCCGCTGCTGCGCGGCGACACCCTGAGCGCGCGCAGCATGCTCGAATCGCTCCCCGGCTCCGCGGTGCGGGACCGGCTGCTGGCCACCGCCCTGCAAGCCGGCATAGCCAACCGGGACAACGACATGACCGCCTTGGCCGCGGCCCGGGGCGTGGCCCGGCAGGCGGTGGCCGAGCACGCGATGGACCTGTTCAGCCTGCTCCCGCTCGGCGAGCTGGTGGTGGCGGCGGCCCGGTTGCGGGACCAGGAGTGGCTCTCCCCGCACCTGGACCGGGCCCGGGAACTGCTCAGCAAGCTCGGCAACCCACCGCTGTGGAGTTCCCTGCTCATCTGGAAGTGCCTGCAAGCGGCGGTCGTGCTGGACGAGCACGACAAGGTGGAGAGCTACACCGCCGAGCTGGTCGAAATGGCCGACCACAACCAGTTGGCCAGCGCTTTCGCCGAAGGCGCCCAGATCTGGCTGCACCTGCTCAAAGGGCAGGTCGACCAGGCCGCGGCGGAGAAGGCCGCCCGCGCCCTGCACACCGCGGGATTCGCCTGGGACGGTGCCCGGCTGGCCGGGCAGGCGGCCATCCGCACCAAGGACCGGCGGGTGATGCTCGCCCTGCTGGAGTGCGCCCGGGCGCTGCAGGGCAAGCCACCGCGGCCGCGCGCCGTGCCGGAGACCGCTGACAGCGATGCCGACCTGCTCAGCGAGCGGGAGAAGGAAGTGGCCGAACTGGTGCTCGCCGGCTTGACCTACAAGCAGGTGGGCAAGCGGCTGTTCATCTCCGCGAAAACCGTCGAGCACCACATCGGCCGGATCAAGCAGCGGCTCGGCTGCGCCAACCGGGAGGAACTGCTCTCCCGGCTGCGGGAGCTACTGGGCCATCACTGACCGGTCCGCTGCAGCAGCAGCGCGGCCCGCAGCGTGCCGGCGATCTCGCACATGGCCTCCTGGAAGCGACCGCCGATCGGGCGCATGTTGATGAACCCGTGGATCAGGTCCTCGAACCGCCGGGAGATCACCGGCACCCCGGCCTTGGCCAGCTGGCGGGCGTACTCCTCGCCCTCGTCGCGCAGCGGGTCGAAGCCGGCGGTCACCACGTAGGCCGGGGGCAGGCCGGTGAAGTCCTCGGCCAGCAGCACCGACAGCTGCGGTTCGCGACGGCGTTCGACATCGGGCAGGTAGTGGTCGATGAACCAGTCCATGTCCCGGTCGCTGAGCAGGAACCCGTTGCCGAACAGGTCGCGGGAGCGGCGGCGCGTGGTGGCGTCCACCGCGGGGTAGAGCAGGAACTGGAAGGCCGGTTTCTTCAACCCGCTGGTGGTGGCGTGCAAGGCGACCGCGGCGGCCAGGTTCCCGCCCGCGCTGTCCCCGCCCACCGCGATGCTCTCCGGGGCGGTGCCGAGTTCCGCGGCGTTGTTCAGCGCGAACTGGTAGGCCGCGGCGCAGTCCTCGAAAGCCGCCGGGTAGGGGTGCTCGGGCGCCAGCCGGTAGTCCACCGACAGCGATCTCGCTCAGCGTTGCAAAGCCTTTGCCGTTCCGGATCTTCTCGTGCACCACTTGCTTGGCCAGTCGCAGATGCCCTTCGGCGGCCGGAGCGAGGGACTGAGACGAGACGCTGGATTCCATGCGCCGGTAATCCTGAGT
>NZ_AYJW01000098.1 GCF_000497205.1 Saccharopolyspora rectivirgula DSM 43747
CCGCCCGCCGGGTCGCCGAGCAGTTCGCGGCGATGAACCTGCCGCACCGCACCGGACTGGCGGGAACCGGGGTGAAAGCCCGGATGCGCGGGCGCACCTCCCGCCGCACGGTCGCGGTGCTCGGCGAACTCGACTCGTTGCTGGTCGCCGACCACCCGCACGCCGACCCGCGCACCGGGGCCGCGCACGCCTGCGGGCACAACGCGATGATCGCTTCGATGGTCGGCGCCGGGCTGGGGCTGCAACCCGTCATGGACGAACTCGACGGGGACGTGGTCCTGTTCGCCGCACCCGCCGAGGAGTGCATCGAGTTGGACTGGCGCCTGCAGCTGCGCGATCGCGGAGAACTGGACTTCCCGCTCGGCAAAGCCGAACTGATCAGGCTGGGCGAGTTCGACGACGTCAACATGGCCATCACCACCCACACCGCTGGGGGCGCCGACGGGCCGCTGGCCATCAGCGGAACCACGATGAACGGGGCGCTGATCAAGCGCGTCCGGTTCCGGGGGCGCGCCGCCCACGCCGGTGCCGAACCCTGGTCCGGGGTCAACGCGGCCAAGGCGCTGAACCTCGCGAGCGCGGCGATCGACGCCCAGCGGGAAACCTTCCGGGACAGCGACATGGTGCGCATCAGCCAACTGATCACCAAGGGCGGCGATGCCGTCAGCGTCATCCCGGATGTCGCGGAGATGGAGATGATGGTGCGGGCCCGCACCGTGGCGGCCATGCAGGACGCCTCCCGCAAGGTGGACCGGTCCCTGCGCGCCGGTGCGATCGCCATGGGCGCCGAGGTCGAGATCACCACGGTCACCGCGTACTTGCCGCTGACCCCGGACGAACCACTGGTCGATGTCGTCGACCGCAACAGCCGCGCCGTGCTGGGGGAGGACCGGGTGCTCAGGGACGGTGGTCACGCAGGTGGTTCCACCGACGTCGGCGACCTGGGGCAGATCATGCCGGTGGCGCATCCGATGGCGGCCAGCGGGTGCGACGCTCCCTTCCACTCCAGCCAGTACTTCGTGGCCGACCACGTGCTGGCCGCGGTGAACCCCGCCAAGTTCATGGCCATGAGCGTGGTGGACCTGCTCGCCGACGGTGCTGCGGAAGCCGAGCGCGTGATCGCGGCCAGCGGGCCGAAGCTCACCCGCGACGAGTACGTCGGCCTGCGGAGCACATTGGACTCGGTGCAGCTCCACGGTGAGGACCACTGATGATCCCGCGGTGCGGAAGGGCGGGCGAGGACCGATGGGGAGCGTGCCTCCTGTGGTTGTGCGGTGACGGAACGAACGCCGTGCACCGTGCCCCCGCCCGGAGTCCTTGCCCACCGGGGAGCAGCGGGCCGTGTGGTTCCTGGGAGCCCTGGTGCGCATCCGGGCCAGCACCGCAGACACGGCCGGCGCCTTCGTGCTCTTGGACGAGCGGGCCGAGCGCGGCTACGGCGCCTCTGCGCCGGCACGAGGTCGAAGAGGAGGTCTTCTTCGTCCTCGAAGGCGAACTTCAGAGGAGGCCGACGGGTCGCCCGCAGCGCAGGGGAAGGCTCGGTGGCCGTGCTGCTCCGGCGGTGGCCGCACGCGTTCGTCGTGACGAACCCCGAGGCGCGCTCCCCGGTCCTGCACGTACCGGGTGGTTTCCACGGTGGGGTCCCGGCCAGCAGTTTCGACGCGCCACCGGCTGAGCACGTGCCGCCGGAACCGGAAGAACTCGCCTGGACCGCCAGGAACTACCACATCGAACTGCTGGGGCCACCGCTGCAGCCATGACCGAGTTGATCGAACCACCGCGAGTGCGGTTTTCCGTTCTGCACAGCAGAAAACCAGCGAGGAAGCGCGCGAGGGTCTTGGCGTCGAGGGGGTTGCGGAATTACCGCGTTTCAGTCAAATTGCAGCTGCAACCACCACGTTGCGAAGTCCTGGTGTGCCCACAGGCACAAAAGCTAGACGCGAGGGTTCAAAAACGATGCTCACCAGCACGCGAACCGTGCCCTTCTGGCGCGAGACCACCGAGCCGCGCCACCGCATTCTGCGCCTCTTCTCCACGCGTTGTTCCCGTGAACAGCTCTCCGCTGCGGCATCGGAACGCGGAGCGGAAGCAGGAGGAGGCGTTCTGTGACCATCAGCGTGTTCGACCTGTTCTCGGTGGGCATCGGACCCTCCAGCTCGCACACCGTCGGCCCGATGCGCGCGGCGAAGATGTTCGTGACGCGGCTTCGCGACGCAGGGCGCCTGGCCGACGTCGCGCGCGTCAAAGCGGAACTCTTCGGCTCCTTGGGCGCGACCGGGCACGGCCACGGCAGCCCGAAAGCGGTCCTGCTGGGGCTGGAAGGCCACGCCCCGGAACTGGTGGACCCGGCAGCGGTCGAAGGACGCGTGACCGAGGTCCGCGAGACCTCCCGGCTGCGCCTCGACGGCGTGCACGAGATCGAGTTCGCCGTGGACCGGGACCTGGTGATGCGCCGCCGCCGATCGCTTCCCGTGCACCCCAACGGGATGCGGTTCACCGCCACCGACGCCGACGGTGCCGAAGTGGACGCAGCGGAGTACTACTCGGTCGGCGGTGGGTTCGTGGTGGACGAGACCGCCAGCGGCACCGACCGGATCAAACCGGACGAGACCCCGGTGAAGTACCCGTTTCGCACCGGTGAAGAACTGCTGGCCCGCACCGCCGAATCAGGACTGCCGATCAGCGGTGTCATGCTCGCCAACGAACTGTCGTGGCGCGATGAGGAAGCCGTGCGCGCGGGACTGCTGCACATCTGGCAGGTCATGCGCGAGTGCGTGCACAACGGGTGCTCGCGCACCGGCGAGCTGCCCGGCGGGCTGCGGGTGCGGCGCCGCGCAGCGGACCTCGCGGCCTCGCTGACCGACCAGGACGACCCGATGGAATGGGTCACGCTGTTCGCGCTCGCGGTCAACGAGGAGAACGCCGCCGGCGGCCGGGTGGTGACGGCCCCGACCAACGGGGCAGCCGGCATCGTGCCCGCGGTGCTGCACTACTACCACCGGTTCGTGCCGGGCGCCGACGAGGACGGCGTGGTGCGGTTCCTGCTCGCGGCCGGGGCGATCGGGGTGCTGTTCAAGGAGAACGCGTCGATCTCCGGGGCCGAAGTCGGGTGCCAGGGCGAGGTCGGGTCGGCGTGCTCGATGGCCGCGGCCGGGTTGACCGAAGTGCTGGGTGGCACGCCGAGCCAGGTGGAGAACGCGGCGGAGATCGCCATGGAGCACAACCTCGGCCTCACCTGCGATCCGATCGGCGGGCTGGTGCAGATCCCGTGCATCGAGCGCAACGCGATCGCCTCGGTCAAGGCGATCACCGCGGCCCGAATAGCGTTGCGCGGCAACGGAACCCACTTCGTCTCGCTGGACAAGGTCATCAAGACGATGCGCGAGACCGGCAAGGACATGAAGGTCAAGTACAAGGAGACGGCCCGCGGAGGTCTCGCCGTCAACGTCATCGAATGCTGAGGCGGCCGTCCCTGCGCCCCGGGGTTCACCCCGATCGTCAGGTGAGCAGCCTCGCGTGACCGCGGGTCCAGCTCGCAGCCGTGGCCGTGCCGCCAGCCCGAGGAGCACGCAGCCTCCTCGTGCCTCGGGCTGGCGTGCGGCGGGAACGCCCGGCTGCGCACCGAGATCGTGCGCCGCGTCGACGGGGGCGATGTCCACCTCGCCCGCGCGTGCTCGCCGGTCCACGTTTGGTCGCACCGGCAGCGGCAATGCAGGTGTTGTGCGAGCGGCGAGGCCAGAACAGCGGTGAACCCGCTGGTGCGACCGACTAGCGGTGCACCGGGGCCAGGCCGTGCGAGCGGTGGGGCATCGCCCCGAGCGCCGGCGGAAGGGGAACAGCAGTGGAGCCGGTCTTCCCAGCCGAGGAGTACGCCCAGCGCCGGGCGAGGCTCAGGACTGCGATGGAGGAGCAGGGCCTGCGGGCCCTGGTGGTCACCGGCCCGGAGGAGATCAGCTACCTGAGCGGCCTGGCGAACCAGGGGCACTTCGTGTTCATCGCACTGGTGGTCGACGCTGCCGGGGAACCGGCGACGTTGGTGGCCAGGGAAATGGAAGAGCCCACGGCCGCGGCGCAGGCCTCCACGTGCGCCTTCGCCGGCTACGGCGACAGCACCGACCCGGCTGAACTGGTGCGCGAGGTGCTGCCGGGACTCGGCCGCGGGGAGCGGCGCGTCGGCTACCAGCCGGGGTCCTTGTCGTTCCCGGTGGCGGTGTGGCGCGGGCTGGACGAGCGCCTCAGGCCGGTGAGCTGGGTCGATTGCGATCAACTGCTGGCGGAGTTGCAGGCGGTCCGCTCCGAGCGCGAGATCAACCGCCTCCGGCAGGCGGGCAGGCTTTCCGACATCGGGATGCGGGCAGGGGTGGCCGCTGCTTCGATCGAGAGCCCCGGCGGGCAGGTCGTGGGGGCGATCGAGCACGCGATGCTGGCGGCCGGCAGCGACTACCCGGGGTTCGTTCCTCTGGTGCGCAGCACCGAGCAGATCCGCCAAGAGCACGTCGCCTGGGTTCCCGGGCACCTCAGCGAGGGGGACACCATCTTCCTCGAACTGTCCGGTGCGTGCGCTCGCTACCACGCCCCGCTCGGCCGCACGGTGCGGCCGCGGGGTTCTCGCCCCGAACGCGCAGATGAGATCTCCCGCATCGGTCTGGCCAGCATCCAGCGCGCGATGCGCCCGGGGCGGGCCGCCGGTGACGTGTACCGGGAGTGGAGCGAAGCGGTGGGGGCGGAGCTCGGCCACGCCTACACCCGCCACCACTGCGGCTACGTGGTCGGCTTGGGGTTCCCGCCGAGCTGGATGGCGGGACGGGTCGCCAGCCTCCGCCCGGACAACTCGACTGCCCTGCGTGCGGGGATGACCTTCCACATCCAGTCCTGGATCCTCGACCCCGAGGCCGGGGTGTACGCCCTTTCGGACACGGCGCTGCTCACCCGCGACGGCTGCGAGCTCCTCACCCAGACGCCGCACGACCTCGTCAGGCCCGCTGGCCGTTGACCGGGCCCGGTCACTGCTCGGGGCTCGCGCGCGTAAAACCCTTTTGGCCAGCCTGTTCCGGTGCGAGCAGTGTTGGCACCGGGTGGTTCTCGTATTGCGTATCACTGTTCCGGAGAACAGCAGCTGATGCCATTGGTCGTTAGCGAGGTCTGCGATCGTGAACGGTCGATGGCAGCTCAAGGAGGAAGACTTCTGGCCGGAGGAATCGTCGCGCTCGCCAACGCTCGTTCTGTCGGCTGCCAGTGCTGCTCCTGCAACGGGTGGCGTCTGCGCCAGTGCGGAGCAGCAGGTGAATGGGAACCGCCGCGTTACCTCTGCGGCCGGACTGGGTTTGGCTGCCGATTCGGCAAGCGTGTTCGGTGGGGTTCTGGAGACAGGACCGGTAACACGAAGCGTCTCGCTCGATCGAGTGAGATGTTCTGCGTTGGCGTCTTGAATGAACGATTTCGCTTCCCAGGGGTTGAGCGGGCTGGCGCGGTGTGTGTGGGCATGTGCTGATCTTGAGCTTTCCCGGGGACGCGAATGAGAGCCACTGTGGACGAAGGTCTCGCGGGTGAAGCGTTCGTGAGCGAATTCGACGCTGCCGCTGTGGAAAGCAGACTGGGGGAGTTGCCGAAGGACGCCACGCCGGAACGAGCAGCCCAGTACTTGTTCCCGCACAACGAGGCGTTGCGCGCTGAATACCTGCGGCGCGAGCAGGAGCTGCGTGACGGGCTGGCGCAGGCGCACTCCGAAGTCGACGGCCCTTCGGCCAGGGCCTTGCCAGCGGTGGTTGTAGCTGCTCTCCCGATCACCGCTCGATGCGTGTGTGTGGGGGGCGCTCTCCGGGCGGTGATCGGCCAGATCAGCAATTGCATCAAGAACAGCGAGCTGGGCAAGGCCAAGGGCCTCCTCGTGGACGCGTGCATGGGCTGCATCACCGGTGTGCTGCCGTTCATCAGCAAACCGGTGGCGCGCAAGATCAGGGGCGAGGTGGCCGGGGGCCATCATCTGGTTGATCGTTCAGCTCGGTCCCAAGTGGTGAAAGGCTGGGCATGGTGCGTGGTGCTCGACGAGTCAGTGCCGGTCAAGCTGCCTTCTGGGGGGCCTTGGGGCTGACGGTCCTGCTGTTCCTGGTGTTCGCCTTGCGCGACGACCTCGGCTGGAGCTGGCTGCTTGCCGGGGCTCTGTTGGGGGTTTTCCTGCTGGGGTGGGCGCTGCTCTACGTGGTCAACCGGTTCGGGCGCCAATCCGGCGCATCACCCGACTGAGGCGAGAGGATCTTCGGCATTCGGGCACCGGTGGACACCACCCGGTGCTTGGAAAACCTCGACCGATGACCGGGGTTTTCCAGGAGTGAGGGCAATGGTCCAGGTCTCCGCTTCAGCTGCGCGACTTGGCCGTAGTGCTCCGGGATCGACACCCGAGCGAGCGCAGATCTCCTGGTGAGATTGGGGCGACTGAATCTTCCGAATCTTGCCTTCATGTATGCGACATCGGGAATCCATGTATCGCTCAGCTGCACTGAGAACGCTGCATGCTCTCCTGCACTACCGCGGTCCTGGCGTTGGCGTAGTCCTCCTGCACGTGCCGCCAAACCTGCTGTGCCAGTTCGCGCTTGGTCTGCGCGTAGAGTTCGCGGCCATCATCGTTGGTCCGCAACTGGTCGCGGAAACCAGCATCCGGTCGATCTCGGGCTCGCCCTCGCTCAAGACGTGCAGATTGATGCCGATGGCCGGGCCCTTCCCTAGGCGGTGTTCGCACCAGTCCGGTTCCCGGATCTGCAACACGTAGCCGGCTGCTTCCAGCGCGGGCACGTACGACTCCTCATCGGACGAATTCCGCACGACCGGGACCATGTCGATGATCGGTTTCGCCGGCATCCCCGGCACCGCAGTGGAACCGACATGTTCGGCCCGCAACGCGATATCGCCCAGCACGGGCCTTGACCCGGTCGGCTTCGCGCTGGAAGAGCCGAGACCACTCCGGGGTGTAGTCGACAAGGGAAATGGTGTCGTTGTGCAATTTGCGATCGCCGACAGTCGCCTTCCGCAGCTTCTCATCACCGTTGCCCGCGAGGCCTGCTTCCTCCACGTTCGACACGACAACTACCCGTTCCTGGGACGGCGCTGAGCGAAGCGTTCCAAGATACGACCGTGAGCACTGATTCGCGGCAAGAGCTCGTGGTCCTGGGGCGCACAGCGGTTCCGGGAGCCCCTGCCTCCCCATGGATGGACGGCGTGGTCAGCTGAACGCCGTGCTCACCACTCCAGCGCTGGCGAAGATCAGCACGATGGCGAGCAGCAGCCAACCCACCATGGCGAGTTGCTGACGCGGATTGACCTGGTTGGTTCCGCGGACGCGTCGATCGATGATTTCCACGCGGAGCACACAACCCAAAGCGGCGGCCCAAAGCGCACCAGCGGGGAGGAACGCCCAGTGGTAGACCACACCGACGATCAACTGCCCGACGCAGATCGGGGTGAAAGCCACCAGCAAACCCATCCGCAACCAGCGGCGACGGACCCGGTGTGCGGAGGGCGTGGGTTGTGGCGACGTGGTTCTTTCCATATTGCCCTGGTGTGTCGTGCCAGCAGTTCACGTCGCGGTGTTGAGGTACTGTTCTTCGGGTTTCCGAGTGATCAGGCCTTTACTCGTTGTTCAGCAGCTGTCAACACCGGCGTGGTGCATGAACAATAGCACCAAGCCTGACAGCCTGGGGCATGTTCAAAGCACTAGGGTCGGTTTGATCTAGCCGGGGTTCTGTCTCGATATCACCAAGAAGCTGTCCGGCTTGCGGTGGTCCCGAAGAAAGTCTTGTAAAGCAGCATGGCGGAACTGCAAAATCACGCCAGCTTGTCGAAGTACTCCATTGTGGAGGGCTGTCTGAAGCAGCAGAAGGAACCGCACTCGCTGGCCGCGTAGCAACCAGAGCATTTGGACCATAGCAAGTTGCCATGCTGGCGCGGTTACACCGTTCATGAATCCGAGCGCGAGCCCGCCCACGAGCCGGAGCTGCCATTGGGGCGTCCAGGCAGGCTGGCTCCCGAACCAACACTGAGGCCGCGCTTCGCGACATCCTTCGCCGCATCCCCGACCTGGCCGATGCTGATGCCGAGAAGCTTGGGAAGTTGGTGCGGTGGCTGCAGCAGCTCTACCCAACAACCACCGGTGCTGTGGATCTGTTGCAGCCCGATCTGCTGGCCGAGCGCCATGTCGTGAACCAGCTCGTCAAATACAAAGAGCTGAGTAAAACCTGCTTCATCGACTTGTCGGAAGCCCGGAAGGTCCAGGCGCTCACGGTGCTCGCCCGCGGCTGCGCTCACCACGACAAAGCAGGGGGGCTATTGGACGAGCTCTTGCACAACAACCTGGCTGAATTCGCCGCGGCTGCGATCACCGTCACTCTCCAAACCAGCCCCAATCTGGGTGATCGTCTCGCAACCGCAATTCACGAGGCACCTGTTTCCGACGAAGCGCTTCGCGAAATCCACACCAAGATTCCCTATCCGACCGTGGCGCTCAGCGCCACCCAACTCGCCGTTGTACAGCGCATACGTCAATCGTTGTCCCCTGAAGCTGATTCTGTGGAAACTGCGGGATGGACTGCGGATCTCGCCATCGCCCTTGCTCAACAAGGTCGTGTGGAGGAGGCGTTGAAGGCGTCTACTGAG
>NZ_AYJW01000099.1 GCF_000497205.1 Saccharopolyspora rectivirgula DSM 43747
GGAAGCGCAGCCCGGAAGAGGTCCGGTTCCTGATGAACTTCAACCGGGACGTCATCCGGCGTCGGGTTGATGAGCTGGACGAACTCGGGGTTCGGGTGCGCTGGGCAGGCCGCAAACCCCGTCTGTGGGGCAGCGTGATCAAGGAGCTGCAGGCCGCGGAGGAACGCACTCGCGGCAACGAGGTGCTGAACCTGACGATGTGCGTCAACTACGGCGGCCGAGCTGAGATCGGGGACGCCGCGCGGGAGATCGCCAGGTTGGCCGCCGCCGGCAAGATCAACCCCGAGCGGGTGAACGACCGCACCGTCGCGAAGTACCTGTACCAGCCGGAGATGCCGGACGTGGACCTGTTCATCCGTCCCTCCGGGGAGAAGCGGACGTCGAACTTCATGCTCTGGCAGTCCGCCTACGCCGAGTTCGTCTTCCAGGACACCCTGTTCCCGGACGTGGACCGTCGACACCTGTGGGCCGCGTGCGAAGAATACGCTCGCCGGGACCGCCGCTTCGGCGGTGCGGTGGACCGTGCTGCCGAGGCCGCTCAGGAGGCCAGCCGATGAGCCAGGAAGCGGAGACCACCGCGAAGTTGATGACGGCGGCCAAGCAGGCCCTCGAGCTGTACCACGACGTGCACGTCGACGACGACGGGGCGCTGACCTTCCGGCACTCCGACGTGCCGTGCGCGGTGCAAGCGATGCAGCTCGCGGACGGGTTGACCGTGCTCAGCTTGACCTGCGTGGTGGCCTGGGACTTGCCCGCGAGCGACGAGCTGTCCCGCGCGGTCGCCGAACGGGCGGGGCAAGGGCTGTTCGGCACGCTCGGCGTGGTGCGCACCGAGCGGGGGGTGGACGTCACGCTGCGGTACGCGTTCCCCGCGGAGGGCATGGCCACGGCGCCGTTGAGCACGCTGCTGATGCTGGTGGTGGCCACTGCTTCCCAGCTGCGCTCCGAGATCCTGGAGATGTTCACCGACTGACCTGCTACCGGGAGTGATCGGACGGGTCCGATGAGTGACCGGCCGGGCCGGTTGCGATCATGGACGGGTGGTTCGCACCGTCCCGCCCGCAGCGCGCCGCAAGGTCACCTCGGTCGAGGTGCTGTGCGGGCTGCTCGTCCTGGCAGTGGTGTTCCAACCGGTGCTCAGCGCGCTGCTCGACGTTCCGGCGATCAGCACCGGGGCCACGGTCTTCGTGGCGGTCTGCTTGCAGGCGCTGCCGTTCCTGGTGTTCGGCGTGCTGGTCAGCGGGCTGATCGCGGCCTTCGTTCCGGCCGAGCGGCTGCGCCGGCTGCTGCCCGCGCGCACGTCGCTCGCGGTTCCGGTCGCGGGCGCGGCGGGGGTGGCCCTGCCGGGCTGCGAGTGCGCCTCGGTCCCCATCGCCCGGCGGTTGGTGCAGCAGGGGGTGGCGCCGGCCGCCGCGCTGTCGTTCCTGCTGGCGGCGCCCGCGGTGAATCCGGTGGTGCTGGTGTCCACGGCGGTGGCGTTCCCCGGTGAGCCGGCCGTGGTCGTCGCGCGGTTCCTCGGGTCGCTGCTGACCGCTTGCGCCATGGGGTGGTTGTGGTCGCGGGTGGGTGATCCGGGGTGGATCGCCGAGCGGGCGCTGCGGCGGGTGGAGTCCGCGCAGGAGGGCAGCCGGTGGTTGGCCTTCGCCGAGTCGGCGCGGCACGATCTGGTCGAGGCCGGTGGGTTCCTGGTGCTCGGCGCGTTGATCTCGGCGGTGTTCAACGTCGTGGTGCCGTCCTGGTGGCTGGAGTCGCTGGGCGGCCAGCTCGTCCTCGGCGTGCTGGTGTTGGCCGTGCTGGCCGTTGTGCTGGCGCTGTGCAGCGAGGCCGACGCGTTCGTGGTGGCGTCCCTGCCCGGGGTGCCGTTGCTCCCCAAGCTGGTGTTCCTGGTGGTGGGCCCGGCGGTGGACTTGAAGCTGTTCGCGCTGCAGGCGGGGACGTTCGGTCGCGGGTTCGCGGTGCGGTTCGCCCCGGCCACCTTCGTCGTCGCGGTGGTGTGCGCGACGGCCGTGGGCTGGCCGCTGCTCGGGGAGCGGTGATGCGTCGGGAAGCCCAGAACCTGCTGCTGTTGCTGGTGGGCGGTGCGCTCCTCAAGACCAGCTGGGACGGGACCTACGCGCGCTACGTCAAGCCGGGCATGCTGCCCTGGCTGGTGGCGGCGGGTGCGGTGGTCACCGCGCTGGCGGTGGTCGCGGTCGTGCGGGACGTGCGGGCCGGTCGGGCTGCGCGGTCGGGGCACGGGCACCGCAGCGCGTGGCTGCTGTTGCTGCCGGTGCTGGCGATCTTCCTGGTCGTCCCGCCACCGCTGGGGGCCGACTCGGCGTCTCGGAACCAGTCGGCGTCCCCGCCGGCTCCCGAGTCCCGGTTCCCGCCGCTGCCGCCTGAACCGCGGCCCCTGTTGAGCGTGTCGGAGTTCGTCACCCGGGCGGTGTGGGACGGCAACGGGGAGCTGCTCTCCCGGCAGGTGCGCTTGCGGGGGTTCGTGGTCCACCCCGAGCCGGGGAGGAGTCAGCTGGTCCGGATGCGGATCAGCTGCTGCGCTGCGGACGCGTCACCGGTGAGGGTGAATTTGGTGGGGCCTGGGGCTGCCGCTGCCGAGCGGCTGGCGGAGGACACCTGGATCGAGGTGGTCGGGACGCTGCAGCCGGGCAGCGTGCGCGAGGAGAACGGCTACGTGCCCGCGCTGCGGGCCACCCAGCTGCAGGAGACCGCTGCCCCGGCCGAGTTCTACGAGTACTGAGCTCAGTCCTGCTTGGCAGCGCATTCCGGGCAGGTCCCGATGATCTCCACGGTGTGGCTGACGTCGGAAAACCCGTGTTCGCGGCCGATTCGTTCCGCCCAGTTCTCCACCGGGGGATCGGAGACCTCCACGGTGCGGCCGCAGTGCCGGCACACCAGGTGGTGATGGTGGTGGCTGGAGCAGCGGCGGTAGACGGCTTCACCCGAATCGGTGCGGAGTACATCCACCTCGCCGGCGTCGACCAGGCTCTGCAGCGTGCGGTACACGGTCGTCAGACCGATTCCCTCGCCTTGCTGCCGCAGCAGCTCGTGCAGCTCTTGAGCGGAACGGAAGTCGCTGACCTCGTCGAGGAGCTTGGAGACTGCAGCTCGCTGCCTGGTGGCGCGCAGGCCTGGTACGCCCGCCGGACGCTCGCCGGTGGTCACGTTCTCTCCGTTTCCTTTCGGCTTCCTGATGCGGTGTGCGGGCCAATGGTGCCACGGGAGCGGGTGCTCTCCTCGGCGTGTGCGACGGCGTCCACCACGATGTGGGCCAGGTGCTCGTCGACCAGCCGGTACACCACTTCCCGGCCGTGCCGTTCACCGTGCACCACTCCGGCCGATTTGAGGACCCGCAGGTGCTGGCTGATGAGGGGTTGCGCGACGCCGAGGGTGTCGACGAGCTCGTGCACGCAGCGAGGGGACACCCGGAGTTGCAGCACGATCGCGATGCGCACCGGGGCGGCCAGTGCGCGCAGCAGCTCGCCGGCCTCGATCAGGGTCTGCTGGTCCTGCAGCGGTGCCGGGCGGAGGTCGCGCTCGGGCGCGTGCTCGTGCTCCTCGGCGCCGTTCAGGTTCCCGGCCGAGTTGACCAGGTTGGTGTCCGATCCGGGGCTGGCAGCGGGCATGGCTTCCCTTTCGCGTGCGTACGTGGTCCGGATGACCTCGACCGCGAGGAACCGCGTCAACCACCATCCTACGGGTAAGGTCACCACGGTCAGTTGTGTTGCCGCCGCACTGGGTGGTTGCCCGGTGCCCGGGCGTATGGTCCGTGTTGTGGCATCGGTACGCTGGGAATCTCCAGCGGTAGTCGATGTTCCGACCAGCTGGTTCGACGTACCCAGTGAAGAATTCCGGAGTTAACGTGCCCGCCGATCTGATCGACACGATCGTCAGCCTTTGCAAGCGCCGTGGTTTCGTCTACCCGTCCGGCGAGATCTACGGTGGTACCCGGTCGGCGTGGGACTACGGACCGCTCGGCGTCGAGCTGAAGGACAACATCAAGCGCCAGTGGTGGAAGTCGATGGTGCAGGGCCGGGACGACGTCGTCGGCTTGGACTCGTCGATCATCCTGCCCCGGCAGGTGTGGGTGGCGTCCGGCCACGTCAACGCGTTCCACGATCCGCTGGTGGAGTGCACTTCCTGCCACCACCGCTTCCGCTCCGATCAGCTCGCTGAGGAGTACTCCGAGCGCACTGGCAAGGAGATCGCCGAGGACGACCTGTCCGAGGTCCCGTGTCCGGACTGCGGCACGCGTGGCCAGTTCACTGAACCGCGTGAATTCAACATGATGCTCAAGACCTACCTCGGTCCGGTGGAGAGCGAGGAGGGTCTGCACTACCTGCGTCCGGAGACCGCGCAGGGCATCTTCATCAACTTCGCCAACGTGCTGACCACCGCCCGCAAGAAACCGCCGTTCGGGATCGGGCAGATCGGGAAGTCCTTCCGCAACGAGATCACGCCCGGCAATTTCATCTTCCGCACCCGCGAGTTCGAGCAGATGGAGATGGAGTTCTTCGTCGAGCCGGGTGAGGACGAGAAGTGGCACCAGTACTGGATCGATGAGCGCAAGAAGTGGTACATCGATCTGGGCATCAACCCCGACAACCTGCGGGAGTACGAGCACCCGAAGGAGAAGCTGTCCCACTACTCGAAGCGGACGGTGGACATCGAGTACCGCTTCCGCTTCCGCGGCCAGGAGTGGGGTGAGCTGGAGGGCATCGCCAACCGGACGGACTTCGACCTGACCACCCACGCCAACCACTCGGGTGTGGACCTGTCCTACTTCGACCAGGCCACCAACTCCCGCTTCCGGCCGTACGTGATCGAGCCGGCGGCCGGTGTGGGGCGGCCGATGATGGCGTTCCTGGTGGACGCCTACCACGTGGACGAGGCCCCGAACGCCAAGGGCGGGGTGGACAAGCGGACCGTGCTGCGGCTGGACCACCGGCTGGCCCCGGTGAAGGCCGCGGTGCTGCCGCTGTCCCGCAACGCCGACCTGTCGCCGAAGGCGAAGGACATCGCCGCCCGGTTGCGCAAGCACTGGAACGTGGAGTTCGACGACGCGGGTGCGATCGGCCGCCGGTACCGCCGGCAGGACGAGATCGGCACCCCCTACTGCGTGACCGTGGACTTCGACACGCTTTCCGACCAGGCTGTCACGGTCCGGGAGCGGGACTCGATGTCCCAGGAGCGGGTGGCCATCGACAAGCTCGAGGAGTACTTGGCTGCTCGGCTCGTCGGTTGCTGACCGGTTGACCAGAGCACCGTGGACGCCGCCCCATCGCCCGGTGGGGCGGCGTCCGCTGTCCTGGTGGACCAGGTGTGAACGACCGCGGTTGTTGCTCCGTCCGGCGGACAACTCCGCGAGTATTCGGATGTGAGTCGGGAGCGGGGTATGCGCTCGTCGAGAACCGGGTTGACCTTGTCCCGGGTAGTGCTCGGAGCTTTGCTGGTGGTGGCGCTGGTCGTCGGCGGCACGGCGTTCCGGGTGTGGCAGGTCGCCCGGCAGGACGACCGTCGTCCGGTTGATTTCGTGATGGTGCTCGGGGCGGCGCAGTACCACGGCAAGCCGTCCGACGTGCTGGAAGCGCGGTTGGACCAGGCGCTGGAGCTGTACCGCGACGGCATGACCGAGTACGTCGTCACGGTCGGCGGCCGGCTCGACGGCGACGTCTACACCGAAGCGCAGGCCGGGAAGAAGTGGCTGGTCGAGCACGGGGTGCCGACCGATTCGGTGATCGCTCTCGACGTGGGCAGCGACACGCTCGGCAGTGTGCGCGCGGCTGCTCTGCTGGCCGACGAGCGCGGTTGGCGGAGCACGTTGATCGTCAGCGATCCTTGGCACTCGTTGCGCTCCCGGACGATGGCCTCGGACTTCGGGTTGCAGGCGTACGCTTCGCCGACCCGTTCCGGTCCGATGGTGCAGACCAGGGAGATCCAGTTCCGCTACATCGTCCGGGAAACCGCGGCTCTGCTGTACTACCGGTTGACCCACGCTTCGTCCGAGGTGAGCGAGAACGGCCTGGGCTGATCCGGAACGTGTGGCCCGTCGGTGCGCCGCCGTAGTCTGGGGTCGATGAGTTCCGGTGAGACGGCAGTTCCTCGTGGGTACAGCGCGCACGACGTCGCCCGCCTGGTCCAGGAGCAGCCGAAGCTGGCGGAAACCGAAGCGGGGGGTCCCCGGCCACCGTTCGCGCGGGACCGGGCTCGCGTGCTGCACTCGGCGGCGTTCCGCCGGCTGGCCGGCAAGACCCAGGTGGTCGGGCCGGAAGAGGGCGATGTGCCGCGGACCCGGTTGACGCACTCCTTGGAGGTGGCGCAGATCGGCCGGGGGATCGCGGAGGCGCTGGGTGCTGATCCGGACCTGGTGGACACCGCGGGGCTGGCGCACGACCTGGGGCATCCGCCGTTCGGGCACAACGGGGAGCAGGCGCTGGACGCCCTTGCCGGGGATTGCGGTGGTTTCGAGGGCAATGCCCAGACGTTGCGCGTCCTCACCCGCCTGGAGCCGAAGCTCGTCGAGGAAGGGGAGGTCGGCCGGGGGTTGAACTTGACCCGGGCGGGGCTGGACGCGGTGGCGAAGTACCCGTGGGAGCGGTGCCCGGGGGTGGCCAAGTTCGGCGTGTACGCCGATGACCGACCGGTGTTCGACTGGATGCGGGAGGGCGCGCCGGACCGGGCCAGGTGCCTGGAGGCCCAGATCATGGATTGGGCCGATGACGTGGCCTATTCGGTGCACGACGTCGAGGACGGCGTCCACGCGGGGCGCATTTCGCTGCGGTCGTTGACGAGTCCGGAGGAGCGCGCCGAGACGGCGCGTGTGGCGGCCAAGCACTTCTGGGGCGGGCCGGAGACGGGTGACGCGTCCGCTCTGCTGGAGGAGGCGGCGGCCGGGCTGGTGCGGTTCCCGCCGGTGGCGGCGCTGCTCGAGTACGACGGTTCGTTCTCCGCCCAGGTGGCTTTGAAGCGGCTGACCAGCGAGTTGGTGGGGAAGTTCGTGGCGGCCGCGGTGGACGGCACGGTTGCGCGGTACGGGCCGGGCCCGCACACCCGCTACGGGGCGGATCTGGTGGTCGCCGAGCCGGTGTTGGCCGAGGTGGCGGTGCTCAAGGCGGTCGCGTTGCGCTACGTGATGAGCGATCCGCAGCGGTTGCGGTTGCAGGAGCAGCAGCGCGAGTTGTTGTGCGAGCTGGTGCCGGCGTTGGCGGAGCGGGCCCCCGAGTCGTTGGACGTGCTGTTCGCGCACGAGTGGCAGCGGGCTTCCGATGACCGGGGCCGGTTGCGGGTGGTGCTGGACCAGGTGGCGTTGTTGACGGATGCGCAGGCGGTCGCCTGGCACCAACGTCATGTACGCAGAGCAGCCAAAATAGTGTGACGTGCACCCAAATGGGTAGTTGCACGAGGTTCGATCTCGCAGCATGGTTACAGAGCGTGTGATTGGGCGTTGGGAACGCCATCCCGATCCTCGTCCGCACCGCACCGACCCCCGACGTGCGGTGCGAAAACCCTGAAACCCCGTGCCGCGAGGAGCCCCCGAAATGCCTAACCGGCATTACATCCAGAAACTGACTGTCAGCGGTGAACCCTACGTCAACGCCGACAACCTGGCCGACTGGGTGAAGTCGCTGCGTTGGCAAGACCCGGCTGCGCAGCAGGCGGCCGACTACATCGCGCAAGAGCTTCGACTGATGGGACTCTCCGACGTCGAGGAGTCCCTGCGCTGATCTTCCCAGCGCGCCAGCAAGGGAACTCTCCTGCCGGAACGAGCCAGGGAAGTTCCCTTGCTCCCCCAGGGTGAGGCCCACCCCGACACGACACCCCGCCAGCGCCCCACCCCGCGCCCCGGTTGGCGATTTGCGCCAGCCGGGCGTGAAAACCTCCAGTTCCCGCACCCTGGCTGGCAGACTCGGTGCAGATCGAGCACCCCAGCGGGAACGGAGTCCAGCGGCCGTGACGCAACACTTCGACTTCACCTTCGCCCTGCACCACAACCTGGCCCCCGCGGCCGACCGGTCCTTCTGCTGGTCGCCGTACTCGGTGGCCAGCGCCGTGGGAATGGCCGCCGCAGCGACCGCTGGAGCCGCGCACGACGAGCTG
>NZ_AYJW01000100.1 GCF_000497205.1 Saccharopolyspora rectivirgula DSM 43747
GCCACGCATTGGCCTGCACCGCCGCCTGCAACAGCGAAAACTCACACCCCACCGACTCGGCCACCCGCAACAACGCCGCTGAAGGCCACCCGCCCTACGACGTCGGCGACAACCCGCTGGCCACGATGCACGAAGTGGTGCACGGCCCCGCCCCGCGGACCACCCGACCCGGACCGGTGGGCGAAGTGATCAATTCACTGCTGGTCAAAGAGCCGGACCAGCGGATGCCGCTGACCGAGGTGCGCCGCCGCCTGCAGCACCTGCTGCCCGCACCCGACGAGAACCCCTTCCCCGCGCTGGCGGCGGCCGAACCGGTGCCCGCCCGGCCCCAGGAGCGGACCCGCGAAGAAGAACCCCCCGACGAACCGGAGTCCGTCCCGCTGGCCGCGGACCCCGGGGAACTGCCCTTCACCCCGAAGGAACCGCCGCGCCGCAGATCCCGACTGGGCACCGCGGTGCTGGCCGCATCGGCCGCCGTCCTGTTCACCGCCGCGCTGGCCGCCGGCTACGCCGGGGTGCGGGTGATCGCCGGACAACCGGTGCTGCCGCCGGCGGCGGTGCACACCCCCGGCGGCAACTGGCAGTTGACCGAGTACGTGGACCTGGCCCGGCACACCGGCGCCGCGGGCGACGGCCGGTTCCGCATCCAGGCCCCGGTGGGGTGGACGATCTTCCACAACGAGCAGGCCGACCTGGCCCGCAGCAAGGTGGTCTCCTTCGTCTCGCCGGACGGCCGGAGCAAGCTGTCGGTGGAGCGGTTCGGCGGGTTCTTCACCGCGGACCGCAAGCTGGCCGACTACATCGTCGCCCTGCCGGACCTGGCCACCGGGGCCAACGGGGACTTCCAGCTGATCAGCGACCAGGAGTCCGGGCAGGGCCGCCGGGTCGCCTACCGCACCTCCCACGGGCCGGTGACCGGGGTGCCCGGCGGCTCGTTGGAGCGGTTCACCCTGGCCCAGCTCATCCGGTGGCAGGACGACCTGTGGGTGGTGCAGGTGACCACCCCGACCGAGCGGGAAGCGGAGAGCGGCCAGCTGCTGGACGCGGTGCTGCCCACCTTCGAACCGCAGTACTGAGCCCGATCCACCTGCGACGGGCACCATCCACCCGCGACACGGGCTAAGCTGCCCGCTCGTGACGGCTACGACAACACCTGACCCATCAGCCGCCGCGAGCGCGGCAGCAGCACAGCTCGCCGAGCGAACCGGGATCGAGCGCCACGACATCGCGGTGGTGCTCGGCTCCGGCTGGCAACCGGCCGCCGAAGAAATCGGCCAGCCGAACACCGAACTGCTGGTGACCGACCTGCCCGGGTTCGCCACCCCGAGCGCCCGCGGGCACAGCGGGAAGATCTGGTCGATCCCCGTCGGGGAGAAGCGGGTGCTGGTCATGCTCGGCCGCACCCACCTCTACGAGGGCCACGGGATCGAGCCGGTGGTGCACGGGGTGCGCACCGCGGCCGCCGCCGGTTGCCGCACCGTCATGCTGACCAACGCCGCCGGGGGACTCCGGGAGGGCATGCGGGTCGGCCAGCCGGTGCTGATCAGCGACCACATCAACATGACCGCGCGGTCCCCGCTGGTCGGTGCCAACTTCGTGGACCTGACCGACCTGTACTCCCCGCGGCTGCGCCAGCTGGCCCGGGAGATCGACTCCTCCCTGGAGGAGGGCGTCTACGCCGGACTGCCCGGCCCGCACTTCGAAACCCCGGCGGAGATCCGCATGCTGCGCACCCTCGGGGTGGACCTGGTCGGGATGTCCACGGTGCTGGAGGCCATCGCCGCCCGGGCTGCCGGCGCGGAGGTCTTCGGGGTGTCGCTGGTGACCAACCTGGCCGCCGGGCTGACCAGCGAACCGCTGAACCACCAGGAGGTGCTGGAGGCCGGCCGGGCATCGGCCAGCCGGATGGGCAAGCTGCTCCGGTCGCTGGTCGAAGCCGCGTGATGCTGCGAGGAGCTCCCCGTGACTGCTGATGCTCAGCTGATCGAGGCCACCAAGCGCTGGATCGCCGACGACCTCGACCCGGCCGCCCAAGCGGAGCTGGAAGAGCTGCTGGCCGCGGCCGGGGAGTCGGCCGAGGCCGCCGCCGACCTGGCCGACCGGATGTCCGGCATGCCGCGCTTCGGCACCGCCGGCATCCGCGGCCAGGTCCGCGCCGGGGCCAACGGGATGAACCGGGCGGTGGTGGTGCGCACCACCGCCGGGGTGGCGGCGTGGCTCGCCGAACGCGGGTTCGCCGGCGGCACCGTCGTGGTGGGCCGGGACGCCCGGCACGGGTCGGAGGCGTTCGCCACCGACACCGCCGACGTGCTGGCCGCGGCCGGTTTCGAGGTCCGGGTGCTGCCGGAACCGCTGCCCACCCCGGTGCTGGCCTACGCGGTGCGGGCGTTGGACGCGGTGGCCGGGGTCCAGATCACCGCTTCGCACAACCCGCCGCAGGACAACGGCTACAAGCTCTACCTGCGCGGCGGGGTGCAGTTGATCAGCCCGGCCGACAGCGAGATCGAGGCGGCCATCGCTGCGACGCCGCCGGCCAGGTCGGTGCCGCGGGAGCGGAGCTGGACGCTGCTGGAGTCGGCGCTGCCGGACTACCTGCGGCAGGTGGCGGCGTTGCCGCGCGGCGGGGCCCGGCCGCTGCGGATCGCGGCCACCGCCCTGCACGGGGTGGGTGCCCGCACGCTGCGGCAGGCCCTGGAGATGGCCGGTTTCCCGGACGTGCGCTTCGTCGCCTCCCAGGTCGATCCGGACCCGGATTTCCCGACGGTCAGCTTCCCCAACCCCGAGGAGCCCGGCGCCACCGACGCGCTGCTGGAGCTCGCTGAGCAGGAGGAGGCGGACCTGGCGATCGCCTTGGACCCGGACGCGGACCGGTGCGCCCTCGGCATCCGCGAAGACGGCCGGTGGCGGATGCTGCGCGGGGACGAGACCGGCGTGCTGCTGGCCCACCACGTGCTGTCCGCGCCGCGGGAGGACGCACCGGAGGACCCGCTGGTGGCCACGACGATCGTGTCCTCGACGATGCTGAGCGCGATGGCCGCCGATTTCGGGGTGCGCCACGCCGCGACCCCGACCGGGTTCAAGTGGTTGATGCGCGCCGGGGACGGCGCGGGCACCGGCCTCGTCTACGCCTACGAGGAGGCGCTCGGCCACTGCGTGGCGCCCGACCTGGTGCGGGACAAGGACGGCATCTCCACCGCGGTGCTGGCCTGCGATCTGGCTGCGGGGTTGAAGGAGGCCGGTCGCGGTCTCGACGACCTGCTGGACGAGCTGTTCACCGCCTACGGTGTGCACCGGACCGGGCAGGTGTCGGTGCGGGTCACCGATCTGAGCATCATTTCCCGCACCATGCAGCGGTTGCGCGAGAACCCACCCACCCGGTTGGGCGGCGTGGCGGTGCGCACCCGGGATCTGCGGCCGGACTTCGACGCGCTGCTGATCACCGGTCCCGCGGGGTTGCGCGTGGTGATCCGCCCGTCGGGCACCGAGCCGAAGTTGAAGTGCTACCTGGAAGTGGTCGAGCAAGTCGCCGAGGACGGGCTGCCCGCCGCCAAGGAGCGGGCCACCGTCCGCTTGGCGGAACTGCAACAGGCCGTTTCCGCACTCGTCCAGGAAGGCTGAGCATGGCCAGGCTGCTGATCGTCCACCACACACCTTCACCGGGGATGCAGGCGATCCTGGAGAAGGTGGTCGAAGGGGCGACCACCGAGGAGATCACCGGGGTGGAGGTGGTCCGCCGTCCCGCGCTGGGCGCCACGGCGAGCGACGTCCTGGAAGCCGACGGCTACCTGTTGGGCACGCCCGCGAACCTGGGGTACATCAGCGGGGCGCTGAAGCACTTCTTCGACACGGTCTACTACCCGTGCTTGGACGCCACCGCAGGACGCCCGTTCGGCTACTACGTGCACGGCAACGAGGGCGTGGAGGGCGCCCACCGGGCCATCAAGTCGATCACCACCGGGCTGGGCTGGAAGCAGGCCGCCGAGCCGCTCACCGTGCTCGGCCAGCCCGACCAGCAGGCCTTGGAGGCCTGTTGGGAGCTGGGCGCCACGATCGCGGCGAACCTCATGCAATAGCACAAATTCCGGGGCTGTGCGGCAAAAAGACCCCAGTTGATCTTGGTCCACAGCCAAGGAGTAACCTGATCGTGTCGTCAGGTAGCCCCTGAGCGACACGGCGCCCTGGACATAGCCCGCCTTCCCTCATCACGTGCAGTGTCCAGGGCGCCTTTCAAGTACCGGAATACCCATCCTAGTCGCCAGCCCGAGTTGGTGGTGAGACACCCCGCACAGCGTTGAATTCACTCCCTGAGTGAGCATTCACCGCGTCAAACGCGTTACGCTGCGACAGTGAGTGAGGAAACCATCCGACTCGAACTCGATGACTCTGGCGTCTCGGTGGATCTTCCACAGCCCGCCAATCCGAATGACCAGGTTCAGGGCGTTCCGTACCGCCCGGTCGAATTCCGCGATGACGACTTGCCGGCCGCTCTGGAGCGGTCCGCCCAGTGGCTTCGGGAAGCCCAGAACTGGCTGGGCGAGCCCGTCGACGTGATCGCTGTTCACCTGGACTACGACGACACCGACGGTGCGCCCTACTTCAACCTCAAGTTGCTGTGCAACGAGGAGGACCTGGCCGGCGCACCCATCGCCCTGCGGAAGCTGCAGAGCCGCTCGGCCAGCTGACCAGAACGGACACCGTGGCCTGCCCGCCTCCACCGCGGGCGGGCCACGCCGTTTCCCCGCAGCTAGGAACGCCGCCCCTTCCAGGACAGGGAACCGCGGGCTGCCCGCACGGCCCCGTCCAGCAACAGCACTCCGAACGCCGTTCCGGCGATCGGAGCCAGCGGCGCGTACCCGGGGCGGACCCGCATGAACTTGGCGGTGCGGGCGTAGGCCACGCCCTGCGCGGCCCAGCCCAGCAGCCCCAAGGCGAGCAGGGCCCGGCTGCGCCGAGCCCCCACCGCGACCGCCGCGGGAGCGGCCAGCGACGCGGCGATCTGCCCGACCCCGATGGCCGCCAGCAGCGGCGCGGATCCCTTGGTGCCGGCCACGAAGCTCTTCCGGAACGAGGCCCACCCCTGCCAGAACGGGTCCATGCCGCTGGTCCGGAAGCAGTCCAGCCCGTCCACCACCCGGACCGTTCCGCCGTGGTCGCGAACCGCGGTGGCGATGGCCACGTCCTCGTTGCGCAGCGAAGCCAGCGCCTCCCAACCGCCGACCTTCTCGTAGTGCTCCCGGCGCAGCAGGATGCAGTGCCCGATCGCGAAGGCCTTCTTCCCCCGACCGACCGGGGAGGCGTTCTCCCCGATCAGCTGCAGTCCGGGCGGCATCAGCAGTGCCCAGGCGGCCGAGCGCCGCGGGGGCGGACCTCCCGGGGTGGACACCAGGTCGGCTTCCACCGCCTCGGCGGTGGCCAACAGCCGGCTGAGCAGATCCGGGGCGGCCGCGGTGTCGGCGTCCACGAACATCAACCACTCGCCGGGTTCGGGCGGGCCGCTGGCCTCCACCCCGACGTGCATGGCGTGCACCTTGCCGCTCCAGCCCGGCGGGGGCGCGTCCACCCGCACCACCTGGACGCGCGGGTCGCTTTCGGCGTGCGCGCGGGCGAGCTCGCCGGTGCCGTCGGTGGAGCCGTCGTCGACCACCACGATCTTCAGCGAATCCCATTGCCCGCCGTGGGTTTGCGACCGGAGTCCCCGCAGGCACTCGTCGATCACCGCGGCTTCGTCGCGGGCCGGGACGACCACCGTGACCTTCGGCGGGAGCGCCACCTGGTGCGCTTCGTGCAGCGGCACTATCTGGCTGACCTGCCTGGCGGTGCGGACGTTGCGGTACAGGACTCCAGCGGCCGCTGCGGCGAGCACTGCCCGGAGGGGGGTGGTGGACTGGGGCCGTAAGAACACGGCCACAGGGTGCCATGGGTGGGAGCGATCAGCTCCCGGAGTTGTGGCTAGGCAAACATCATTTGGTCTTCGGTTTGGACCAGCTTTGCAAGCAATCCGCCACCTCGGGGAGCTGCCGCTTGTCCCGCCCCACTTCCCGGACCAGCAACAACGCCTGCTCGTCGTCGGCTTCGACCCACCACCCGTTGAGATCGCACATGGTCACGGCGGCGACCCAACCGAGCCGCCAGTTCCCTTCGTGCAGCGGGCGAGTTCGCACGATCGTGTCAAGCAGTGCGGCGGACTTGAGCCAGAGCGTTTCGTAAGCCGGCACCCCGAGGACTTCCGCCCGCGGCCGGTAGGCCGCAGCCGCCAGCAGGCCGCCGTCGCGCAGCTTCAGGTCCTGGTCGGTCACCGCGGCGGCGAGCAGCAACAGATCGGAAACGTCGAGATAAACGGTCACCGGCTCATAGTTGATCACGCCGGGCCGAGGCGGTCCAGCAAGTCCCGGTAGCGCGGGAGCACTCGATCGAGGGCTTGCACCAGCTGCTGCTCCCGCTGCTGTCGGGCCCAGCGCTCGGCCAGCGCGCTGCGCACCACCTCCAGCTTGGACCGGCCCTCGGCAGCGGCCAGTTCAGCCAGCTTGCGGTCTTCTTCCTCGGTGAGGCGCAGCGTCATGGCCATGACCTCATGGTATCAGCGTGATACCACCAACACGAGCGCTGTGCACCCATCGGAGCAGCCGCCCCGGAGCTCGCCGGTGGCCCTCACACCGCCCCGTACTGCCGGTCCCCCGCATCGCCGAGACCGGGAACGATGTAACCGGACTCGTTGAGCCGTTCGTCGACGCTGGCGGTCACCACGCGCACCGGCAGCCCGGAGCTCTCCAGCTTCTGCAGCCCTTCCGGAGCCGCCAGCGCGCAGATCGCGGTGACGTCGCTGGCTCCCCGATCGGTCAGCAGGCTGATCGTGTAGACCATGGAGCCCCCGGTGGCCAGCATCGGATCCAGCACGAACACCGGTCGGCCGGACAGGTCCGCGGGCAAGGACTCCAGATAGGGCGTCGGCTGCAAGGTCTCCTCGTTGCGGGCGAGCCCGACGAAGCCCATCTGGGCCTCCGGCAGCATCCGGTGGGCCTGGTCGGCCATGCCCAGCCCGGCGCGCAGCACCGGAACAAGAAGCGGCGGGTTCGCCAGCCGGTACGCGTCGGTGCGGGCGACCGGGGTGTGAATGCGATCGACAGCGACTTCCGCGTCCCGGGTCGCCTCGTAGATCAGCATGAGGGTCAGCTCTTGCAACGCGACGCGAAACGCGGCGTTGTTCGTCCGCGCATCGCGCATTGTGGACAGTCTCGCTTTTGCCAGGGGGTGGTCCACGACCCGGATATCCATGGGCAGTAACAGTAACCTGCCTGCTAGCAGGCATATTCACCAACACAGACCAACGTGGCTTTCATCGCACCCGCCGTTCGGCCACCGGATTCGCTGCGCGAGCGGAGGGCTCCGCGGAGTCACCGCCGGACCGCGGGCGGGGGGCATTCCGGTGCCGGCACCGGAATGCCCCC
>NZ_AYJW01000101.1 GCF_000497205.1 Saccharopolyspora rectivirgula DSM 43747
CATCGGCGGCCTGCTGGACGAGGTGGCCCGCGCACATCGAGACGACCAGCTTGCCCGCCGGCAGGTTCGGTGCCACCTCGTCCAGCAGGGCTTCGGCCAGCCGCCGCAGGGCGGTCCGGGTGGCTTCGGCCAGCCCCCGCAGCAGTGGTGAACCACTGACCTCGAACGCGGCTCTCGCCCATTCGGCGGGAGCCGTTCTTTCTTCGCGGGTCACTTCGGCCGTCCGCCGGTTGTGCGGCTACGCTGCTCCGTATGAGCGATGGCTTCGCGACCCGGGCTATTCACGCAGGGCAGGACGCAGACCCCACCACCGGTTCGGTGGTGGTGCCGATCCACGCCACCTCCACCTACGCCCAGGACGGGGTGGGCGGTCTGCGCAGCGGGTACGAGTACTCGCGCACCGGGAACCCCACCCGGACGGCGCTGGAGCAGTGCCTGGCCGAGCTGGAGGGCGGCCGGTACGCCCGGGCCTTCGCGTCCGGGATGTCGGCCACCGACGCGGTGCTGCGGGCCGTCCTGCGCCCCGGTGACCACATGATCATCCCGGACGACGCCTACGGCGGCACGTTCCGCCTCATCGACAAGGTGCTGTCCGGCTGGGGCGTGGAGTACACCCCGGTTCCGCTGTCCGATGTGGATTCCGTTCGGGCCGCGCTGCGCCCCAACACCAAGCTGATCTGGGTGGAAACACCGACCAACCCGCTGCTGAACATCGCGAACATCGCTGCGCTGGCCGAAATCGCCCGCGGCGCGCGGGTGAAGCTCGTCGTGGACAACACGTTCGCTTCCCCCTACCTGCAGCAGCCGCTGGAACTCGGCGCCGACGTGGTGGTGCACTCCACGACGAAGTACATCGGTGGACACTCCGATGTGGTCGGTGGCGCGGTGATCACTTCGGACGACGAGCTCGCCGAGCAGATCGCCTTCCTGCAGAACAGCGCCGGAGCCGTGCCCGGCCCGTTCGACGCGTGGCTCACCCTGCGCGGCATCAAGACCCTGCCGGTGCGGATGGACCGGCACAGCGCCAACGCGGAGCGGGTGGCGGCCGCGCTGCAGGGCCACCCGAAGGTCGCGAAGGTGCTCTACCCCGGGCTGCCCGAGCACCCCGGTCACGAGGTGGCGGCCAAGCAGATGCGCTCCTTCGGCGGGATGGTGTCGTTCATCCACGCCGACGGTGAGGAGGGCGCGCTGCAGGTCTGCTCGCGGACCCGGTTGTTCACGCTCGCCGAATCGCTGGGCGGGGTTGAGTCGCTGATCGAGCACCCCGGTCGGATGACCCACGCCAGCACGGCGGGTTCGATGCTCCAGGTACCGGTGGACCTGGTCCGCTTGTCGGTCGGGATCGAAGACGCCGCAGACCTGGTGGACGACCTGCTGGCCGCGCTGGGCTGACCTACTGGGCCGGGATGTCGACCGGCGGGGCGGTGGGCTCCGCCGGCTGCGGCACCACGGGCAGGTCCTCCGGTTGCAGGCAGCCGCCGACCAGCTCCACGGCGCCGCCGCGCCACCGGTAGCTGCCGGGGTCGTCGCAGCCCGCGTTCAGCACGGCCACCACGGCCGCCGCGGACAGCGCTGAGGCGGTGGCGATGCCGGCGACCAGCGCGGCGGTGCTGGTCGAAGGCGTTGGCTGCGGCATGGATCCCTCCCCACCGGATTTGTCCGCCGCACCGGCTTGTGCCAGCCGAACGTGGTGTTCTTCGAGGGTACCGAAGTGAAAGTGGACGTAGCCGGCGAACCGCGGTGGCAGGATGAACCCATGCGGTTGGTGGATTCCGCTCAGATCGAAGCTGCCGCTGAGCAGCTGACTGGGATAGTGTGGCGAACCCCGCTGGAGTACTCCCGGTTCTTGGGGGAGCTGTGCGGTGGGGACGTCTACCTCAAGTGCGAGAACTTGCAGCGCACCGGGTCGTTCAAGTTGCGAGGCGCCTACGTGCGGCTGAGCAACCTCAGCGCCCGGAGCGAGACCGACAAGGTGGTCGCGGCCAGCGCGGGCAACCACGCCCAGGGAGTCGCGCTCGCGGCTTCCCTGCTCGGCATGCGCTCCACGGTGTTCATGCCGCAGCGGGCCCCGCTGCCGAAATTGGCCGCGACCAAGTCCTACGGCGCCGAGGTCCGGCAAGTGGGCGTGGTGGTGGAGGAAACCCTGGCCGCGGCGCAGAAGTACGCCGCTGACACCGGAGCGGAGTTCATCCACCCGTTCGAGCACCCGGACGTGATCGCCGGTCAGGGCACGGTGGGCCTGGAGATCCTCGAGCAGCTGCCGGAGGTGCGCACCATCGTGGTGCCCACCGGCGGGGGCGGGCTGGTGGCCGGGATCGCGGCCGCGGTCAAGGCCAGCCGCCCGGAAGTGCGGATCTTCGCCGCCCAGGCCGAACAGGCCGCGGCGTGGCCCCCTTCGCTGGCCGCGGGCGAACCGGTGGCGTTGGAGAACCCGCAGACGATGGCCGACGGCATCTCCGTGGGCATTCCGGGGGAGATCACGTTCGCGCACGTGTCGAAGTTCGTGGACGGCGTGCTGACGGTCAGCGAGGAGGGGCTCTCCCGAGCGCTGCTGCTGTGCCTGGAACGGGCGAAGCAGGTGGTCGAACCGGCCGGGGTGGCCGCGGTGGGAGCGCTGCTGGAGAACCCCGAGCAGGTCGAACCCCCGGTTGCGCTGGTGCTTTCCGGCGGGAACATCGACCCGCTGCTGCTGCACCAGTTGATCCGGCACGGCATGACCTCGGCCGGCCGGTACCTGTCCTTGCGGGTGCGGCTGCCCGACCGGCCGGGCGTGCTGGCCAGGATGCTCACCACGCTCGGCGAGCTCGAGGTGAACGTGCTCGACATCGAGCACTCCCGGGTGTCCGGCGCGCTGGCCCTGGGGGAGGTCGACGTGGAGATATCGCTGGAAACCAGGGGCGCGGAGCACCAGGAGTACGTGATTTCCGAGCTCGAGTCCGCTGGCTTCGTGATCGTCGCCAAGCACTGATCTTCCCCGCGCTCGCGTCGCGGAGCGGCCGCACCTGCCGGTGAGCTGGTCGGTCGCCGCGCGGGGCGGGACCGGACCCGGTCACGTCTTCCACTTCAGCGCGGAGCAGCCCGAGCCGAAGCGGAAGACGCGACCGGTGATCAGCAGCAAAAAGATTTTTTCCGGAAATACCACTGCTGGAGCAGCAGTGACTCGTCCCCGTTCAAAAGCCCCCTGCAGACGGGACACAATTCCTCTTCCGGATTTCTTGTCACTGTGGTATCGATTTACCACAGCTGTACCGGCGGCAAGCCGGAATTGCGGAAAAATTTCGGCCACATAAACCGGTGCGGGCATCCGGTTGGGATGCCCGCACCGGAAGCCTGGAAATTCAGCCGCGGAAAGGTTCTGCTTTCAGCAGGGTCACCTTCATCGTTCCGCCGTTCGGCAGTTCGTACTCGCGAGTTTCCCCGACCTTGGCGTCCAACAGGGCCCTGCCCAGCGGCGAGTTGGGCGAGTACGCCTCGAGGTCGCCGTAGGCGCCCTCCTCGCGGGTCGCCAGCAGGAAGGTCTCGACGTCGTCCTCGTCGTCGTCGTAGCGGACGGTCACCACGGAACCCGGCTTGGCCACGCCGGACTCGGTGGGCACGTCGCCGACCTTGGCGTTCCGCAGCAGCTCCTGCAGCTGGCGGATGCGGGACTCCATCTGCCCCTGTTCCTCACGCGCCGCGTGGTAACCACCGTTCTCCCGCAGGTCACCTTCTTCGCGGGCCTCGTTGATCTTCGCAGCGATCACCGGGCGGTTGGCCACGAGTTCGTCCAGCTCGGCCTTGAGCCGGTCGTAAGCCTCCTTGGTCAGCCAGGTCACCTGGGTATCGCTCACGGTCACCACTCCTTGTCGACACGGCCGCACTATTCGCGGGCCTTCCCAGTCCCGTTGCAGGGGGGCGCTAGGAACGGAAAAACACGGCCCGCTCGGGCCGTGCCTATGGCCGACGATAGCACGGAACCGCACGCGCGGGGATAGGAATTTTTTCTCCCCTATCGTCCGAGGGCGCTGTTCACCCAACCGGCCGCGCGTTGCTGGACAAATATTCAGGAATGGTGTAGGTGCAGCCGAACACCTCCCCCGTGGTTGCTCTGGCCGAGGTGCGCAACACGGTTTCGTGAGTAACCGGGCCGTCCGCGGCGGGGATCAAAACTTCCTTCCGGCCGACTTCCGCGCCCGATTCCTCCCTGGCGCGCACGACGCAGTCGGCGGGTTTGCTCGGGTCGTCCCGGACGACGCGGAAGGTGATGTGCACCGAGTGGTCATCGAGGACGTCGAAGGCGACCTGCTCTCCGGTGATCGGCTGCGTTCCCTGGTTCTGGTAGCCGATGTAGGCCACTCCGAGCCCGAGCAGCACCGTGACGGTGGCGAGCAGCCAGCGAAGACCGCGGCGCGGCCGTTGCTCGGCGCGCTTGCCGTACCGGTCGGCTGGTACCTGCGGTTGCGTCACGGTTGGCAGCCCTCCGCCTGTGAACTGCAGAACACCAACCCGCCGTTGGGCGGGGCTGGCGCAATCGGTGCCGGGCCACCAGGAACAATGGCGTCGGCATCCACGTTAAGTATCGCTGGGGTGTCGTGCGGCCATGCAACGGGGCCGGGTGTTCGGAAGATTTGCTGTTCAGCGGGAGGGACAACCGGGCGATGGCGGACAAGCTGCGTCTGATGACGGTGCATGCGCACCCCGACGACGAATCCAGCAAAGGAGCCGCAACAACCGCGCGGTACGTGGCCGAAGGCCATGAAGTGATGGTTGTCACCTGCACGGGCGGAGAAGCCGGGAGCATCCTCAACCCGGCGATGGACAAGCCGGAAGTCGCGGCGAACTTGCCGGCCATCCGCCGGGAGGAGATGGCGAAAGCGGCCAAGATCCTCGGCGTGCAGCACCGGTGGTTGGGGTTCGTCGACTCCGGGCTCCCCGAGGGGGATCCGCCGCCGCCGCTTCCGGACGGCTGCTTCGCCACCGTGCCGCTGGAGGAACCCACGCGCGCCCTGGTCGAGGTGATGCGCGAGTTCCGACCGCACGTGGTCGTCACCTACGACGAGAACGGCGGCTACCCGCACCCCGACCACATCCGCTGCCACGAGGTCTCGGTGGCGGCCTTCGAAGCCGCCGGGGACCCGGACGAGTTCCCCGGCACCGGCGAGCCGTGGCAGCCGCTGAAGCTGTACTACTCGCACGGGTTCTCCCGCAAGCGCATGGAGCTGTGCCACCAGGCCATGAAGGAGCGGGGCATCGAATCGCCCTACGAGGAGTGGCTGAAGAACTGGGACCCCAAGCGCCCCGACCCGTTCGACCGGGTCACCACCCGGGTCGAGTGTGGGGAATACTTTGAGGTGCGCGACGACGCGTTGCGCGCGCACGCCACCCAGATCGACCCGAACAGCCGGTGGTTCGCGATCCCGCTGGACATCCAGCGCGAGGTCTGGCCGTACGAGGACTACGAGCTGGTGCGGTCGCTGGTCGACACCACGTTGCCGGAGGACGACCTGTTCTCCGGAGTGCAGGAGAAAAGCAGCACATGAACGCCCAGGCAAATCTCGCTCTGATCCTGGCCCAGGCACCGCCGGACGCGCCGGGCGGCCAGGGGGAGGACTTCGGCAAGGCGTCCCCGCTCGGCCTGGTGCTGATGATTCTGCTCGGCATCGGCATCGTGCTGTTGGTGCTGTCGATGTCCCGGCACCTGAAGAAGGTGCCGCACACCTTCGACGAGGAGCGCGCCGCCGCGGCGGCCCCGGCCCGGAGCAAGCGCGCCGCAGCCGGGAGCTCGGAGGAGGACGAGGAGCAGCGGTCGGAGGATCAACCCGCCGACCAGAAGCGAACGGCTTCGGACGGGAGCGGACCGGACGACGACGAACGCGGCTGAACCGCGCCCGCGCGCACCGGCTCCCGGGAACACCCGGGAGCCGGTTTTCGCTGTCCGGGACGGTTACCGGGACGGGACGACCACGGATTTGACCGCGGTGGGGTCCTGGGCGCTCGCGGTCAACGCCTGCTCCACCTCGTCCAGGCCGAAGTGGTGGGTGACCAACCGGTCCAGGTCCACCTTTCCGGACGCGGCCAAGCTGATCGCGGTGGGCCAGGTGTTGGCGTACCGGAACACCCCGGTCAGTTCGATTTCGAAGTTCTGGACGTGCGACAGCGGCAGCGGAAGTTCGTCCCCGCCCATGCCGACCAGCACCACCCGACCAGCGCGCCCCACCGTGCGGATCGCTTCCGCGGCCGCCTTCGGCACCCCGGAGCACTCCAGCAGGACCTCCGGCTCCAGGCCCGCTTCGGAGAGCGGTTGCTCGGCCACGTTGACGGTGACCGCGTCCGCCAGTTCCGCGGCCAGGCGCAGCCGGTGCGGGTTCACGTCGGTGATCGCGACCTCGCTCGCGCCGAAGGCGCGGGCGGTTTGCGCGGTGATCAGACCGACCGGTCCGGCGCCGGTGATCAGCACCCTGGACCCGGGGGACACCCGGGCCTTCTGGCACGCCCAGACGCCGACCGACAGCGGCTCGATCAGCCCAGCGGCGTCGTCGGACAGCGAATCCGGCACCGGGTAGACGAACTCCTCGTGCACCGCGACGTACTCGCAGAACGCCCCGTCCACCGGGGGCGTGGCGAAGAACCGCATGCGCGGGCACAGGTTGTACCGCCCGGTGCGGCACTGCGGGCACGACAAGCACGGCATTCCGGGTTCGATCGCCACCCGCTGGCCGATCCGGTGCTTCTCGGCCTCGCTGCCGCGCGCGACCACCACACCGCTGGCTTCGTGCCCCAGGACCAGCGGACCCTCCACGACGAAATCGCCGATCCTGCCGTGCTCGTAGTAGTGCGTGTCCGAACCGCACGTGCCCACGGAACGGACTTCCACCAGGACTTCTCGAGGACCGGGGACGGGAGTCGGTCGTTGCTCGACGACGATGTCCTTGATGCCCCGCAGCACAGCGGCGCGCATGGTCTCGGCGGTCATAGGTCAGCTCCCAGCGTCTGTTCGTCGGTGCATGGCAGAAGATGGTGCTGTTGAAGCCGAGGATGCAAGGATGCGCCCCTGTTTGCCCAGTGGGAGGCTGGAGGCATGGCGAACCGGTTAGCAGACGCGACGAGTCCCTACTTGCTTCAGCACGCCGACAACCCGGTGGACTGGTGGCCCTGGTGCGAAGAAGCGTTCGCTGAAGCGCGGCGCCGCGATGTGCCGGTTCTGCTGTCCGTCGGCTACGCCGCTTGCCACTGGTGCCACGTCATGGCGCACGAGTCGTTCGAAGACCCCGAGACCGCGCGGTTGATGAACGAGCACTTCGTCAACATCAAGGTGGACCGGGAGGAACGACCGGACATCGACGCCGTCTACATGGAAGCCACCCAGGCCATGACGGGCCAGGGCGGTTGGCCGATGACGTGCTTCCTCACCCCGGAGGCCGAGCCGTTCCACTGCGGCACCTACTACCCGAAGTCCCCGATGGG
>NZ_AYJW01000102.1 GCF_000497205.1 Saccharopolyspora rectivirgula DSM 43747
CCACCCGGTGGTATTTCCGGAAGCCACCGCCCGGCCCGAAACTCATCTCCTCATTCCGGCCCGCTCCGCGCTGGCACAAAACAATTTACGCGCCGGACACCACGAAGTCAAATCGGGTCAAGTCAGTACCGGAAAGAGGCGTAACCGCAGGTAAACACCTCTTTCCGGTGCTCGCTGACAGGCTAGTACAGAACCTTGACCCCTGCAGTGTGGCGCTTGCCACGTCGAACGACCAGCCAAGTGCCGTGCAGCAGGTCCTCCTTGCTCGGGGACCAGCTCTCATCAGCGATCTTGCTGTTGTTGACGTAGGCGCCGCCTTCCTTGATGGTTCGGCGGGCCGCGCTCTTGCCGGCGACCAATCCGGTGGCCACGAGCAGGTCGACGATCGTCGGCTGATCAGCCATCCGCACCTCAGCGGTCGGCACTTCGGCCATTGCCGAGTTCAGCGTTCGAGCGTCCAGCTCCTGCAGTGCACCACGACCGAAGAGCGCCTGGCTGGCAGCCACCACCTGCCGCGTCTGCTGCTCGCCGTGCACCAGCGTGGTCATCTCCTCGGCGAGCTTGCGCTGGCCGGCCCGCATCTGCGGCCGCTCCGCGGTGAGCTTCTCCAGTTCTTCGATCTCTTCCCGGTCCAGGAAGGTGAACAGGCGCAGGTACTTGCCGACGTCGGCGTCCGCGGTGTTGACGAAGTACTGGTACCAGGCGTAGGGCGAGGTCATCTCAGGATCCAGCCACATGTTCCCGCCCCCGGTGGACTTGCCGAACTTGCGACCTTCGGAGTCGGTCACCAACGGCAGCGTGAGGGCGTGCGCGGCGGCCCCTTCCTTCTTGCGGATCAGGTCCACACCGGCCACGATGTTGCCCCACTGGTCGGACCCGCCCAGCTGCAGCAGGGTGCCGTACTTGCGGTACAGCTGCAGGTAGTCGTTGGCCTGCAGCAGCATGTAGCTGAACTCGGTGTAGGAGATCCCGTCAGTCTCCAGCCGACGCTTCACCGTTTCCCGGCCGAGCATGGTGTTGACCGAAAAGTGCTTGCCGATGTCCCGCAGGAACACCGTCACCGGCAGGTCTGCCGTCCAGTGCGCGTTGTTCTCCATGATCGCGCCCGTGGCCGAGTCGTCGAACTCGACGAACTTCGCCAGCTGGGCGTGGATCTTCTCGGTCCATTCGGAGACAGTGGACTCGTCGTGCAGAACGCGCTCGCCGACGTCCCGCGGGTCACCGATCAACCCAGTGGCACCGCCGGCCAGCACGACCGGGCGGTGCCCGGCCTGCTGGAAACGCCGCAGCATCAGGATCGGAACGAGATGCCCGGCGTGCAGGCTCGGCCCGGTTGGATCGAATCCGGCATAGAGAGTGAGCGGCCCCTTATCCAGGTCGCGTCGCAACGCGTCGAGATCAGTGGATTGCGCGATCAGTCCGCGCCAGCTCAATTCATCAAGGATGTGCTCACTCACAAGGCCAGTTTCCCAAAGACCTCGGGCAGGTCACACCCGGGTTCGGGGGCGACGGCGGCCACCGCGCCGGTAGGGGCTGACCGCGGGTGAGCCGTCGACCCAGCTCCGCCAGGGCAGGTCCATGGCCGCCGCCACACCGACCCGCGGGCCACTGCGGATTTCCTCCTCGGGGACCGGCACACCGTGGTAGAGCCGGATGGGCGAAGCCGGATCCGTCAGGTCGACCCCGTTGTGCTCCCTCGTGATGCCGAGCACGCTGGCCAGCCGGGCAGGCCCGCTGGCCAGCTGGACGTCCTTGCGGACCGCCGGCCGCCGCGAACGGGCCAGTTCCAGACCGGTGGTGATCTCCCCGGCGCGGAGCAGCACCGCACCGGGAACGCCATCGGTCATGCACACCACGTTGATGCAGAAGTGCATGCCGTACACGAAGTAGACGTAGAGGTGCCCGGCCGGGCCGAACATCACGGCGTTGCGCTCGGTGCGGCCGCGGTAGCAGTGCGAGGCGGGGTCGTCACCACCCCGGTAGGCCTCGACTTCGACCAGTCGAACACCGACTTCGCCCTCGGGGCTGGTGGACCGTATTTCGCAGCCGAGGAGCTTGCGCGCGACCCACAGCGGATCGTGCGCAAGCTCCTGTTGCGTAACTTGTCTCACGAAATTCCACAGTACCTTCTGCGGTTGATCACGCGGCGAGCCATTCGCGGTGCTCGCGGACCGCAGCGGCGACCCGCTCGCGCTGCTCGGCGACCCGTTCCGGGGCCGTACCGCCGTAGGCGTTGCGCGAACTGATGGATCCCTCCACCGAGAGCACCTCCCGCACCTCAGGGGTCAGCGCGGGGTGGGCTTGCGCCAGTTCCTCATCGGTGAGCTCTTCCAGACCGACGCCGCGGGACTCGGCGATTCGCACGCAAGCCCCGGAGGCCTCGTGGGCGACCCGGAACGGAACTCCCTTGCGCACCAGCCACTCGGCGATGTCGGTCGCCAAGGTGAACCCGGCCGGCGCCAGTTCAGCCATCCGTTCGGTGTGGAAGGTGAGGGTGCCGAGCATCCCGGCCATCGCCGGCAGCAGCAGTTCGAGTTGCTCCACCGAGTCGAAGACGGGCTCCTTGTCCTCCTGCAAGTCGCGGTTGTACGCCAGGGGTTGCGCTTTGAGGGTGCTCAGCAGACCGCTGAGATTTCCGATGAGACGACCGGACTTGCCGCGCGCGAGTTCTGCCACGTCCGGGTTCTTCTTCTGCGGCATGATCGAACTGCCGGTGGCCCAGGCGTCGTCGAGCGTGACGTAGCCGAACTCGGCGGTGTTCCAAATGATCACTTCTTCGGCCACCCGGGAGAGGTCGACTCCCAGCATCGCCAGGCAGAACGCCGCTTCGGCAGCGAAGTCCCGAGCCGCAGTGCCGTCGATGGAGTTCTCCACCGCCGCGGTGAAACCGAGTTCTGCGGCCACGGCTTCCGGGTCCAGTCCCAGGGAGGAGCCGGCCAGCGCACCCGAACCGTACGGCGAGTAGGCGGTGCGGGCGTCCCAGTCCCGAATCCGTTCGACGTCGCGCAGCAGCGCCTGGCAATGGGCGAGCAGGTGGTGGGCCAGGAGGACCGGCTGCGCGTGCTGCAGGTGGGTACGCCCGGGAAGCACGGCGTTCGGGTGCTTCTCGGCCTGCTTCACCAGCGCGTCCACCACGTCGAGAACACCGGCGGCGATGCGGCGGTTGGCGTCGCGCAGCCACATCCGGAACAGGGTGGCGACCTGGTCGTTCCGGGAACGACCGGCGCGCAGTTTTCCGCCCAGTTCGTTGCCGACCCGCTCCAGCAGTCCACGCTCGAGCGCGGTGTGGACGTCCTCGTCGGAAACCTCCGGTTTGAACGCGCCGGATTCGACGTCCGCAGCGAGCTGGTCCAGCCCGGCCAGCATCTGCTCGAGCTCCTCGTCGGTGAGCAGTCCGGCGCGGTGCAGCACCCGAGCGTGCGCTCGAGAGCCCGCGATGTCGTAAGGGGCCAGGCGCCAGTCGAAGTGGGTGGACAGGCTCAGCGCTGCCATCGCCTCGGCCGGTCCGGAGCTGAAGCGGCCGCCCCACAGCTTCGTGGGCTCACTGCCTTGCTGGGTCACGTTCTTTCCTCGCGGTGTGTTGTCGGGTTTTCGTGGCGCTACTGGTTCAGTGGAGACTGTGGACCGGATGTGAGTGGGGTGCCAGTCCGCAGCGGACTGGCACCCCACTCGTGGCATCGGTCAGTTGCGCTGGTCACGCTTGGCAGCGATCTTGCTGGGCAGACCCCACAGCTGGACGAAGCCCTTGGCCAGGCTCTGGTCGAAGGTGTCGCCCTCGTCGTAGGTGGCCAGGTTGAAGTCGTACAGCGACTCTTCGCTGCGCCGTCCGTTGACCACCGCGCGACCGCCGTGCAGGACCATCCGCACTTCGCCGCTGACGTGCTGCTGGGAGTCAGCGATGAAGGAATCGAGCGCGTTCTTCAGCGGGGAGAACCACAGGCCGTCGTAGACCAGCTCGCCCCAGCGCTGCCCCACGGTCCGCTTGAAGCGGGCGAGGTCCCGTTCGAGCGTGACGTCTTCGAGCGCCTTGTGCGCGGTGATCAGCGCGACAGCGCCGGGGGCTTCGTAGATCTCCCGGCTCTTGATGCCGACCAACCGGTCCTCGACCATGTCGAGCCGCCCCACGCCCTGGGCGCCGGCGCGCCGGTTCAGCTCCTGGATCGCCTGCAGCACGGTCACGGTTTCCCCGTTGATGGCGACCGGGACGCCCTTGTCGAAGGTGATGGTCACCTCGTCGGGGTCCCGCTGCGCGGACGGGTCCTGGGTGTAGGAGTAGACGTCCTCGATGGGGGCGTTCCAGATGTCCTCCAGGAAGCCGGTTTCGACCGCGCGACCCCAGACGTTCTGGTCGATCGAGTACGGCGACTTCTTGGTGACGTCGATCGGCAGGTTGCGCTCTTCCGCGTAGGCGATGGCCTTCTCACGGGTCCAGGCGAAGTCGCGGACCGGCGCGATCACCTTCAGGTCAGGGGCCAGCGCGCCGATCCCGACCTCGAAGCGGACCTGGTCGTTGCCCTTGCCGGTGCAGCCGTGCGCGACGGTGCTGGCGTTGAACTTCTTGGCCGCGTCCACCAGGTGCTTGACGATCAGCGGCCGGGAGATCGCCGAGACCAGCGGGTACTGGTCCATGTACAGCGCGTTCGCCTGCAACGCGGGCAGGCAGTACTGCTCGGCGAATTCGTCCCGGGCGTCGGCGACCACGGCTTCCACAGCGCCGCAGGCCAGTGCCCGCTTGCGGACGGTCTCCAGGTCCTCGCCTCCTTGGCCGACGTCGACGGCGACCGCCACCACTTCGGCTCCGGTTTCTTCGGCGATCCAGCCGATGGCCACGGAGGTGTCGAGGCCACCGGAGTAGGCGAGCACTACCCGGTCAGTCATTTGTCCTTACTCCTTCGATGTCTGGGTCAGCGGCGCTTCGTCCGCGTCTTCTCCGGTCGGGTTCTGTCGTTCTCCGGCGGCCATCGAGCTGAACCGGTCGGCTAGCTCGTGACCGGTCAGCGGCTCCCTGGCGACGACCATCACGGTGTCGTCCCCTGCGATGGAGCCGACCACTTCCGCCATCGCTGCTCGGTCGATGGCGCTGGCCAGGAATTGCGCTGCCCCGGGCGGGGTGCGCAGGACGGTGAGGTTCCCCGCCCCTTCCGCGCTGACCAGCAGTTCCCCGAGAAGTCTGGTGAGCCGCGTGGTGCCGCCTTGCACGCCGCGGACCGGGCTGCCGTCTTCGGGGATCACGTAGACCGCAGGGCCACCGTCCGCGCCGCGGAGCTTGACCGCACCGAGCTCTTCCAGGTCGCGGGACAAGGTCGCCTGGGTGACCTCGATGCCTTCGGCGGCCAGCAGTTTGGCCAGCTCGGTCTGGCTGCGGACAGCTCTCGAGGACACGATTTCAACGATCCGAGCCTGTCGAGCCACCCGCGTGCTCATCGTCGCTTCACCAACCATGCCAACAGGGCTTTCTGTGCGTGCAAGCGGTTCTCGGCCTCGTCGAACACCACGCTGTGCGGCCCGTCGATGACCTCGTCGGTGATTTCCATGCCGCGGTGCGCCGGCAGGCAGTGCAACACGCAGGTGTTGGTCTTGCCGGTGGCGTTGAGCAGTTCGGCGTTGACCTGGAACGGCCAGAACGGGCCGACCCGGTCCTTGCCGTCGTTCTCCTGGCCCATGGACGTCCACGAGTCGGTGGCGAGCGCGTCGGCTCCGTCCACGGCTGCCTTGGGGTCGGTGTGGACTTCCACCGAGCCTCCGGTTTCGGCCGCCCGCTTCCGAGCTGCTTCCAGCACCCATTCCAGGGGCGCGAAGCCTTCCGGTGCGGCGATGCGCACGTGCATGCCGGCGTTCACGCCGCCCAGCAGCAGGGAGTGGGCCATGTTGTTGGCGCCGTCCCCGAGGTAGGTCAGGGTGAGGCCGGCTAATTTGCCGTGCTTCTCCCGGATCGTCTGCAGGTCGGCCAGCACCTGGCAGGGGTGGAACTCGTCGGTGAGGGCGTTGACCACCGGCACCGAGGAGACCGATGCCATCGCGTCGATGCGCGCTTGGGCGAAGGTGCGCCAGACCACCGCGTCGACGTACCGGGAGAGCACGCGGGAGGTGTCTTCGATGGTTTCCTCTCGGCCGAGCTGCATCATCCGGCCGTCGACGATGATCGGGTGGCCACCCAACTGGGTGATGCCGACTTCGAAGGACAGGCGGGTCCGGGTGGAGTTCTTCTCGAAGATGACCGCGATCGACTTCGGACCGCTGAGCGCGTCCGAACTGTACGGGTCCGCTTTGAGCTGGTCGGCCAGGTCGAGGACTTCCAACTGCTCTTCGGGACTGAGGTCATCGTCGCGCAGAAAGTGCCGCACCATCAGGAAGTCACCTCTTGTGTGTCGAGTATGGCCGGGAAGTCGTGGAGCCACCGCTGGATCTGGCCGGATTCGACGACTAGCGGCGGGGCTAGGCGGATGGTGTCCGGCTGCACCGGGTTCACCAGGTATCCGGCTTGCTGTGCGGCCGCGGCGACTTGAGCGGCGACTGGTTCGGCCAGTCGCACTCCGAGGAGCAGTCCTGCGCCGCGCACTTCGCTGATCAGGGGGTGGTTGAGCTGCTGCAGTCCGGTGCTGAGCTCCTTCCCGATTTGTTGCACGTGTTCCAGGAGGTTCTCGCGGGCGATGGTGTCCAGCACTGCCAGAGCTGCAGCGCAGGCCACCGGGTTGCCGCCGAACGTCGTTCCGTGCTGCCCGGGCTGCAACAGGTCGCCGACGGAACCGACGCCGATGCAGGCGCCGATCGGCAGGCCACCACCGAGCCCCTTGGCGAGGG
>NZ_AYJW01000103.1 GCF_000497205.1 Saccharopolyspora rectivirgula DSM 43747
AGCAGCCACGCACCTTCGAACCCGGTGGGGTCGGGAGCGCCGGCCGGTGGGGTGGCCAGGTGCCTTCCTTGCGCGACAAGGAAATCACCAGCATCGACCAGTACCAGCGGGTGTTCGCCCGCTATCTGCGCCAGCGCTTCGCCGAGGAGCCGAGCGGGGACCTCCGAGCGGCGGTCGCAGCAGCGGCGGTGGTGGCCGCGCACAACCACGTGCTCCGGCAGTGGTTGAAGAGCGGTGGGCGAGCGAATGCGCGCCAGATGTTGCGGGATGCGTTGCGCATGGTGCGCCGAGCTCTGTCGGCTTCCTGGCAGTCGGCGGAGGAGGGTGACAACGCGGTGGTGGCGGTGGTGCGCACCGCTGCTCCTGCGGAGACGGTGCTCAAGCACATCCAGCAGGCACTGCGCGACGCTCCGCTGTGACTTCTCGACACTCGGTGCCGAGCTCGTGCTCGTCCAAATATTTTTATCACTTCTATTGTTTCAGTTTTGACCGAAATTAGTGCAAGGGCACCCCGAACCGCCCAGCAGGGAGGAACGGATTCCCCGCCGAGCTGCGCACCGGGCACATGGCGAGGTCGAAGCTGCTGTCACCTGGTGGAACACCGGGCGCGCGGGGAAGCGAGGTGTCGAGGGACTGCGGGGGCCCGTGCCTCTCCGTCTCGCGGTGCTGGCGCCTTCCAGACCTGGCCGGGTGCCGGGAGAGCGCTACGGGACGAGCACGATCTTGCCGATGTGGGTGCGCTGGGCGAACTCGTGTTGTGCGGCGCGGATTTCGGACAGCGGGTAGCGCGCGGCCACTCGTGGGTCGAGGTTGCCGTTGCGAGCTGCGTCGGCGAGTCGGGCGAAGTGGTTCGGCGTGTGCATCGCCGACCCGATCAGCGCGAGGTTGTGCAGGTACAGGCGCCGCAGGTCGAAGTCCACCACGGGGCCGCCGACAGCGCCGGCGATCACCCATCTCCCGCCATCGCGCAGCAACGGCAAGATCTGATTCATGGCGGAGCCGCCGACCACGTCGGCCACCACGTCGAGTCCGCGGGGCGCGGCCCGGTGGATGGCGGCGAGGGGGTCGGTCGCATCGCGGTGCACGACCACGTGCGCTCCGGCCTGGGCGACGTGCTCGCCTTTGCTCCGGGTGGTCGTGGCGATCACGTGGCCGCCGCGCGCGGCGGCCAGCTGCACCAGGGCCAGGCCGACGCCGCCGGAGGCTCCGGTGATCAGCACGGTCTCCTCTGCGGTCAGGTGGGCGCGTTCGAGCATTCCCATGGCGGTGCCGTAAGCGATCGGCAGGCAGGCCAGTTGCTGGTCGGAGAGCGGCGATCCGGTCATGTCGTGCACTCGTACTGCTGCTGCGACGACGTACTGGGCGAAGCCGCCGTCGGCCTCGCTGCCCAGCAAACCGACCGGATTGGCGTCGTCGGTGTCGGCGTCGTACAACGCGGGGTCGACCAGGACTCGGGTGCCGCGCAATTCGGGATCGACGGCTTCGCCGGTTTCGACGACGACACCAGCGATGTCGCCGCCTTGGATGCGGGGGAATTCGAGCTCGCCCCGCCAACCGGCCGGTGCCGCGGGGTCGTCGGGCAGTCCGTAAGCGCCTTGCCTGGTCCAGAGGTCGGTGTTGTTCACCGCTGCTGCGCTGACTCGGACCAGCGCTTGGCCGCGACCGGGGGAGGGCACGCGGACGTCGTCCCGCACCTGCAGCTTCTCGGGTCCCCCGAAGCCGGTCAGCACTGCTGCTGTCATGGATGTGGGCACGGTCTTCACCTCCCGTGCCGTTGGGGCTGGATGCCGTGGTCCAGGTGGTGGCCGGTGGGCTGCTGACCCTGCCTGGACCACGCGTTCAGCGCTGGAGCGGGTGTGATCCGCTCGTGCGTCGTGGAGCGGCAGCCGTTTTGCGGGGTGCCGCTGGCAGCGCCTCGTGCGAGCCGTGCCGGGGGAGCAAGGGGTTTGGCACTGCGGGCGCTGCGTTCAGTCGTAGCCGCGGATCACGTGGCTTTCGTCGAATTCGTCGAACTCGTCGGGGAGAGGTGTCGGGGTGGTGGTGGATGAGCTCCGCTGGGGTTCAGCGGATTGCTGGTCGGGCAGCTGCGAACGCTGCTCCGGCACGGCGATTTCTGTCTCGGACACCGTCATCGTGCGACTCCTTCGTGTAGGCGGGGTGTTGCTTGATAGTGCGTCGTAGTACGCGGGGATGCAGGCATGCCGCAGCTGGTACTCGCTGGTATCGCCTGAAGGGAGGAGAAATTTACATCAATAACTTCTATTTCTTCAGTGTTAAATGAAATAAATATTTACCACGAAGAACATCCCGAAACGGGGATCACACCGGCAAAAGACGCGCCCCAAGCCTTTCACCGCAGTACTCGCCGTGTTCCACCGCGGTCTTGCCGCCCAGGCAAACCCATTCGATGCCGCTCGGAGGTCGCATCGGATCCTGGTAGTCGCCGCGGTCGGCAATTCGTTCCGCGGAGAAGGCGACGAGGTCTGCGCGGTGGCCTGGCAGCACTTTGCCGCGGTCGGGGATGCCGAAGCGTTCAGCGGGCAGCGCGGTGATCCGGCGGATGGCCTCGCCCAGCGGGAGGATGGTGCGGTCCCTGCTGTAGCGGGCGATCAGCCGGGGGAAAGTGCTGGTCAGTCGCGGGTGGGGTTTCCCTCCGGTGCCGAGCGGGAGCCCGTCCGAACCGACCATGGTGCACGGGTCGGCGAGGGCCGTTTCCAGATCGGTTTCGTCCATGCAGAAGTGGATCATCGACACCTGGAGTCGCTCGCTGATCAGGATTTCGACCAGGACATCGACCGGTTTGCGACCTTGTGCGGCGGCTATTTCGGCGATCGACTGCCCTTCGTGGTGGTGGCTGGCCGTGCTGGCGATGTGGACGTTGTGCCAGAGCGAGTCGTCGTCCAGCTCGGCCTGCAGGCGGTGCGTGGTGTCCGGGGAGCGCAACCGCTCGATCACTTCGCTCGTTTGGCCGGCGAGCAGTTCGTCGGGCAGGAGTGAGGCCAGCATCGTGGACGACGCCGTGTAGGGGTAGACGTCCTGTGTGACGAGGTGTCCGGCTTCGCGGGCTTGGCGGAGCCGCTCGATCGCGCGCGGCATGCTGCCCCAGTTGCGGTGGTGGGCGGCTTTCAAGTGGGAGATGTGGGTGCTGCCGGCGATCGCGCCGATGGTGAGGGCCTCTTCGATGGAGTCCAGCAGCTCGTCCGATTCGTTGCGCATGTGCGTCACGTAGTGGCCGTGGCCGCCGAGGACTTCGGCCAGCGCGCAGAGCTCTTCGGTGCGGGCGAACGTTGCCGGGGCGTACGCCAAGCCGGTGGACAGTCCGAACACCCCGGCTTCCAGGGCTTGTTCCAGGGCGTTTTGCATGGCCCGCAGTGCGGTGGCGTCCGGGGTGGCCTTGCTCGTTCCCATGGCCGCGATGCGGAGGGTGCTGTGGCCGACGAGCGGGCAGTAGTTGGTGACGTAACCGCGCTGGTCGGTCACTTCGAAGAGGTCGCGGAAGGAGGACCAGGTGAGTTCCTGAGGTGGGAACAGCCTCTGCAGGAAGTCGGTCAGCTCTGCGCTGTGGTGGGGGTTGTGCGGGGCCAGGCTGAATCCGCAGTTGCCGACCACTTCTGTGGTGACGCCTTGGCTGATCTTGGTGGTGTCGTGGTGGAGGAGGAGTGGGGAGTTGTCGGCGTGGGAGTGCACGTCGATGAACCCGGGGGCCAGGACCAGGCCGGTGAGGTCTCGGGTGGGCAGGGAGGTCGGCAGGGTTCCCGGGGGTTCGACGGCGGTGATGTCGCCGTTTTCGATGAGCACGTCCGCGGGGCGGGGTGGGGCTCCGGTGCCGTCGACGAGTTGGGCTCCGGTCAGCAGCAGTGGTTGGCTCACGGCGTGCTCCCGCGCGGTTGGTGCCTGGCGTGTGGTGGTGTTCGTGCAGGCTAGTGGTGTTGTGCCGCCGGCGGGGCTGGCGCGCGGGAGTCTTCCCCCCGTTGGGGCGAGCGGGGCTGGTGTCACCGCTGCGGTGCTGGTGGTGGGCGGTGGCTTGATCGGCTGGGTCAGTGGATGGGGGGTGGGCCGGGGGTGTTGCGTTTCCGGCGGAGCCACACCTTGCGGCTGCCGTCGGCGTACAGCAGCACTCGGGAGAGTTCCCAACCAGCGAATTCGGCGTGGATGCTGAGTTGGATCGCTGCGCTCAACCGGCTGATGCCGGGTGGGAGGCGCAGCGGTTGGTACTCCCAGTCGTCGTTGGACTTGTCCCCTTCGGTTTTGGTCTTCATTCGGTGATCACCTGCAATCCGTCGCCGTTGGCGGAGGCGATGTAGACGTGGCCGGTGGTGGGGTCTACGGCGATTGAGTTGGGCTGGCTGACCGTCGGGTGTCGCAGGCGTTCTTGTGGTTCTCCGCCGGCGACGTCGTAGGCGATGACTTCGTTGGTTTCCGTCAGTGTGACCCATGCGAGGTCGCGTGTGGAGTCGTAGGCGATGGCGTAGGGGTGACCGGGGGTGGGGTAGCGCTGCTTCATGATGAACGGGTCGGTGGAGAAGGCGAAGAATTCTCCTTTTCGGGTGTCGAGGGCCAGGATGCGGTCGTAGCGGTCGGTGACGGCGTTGGTGGCTCCTTGGCCGACTCGCAGCCCGGGGCCTTTTTCCCCGGTGGCCGGGTCGATGGGGACCAGCGATGTGGTGAGCCGGTCGAGCACGTAGATCTGGTTTCCGCTGGCCAGCAGTTGGGCGGGGCCTTCGAAGTTGTCCGCGGTGGTGGTGGGTTTTCCGGCCTGGAGGACGACGACGCTCTTGTGGTCGCGCAGGGCCACGGCGAGGCGCTCGTCGTCCAGGGGGATGGCGTGGACGGGGCCTCCGTCGACGTGGGTGCTCCGGGTTTGCGCGGTGCGCAGGTCGATGTGGATGACCTGGTTCTGCTCGGGGAGGGCGGCCAGGGCGTGTCCGTTTTGGGTGTGCAGGCCGGCGGGTTGGCCGGGTAGCTGGACGGTGCGCTGGTGGTTGGTGCGCGGGTCGAGCAGGGTCAGTGTTGAGTCGCTGGCCAGGACGAGGGTGTTGGTGCTGGGGTCGTACTGGGTGAGTTGGACGGGTGGGCTGGGCCGCACGGTGCCGGCGGGTTGGGTGGTGGTGGGTGGGGAGCTGGCTGGGGTGGCGGCGGTGAGTTCGTCGGTGACTTGCAGCGGGTCGCTGGCCCTGTCCGTTCCGCAGCTGGTGAGCACGAGGGCGGCCAGGCAGGTGATGACCAGACGACGCAACGGGGCCTCCTTTTGCTGCTGTACCTGGCTCCAGGATCCCTGATCGGGGTGACTGCTTTGCCGGGGGTTGGGTGTGGTGTTGGTGACCGCGGGTTCAGTTCGGTGAAATGTGCCGGCAATCTGCTGTTCTTGTGTCGTGTATCACACGGTTGTGTGACGTAGCGATGTCTGTTACGCAGTGTGTTCGACCGGTTGTTGACCTGCGCTGATGGCGGATTCCCTCCCTGGAATGGGCGCTCGGGGGAATGCTGCAAGATTTGTGCCCAGGGGGAGACAAGAAACCGGGCAATTCCGGTCGGTAGCTGTTTCTCGACATTTGTGGAGCGTGTTCGTTGTCGTGGTTGCAGGCCATGGTGTTGGCCGTGGTCCAAGGACTGACCGAGTTCTTGCCGATCTCGTCATCGGGGCACCTGCGGATCGTTTCGGAGTTGTTCTTCGGGACCGACGCGGGTGCTTCGTTCACGGCGGTCACTCAGATCGGTACTGAGCTGGCGGTGGTCATCTACTTCGCGAAAGACATCGGTCGGTTGATCGCGGTGTGGTTTCGCGGCCTGGCCAACGCCGAGGTTCGCCGGACATTTGACTACAAGCTCGCGTGGTACGTGATCGTGGGCAGCATTCCGATCGGTGTTTTGGGATTGCTGTTCCAGGACTACATTCGTTCGACGTTCCGGAGCTTGTGGGTTGTCGGCACGACGCTGATTGTGTTCGGCATTCTGCTGGGCCTGGCTGAGCGGTTCGGCCGCCAGCGTCGCGGTCAGGATCAGCTGACGATGCGCGATGGCGTGTTGATGGGTTTTGCGCAGTCGCTCGCGTTGATTCCTGGCGTGTCGCGTTCAGGTGGCACGATCACCGCTGGTCTGGCTTTGGGGCTGCAGCGACCGACCGCGGTGCGGTTCTCCTTCTTGTTGGCGATTCCGGCGGTGTTCGCCGCGGGGTTGTCGGAGATTCCGCACGTGTTCGAGCCGAGCCCGTACGGGTTGGAGCCGTCTGTGGCGCAGATGGTGGTGGCCACGCTCGTCTCGGGCCTGGTTGGCTACGCGGTGATTGCTTGGTTGCTGCGTTATGTCGAGCGGCACAGCGTGTACTTGTTCGTCTGGTACCGGATCGTGCTCGGTCTGGCGGTGTACGCGCTGTTGGGTTTCGGTGTGCTGCAGCCGTAGGCTGTGGTGTTCGTGGCGGCCCGGCCGGGTGTTCCGGTCGGGCCGCTTTTTCGTTGCGCACCCTGGGGTGGGTGCGGGTGGGGTGGGGCGCCTAGGCTCGGCGGGGTGGCCACTCTGATTCTGTTGCGGCATGCGAAATCGGCGGCGAATGGTTCCGGCACGCTGGCGGGGCGTTCCCCTGGCGTGGGGTTGGACGGCACGGGGCAGGAGCAAGCTGCTGGGGTGGCGCAGCGGCTGGCTGGTGTTCCGGTGCAGCAGGTGGTGG
>NZ_AYJW01000104.1 GCF_000497205.1 Saccharopolyspora rectivirgula DSM 43747
TCGGTGCCCACCTCCCGCGCCACCCGGGTCACTTCGTCGGCGAACGCGGAGAGCTGGTCGACCATCGTGTTGATGGTGTTCTTCAGCTGGAGTATTTCGCCGTGCGCCTCCACGGTGATCTTCTGGGTGAGGTCACCTCTGGCGACGACGGTGGCCACCTGGGAGATGTTGCGCACCTGGGCGGCCAGGTTGGTGGCCATGGAGTTGAACGAGTTGATCAGCTCCTGCCAGCTGCCGGACAGCTCGGGCAGTTCGGCCCGCACGCCCAGCCGACCCTCACCTGCCACGGAGGTGGTGACCCGGTTGATCTCGCTGGCGAAGGCGGCCAGCTGGTCCACCACCCTGTTGAAGGCCTCTTTGAGCTCCTGGATTTCTCCGGAGGTCTCGACGGTGATCTTGTGGGTGAAGTCCCCCTCCTCCACGGCTTTGGCGGCCAGCAGGATGTCGCGGAGTTGACCGGTCAGATCTGTCGCCATCTGGTTGACGGCGGCCGCCATCTCCGCCCAGCTCCCGGTCAACCCCGGGACGCTGACCTGCTCCCCCAGCTTGCCGTCGCGGCCGATCTGCCGGGCTATTCTGGGCAGCTCTTGGGAGAACTGGGAGAGCTTGTCCAGCAGTTCGTTGACCGCCGCGCCGGTATCCGCGAGCTCACCGGGGAGTTGGCTGCCCGCTTCCACCGGTACGCGAACGCTCAGATCGCCCTGCACCAGAGCCAGCAGTACCCGGTTGAACTCCGCGATCGGCCCGGAAAAGGACCGAACGGTCTTGTTCACCGAGTCCGCCGCGTGGCGCCAGGCCTCTTCGACTTCGGTGTCGAACTGCACCGGAGGTATGGGCCACTGCCCCTGCGCCACCGCCGCGGTCAACCGGTCCAGCTCGTTCATCAAGTGCTGGTTGCGGGCGGCCAACTCGTTGAACTCGGCGGCGATCTGCGCGGGAATGCCGTCCGCCGACAGCATCATTCGACGGCGGAAGTTGCCCTTGCGCAGTTCCTGCAAGCCCAGCAGCACGCGGTAGAGCACGGCCTCGTCCGGACGGGGCGGAGCCTGCTGCGGAACCGGAACGTCCTGCTGCTGTGAGGGCATTTCGGCCTCCTGCGGAACTCGGCGGGACAACCGGCCGTCGACTCAGCGATCGCGCCGCAAGCTTCGGTCGAGCCGAAGTTCGGTCGCCAGCACCGCAGCTTCACTGCGGTGCCGCATCGACAGCTTCGACAGCATCTGCGACACGTAGTTCTTGACCGTCTTCTCCGCCAAGTACATGTGCTTCGCGATTTCCCGGTTGGTCATCCCGTTGCCGATCAGTTCCAGGACTTCCCGTTCCCGCGCGGTCAATTCCCGAAGCGGGTCCGCTTGCTCCTGCTCCCGGCGCAGCCAGGCCAGCATCGCCTCGGTTCTCTTCGGGCTCAGCAGCGACTTGCCCTGGCCGGCCGTGCGGATCGCGTCCACCAATTCGCTGCTGACCACGTCCTTGAGCACGAATCCGGCAGCACCGGCCATGATCGCGTCCATCAGCGCATCCCGATCGTCGAACGAGGTCAGGATGAGGCAGTGCAATTCCGGCAGTTGCGAGCGCAAGTCCCGGCACAGTTCGACACCGTTCCCGTCGGGCAAGCGGACGTCGAGGACGACCACGTCCGGCGAAGTGGCCGGGACCCGGGCGAGGGCTTCCCCAACGGAGGCGGCTTCGCCTACCAGTTCGAGATCGGACTCGGCGGAGATGAGCGCGGCTATCCCCCTGCGGATGACTTCGTGGTCGTCCACCACGAACACGCGTACCGGCAATTCCCTCGCCCCCTCTTTCCGCACCATGGGCGGGGTGATGCGGCTGGTCGGCACTTGCGCTGGAAGCACTGCCAGCATAGGGAGATTGGCGTAGCATCGCCTGCCCAACACCCCGCCCGGTGCTCGGTGACCGGAACAGGTCCGGACCACCGGTGGTTCAGTGCTGGTAGACCTTCTCGACGAATTCCGCCAGTTTCTGCTCCGGAATGCGGTGCGCCAGGTCCACTTCGCTGATCATGCCGACCAGCTGGCGGTTCTCCAGCACCGGCATCCGCCGCACCTGGTGCTCTTCCATCAGTCTCAGCACCTGGTCGACGTCGGTGTCCACATCCACCCACTGCAGAGTGCCTTGCGCCAAGCTCCCCGCCTTGACCTCCGCCGGGTTGAGCCCTTCGGCGCAGCACTTCACCACGATGTCCCGATCGGTGATGATCCCGTGCAGGCGGTTGTCCTCTCCGCAGATCGGCAAGGAGCCGATCTTCAGATCGCGCATCTTCTTCGCCGCTTCGACCAAGCTCTCGTTCTCCCCGATGCACTCCGCGCCCCGGTGCATTACTTCGCGCGCTGTAGCCATGACGGCTCCTCCAACGAGTTCGGTGACTGCCGTCTTCGCTTTACCCGGCCACCTGCCCGGTGAAACCAGAAGATCCTACTCCTCGCGCTGCCATTCACCCAATTCCGCCCCGTTCCTTTCGCACCGCTGTTTTCAAGCGATGAGTTCGCGCAATTCCGCACCGCGGCAACCGGCCGATGAAGAACCAGCACGGCGTTCTCCAGCTTCCTTTTCAACCCCCGGCCTTGCCGAGGAGGAAGTCCTCCCGGACTGCTGCCGACCAATGCGGAACACCTGCGCGGCGAGCGGGTGCTGAATTCGCGAGTTCGCTTCTCGCCATCCGAGGACCAAACGCCGCTTCCCAACGGGTTCGTCGCAGCCCGCCGAACTCGATCCCCACGAACGCCGCGAGGCGGTGCTCGGCTCTCCCCGAACCGCTTTCTCCACGGCCCCGTGCGCTCTTCCGCCGGAACTCCGGAACACCACTGTGGACTCGCTCGATCACGCAGGAGGCGCGAATCCTATTCCGCGAAAAGCGCTTCGCGCGCAGGGGAACGCTGGCGGTGCTCCGGTAGCGGCAATCGCGACTTCCGCTGACGCCGTTGCGCGAACGCGTCGGGACGACGAGGAAATCGCTGACGCAGAGCACCGGGAAAAATGCTGAGGGTGCGCGGAAGACGATTCCGCAACAGCGGATCAATCGGGATGACCACGCGCCTCTCCGCCAATTACGATGGCCGCGTGAGTTCTCGCGTTGATCAACTCCCACCCGGTGGCGCCCGACCAACTTCCCTTCGGAAAACGGAGCCGACCGGAATCCGGGAATTAGCCGGAAACACCTCTTGCACCAACCGGTTGCCCCCACTCCAGGCCCGCAGCACCAGGAAAGCCGCACCGGACGCGAAACGCGCTCCCGCTCCCGAATTCCCCCTCGACCCGGGAGGGCGGTCATGACCACCCCGATCATCGAAGTCGAACACCTCAGCAAATCGTTCGGCGAAGTGCAGGCCCTGCAAGACGTCACCTTCTCCGTTCCGCAGGGCACCGTGCTCGGCCTGCTGGGCCACAACGGGGCGGGCAAGACCACGCTCATCAACATCCTCAGCACCCTGCTCCCGCCGAGCAGCGGAACCGCACGGGTGGCCGGTTTCGACGTGAGTTCCCAAGGAAACGAGGTCCGCTCCCGAATCGGCCTCACCGGCCAGTTCGCCTCGGTCGACGAGCAGCTGTCCGGCTTCGACAACCTGTTGCTGATCGGCCGGTTGCTGGGGGCGAGCCGCCGGCAGGCCCGCCAGCGCGCCGAGGAGCTGCTGGAGCTGTTCTCGCTCACCAAAGCCGCCCGCCGCCCGGCCCGCACCTATTCCGGAGGCATGCGGAGGCGGTTGGACCTCGCGGCCAGCCTGGTCGGCCGCCCGAACGTCGTGTTCCTCGACGAGCCCACGACCGGTCTGGACCCGGTCAGCCGCATGGACATGTGGCAAATCGTGGAATCGATGGTCGCCCAAGGCACCACCGTGCTGCTCACCACGCAGTACCTGGAGGAAGCGGACCGGCTGGCCGACTCCATCACCGTGCTGTCCGCGGGCCAGGTGATCGCCGCGGGTACTTCCGAGGAGCTGAAGAGCCGGGTCGGCCAACGCACGATCACCGCCACCTTCCGCCGGCCCTCCGAGGCCCAGCGCGCTGCCGAACAGCTGCGGAAGGCTGGCATGGAGGTCACGCGCGACGAACAGCAGGCGGCGGTGACCATCCCCGTGGCCCGAGCCCGGGAACTCGCCGACGTCGTCCGGGTGCTGGACGCCGCTGACGTGGAAGCCGACGACCTCACCCTCCGCGAGCCGACCTTGGACGACGTTTACCTCGCGCTGACCCACCGCACCCCGGCGAGCACCAACTGAACGGGAGATCATGTCCAGCACGCTCAGCTCTTCCACCACCAGCAGCGAATCCCAGGTCGGTCCCGCGTGGCGCGGTGCCAGCTACCCGGTCCAGGTGTGGGTGCTGACCGGCAGGTCACTGCGGGCGCTGCTCAGGGATCCCAGGCTGGTGATCTTCAACTTGCTGCACCCGCTGATCATGCTGTTGGTCTTCAGCCAAGTGTTCGGCAAGGCCATGCTGAGCGCGGTCGCGGAGCAGGGCGGCAACTACGTCAACTACCTGATGCCGGCCATCCTGGTCACCACCGGCATCGGAGCGGCACTGGAGTCCGGGGTCGGGCTGATCACCGACATGAAGAACGGGGTGATCGCCCGGTTCCGGGCACTGCCGATCCACCCCAGTTCGGTGCTGGTCGCGCGCAGCCTCTCCGATCTGGTGCGCACCGCGGCCCAGCTGACCATCGTCGTCGTGGTGGCCGCGCTGCTGTTCGACTTCTCCCCGGCTGGAGGCGCCTCCGGTGTGACCGCGGCGCTGCTGCCGTCCCTGCTGGTGAGCTGGTCGCTCACCTGGGTGTTCCTGGCGATGGCGGCCTGGCTGCGCAGTGAAGAAGTGATGAACAGCGTGGGATTCCTGGCGATGTTCCCGCTGATGTTCGCTTCCAACGCGTTCGTTCCGATCGAGTCGCTGCCCGGCTGGCTGCAGGCGGTGGCGAAGGTCAACCCGCTCACTTACACGGTGGACGCCGCGCGCGGCCTGTCGTTGGCGCTGCCGATGGAGAACGGCCCCACCGCCGCCGTGGTGGTCAGCACCCTGCTGGGCGCGCTCAGCGTCCTGCTCGCCGTCCGCGGTTTCCGCCGGCCGACCTGACCAGGAACGAACAGCTGCTCGCCGGCAAGCCGGTCGCACCACGCCGGGACCGGCTTGCCGGCCCCACCTCGGTCGTCGAGCGCCCCACCACTAGTACTCGCGCATGAACCGGTCGAACGTCGCGTTCGCCGTCCGCCAGTCCTGGGTGATCAGTTCGCGCTGGGCACCTGCCTCGGCCAGTGCGTCCACAGTCACCACGAATCCTCGCTCGGACACCCGTCTGCGCAACTGGACGAGACGTCCTCCTGCGGAGCGCCCTATTCGCTCCCCCGTTTCCTTGGACACGCTCTGACCAGCCTGCAGCTCGGACACGTCGAAACCGCTCATAGGAATGTGATATCCCGACCAGACCGGATGAAACCCCCGCTGGGCGCACCGGAGCCGGTCGTCCTCCCGAGCCACGTCGGCGCGCCGCCCGGCTTCCCAGCGGGCGGACGCGCAGGTCGATCACCGGCTGCCGCGTAAACTCCGGCCCGTGACCGGGGACAAATCATCCGTACGGCCACCCCTGGGAACGGCTGGTCCCGGGGTGATCGCACCCAGTTCGCCACATCCGTTCGCCCAACGCCCGGTGCTGCTCATCGCAGCTGCTGCCGGCGCACTGCTGTTTTCGGTCAGCGGCCGGTACGACTACGTGACGGATGAGCTGTACTTCCTGGCGGCCGGCAAGTACTACCTGGACTGGGGCTACATGGACCAGCAACCGCTGGTCCCGGTGCTGGCGCGCGGGCTGGACGCGCTGTTCCCGGGCTCCTTGCCCGCCCTGCGGCTCCCGGCCGCGCTCATGGTGGTCTTCGGGGTGGTGTTCACCGCCCTGATCGCCCGTGAACTGGGCGGTGACCGCCGAGCCCAGGTGCTGGCCGCCGCCGCTTACCCGCTGTCCCCCTGGCTGCTGCTGAGCGGGCACTGGTTGATGGCGGCCACGCTGGAACCGCTGCAGTGGACGGTGATCTTCTGGCTGCTCGCCCGATGGGTGCGGATCCGCCAGCAAACCGGCGTGTTCCGAGATCGGCTGCTGCTGGTCGCGGCGCTGGTCACCGCGCTTGCCCTGCAGACCAAGTTCCAGGTGGTCGTCCTCGTGGTGGCGATCCTCGTCGCGGCCGCTGCGGTGGGGCCCCGCGCACTGCCGACCAGGCCGTTGCTGTGGGTGGGGGCGCTGGGCGTGCTGCTCACCGCCGCGCCCACCCTGCTGTGGCAAGCCCGCAACGGGTGGCCGGCACTGGAGATGGGGACCGTGGTCAGCGACGAGTCCAACCGCTGGCTGCTGCTGCCGACCGGGTTGTTCTACGCCGGTGTTCTCGTCGGCCTGGTGCTGTGCTGCGCTGGTGCGGTCTCCTTGCTGCGCAACCCGCAGCTGCGGCAGTTCCGCTTCTTGGGCTGGTCCGCCGTCCTCGTCGTCGTCTTCTACCTGCTCTCCAACGGCCGCCCGAACTACCTGGCCAGCTTGTTCGGTCTGCTGTACGCCGCCGGGGCGGTGGGGCTGCAGCTGCGGCGGCAGCGATCACCCCGTCCCCGCTGGCACCTGCCCACTGCCCTAGCTCGGTC
>NZ_AYJW01000105.1 GCF_000497205.1 Saccharopolyspora rectivirgula DSM 43747
AGAAGAGCATCCTGCCTGGGGAGGACGACGATTCGATGCTGCTGATGGGCAATGGCGAGGTCGTCGGCAAACCCGGCACTCGCGAGGCGGCCGCCCAGCGGTGGAAGCTGAACTCCGGCAGCACCGGGGAACTGCTCACCGGCCACGCCGTCGTCCTGCTGCGCGGCGGGACCGTGGTCGACCGGGCGGCGGCGCACCTGGGCACCACGGTGCGGTTCGGGGAGCCGGACGAGGCCGAGCTCCAGGCGTACCTGGACACCGAGGAACCGCTGCACGTCGCGGGCGGGTTCACGCTGGACGGCTACGGCGGTTGGTTCATCGAGGGGGTCGACGGCGACCCGTCGAGCGTGCTCGGGATCAGCTTGCCGCTGACCCGCAAGCTGCTCGCCCGCGTCGGGGTGCGGGTGGTCGACCTGTGGGGCGGGGAGCCCGCGGAGTGACCTCTCCCGTCCCGGGCGGAGCACCGACAACCGGACAAAACGCCGACCCGAACATCGGCGCACGTAAGATGGGGTTGTGAGACCTCAACGGCCGGGCAAGGACCTGCGGGTCGGGGATCCTGAGCGAGAGCACGCGATGCGCTTGCTCGGGGAGCACCTGTCAGCCGGCCGGTTGGAAGTCCACGAGTACGACCAGCGGTGCCGCCAAGCGGCGACCGCTCGTTTCCGCTCCGAGCTGGACGCGCTGTTCGACGATCTCCCGGATCCGCGGCCGGACAGCCCGCGGCCCGCCCCCGCCACGCCGAAGCGGAACGGCCAGCTGGCCTGGCGGCTCACCGTCGGCGCCGGCGTGCTGGCACTGGCCCTTCTGCTGGTGGTGGTCGCTCGGACCGCCGGGGTGGTGCTCCTGGTTCCGCTCGTGGCCGTGGCGTGGCTGGCGTGGCAGAAATAACCGACGGACATCGACTCCTATACCGTGAAGGTCATGCACAGCTCGCACACCTCTGGCGGGCAGCGGCTCGGAGTGCTCGCCGCTGGCCTGGTGCTGCTCACCGGGTGCGGCGCGGGGCAGTCCGAACAGCAGTTGCAGGAGCCTCCGCAACCTCCGCCGCCACCGCCGGCGCCCACGACGAGCGCTCCGCCGGAACCACCACCACGGCCGTTCGAGATCCGGCTGGACGGCGTTGACCCGTGCGAACTGCTCTCCGCCGAGCAGCGCGCCCAGCTCGGGTTCGACCGCGATCCCACACCGGACTCGGAAGCCGGTTTCGGCAACGCGGCCACCTGCAGCTACCGCAACACCTCCGGGAAGGTTGGAGCCCGACTGGCGCTGGTCACCACCGAGGGCATGGGGGTGTGGACCGACGACACCGCCCAGGTGGAGGCCACCCCGAAGACCATCAACGGCTTCCCCGCCCTGGTCATCAAGACCCCGGGCCTGGACCTCTCCTGCAACGTGGCGGTGGACGTGGCCGAGGGCCAGCACCTGGACGTGCTCTACCGCGACGACGGTGGTCAGCCGCCGCCCCCGGTCGACCAGTTGTGCGCGGGAGCCGAGCGGGTGGCCGAAGAGGTGCTGAAGACGATGACCGCGCCCGAGACCTCCAGCGAGGTGCCGGAGACGTCCAGCAGCACGCCGACCGCCGAGCGGTGAACCTGTACTCACCGCGTTCGCAGCACTCCCCAGAGTGATTCTCGGCGGCTACAGTGATCGACGGACGTTGCGCTCCGGCACCCGCCGGCGCGGCTTCCGGATCGGCTGGACGAGGCCGCGGGGGTCCGCCCGCGCGGGGTTCGCGTTCTGGGGAGGAAGCAAGTGCCGCAGGATTCTCCGCAGGGATCGTCCGATGACCTGGCGGGACTCTCCGGCGGGTCGATGCGGGTGGAACCGTCGGCGATTCCCAGGCTGGTCGAGGCCTTGCAGGAATCGCTGGACACGGTTGGCGTGCAGATCGAGCACGCCATCACCGAGCTGCGCATCCGCCCCTGGGCCGGCGATCCGGTGAGCAGGAGTGCAGCTGACGAGTTCAACCGGTACAGCACCGCGGGCGGCGAGGACGCGTTGACGGCGCTGTGCAGCTACCGCGATCAGCTGCAGACGGCTGCCGAGTCGCTGGAGCAGGCCAGCCGCCAGTACCAGTGGATCGACAGCGACAACGCCGGCGCGCTCGGCGGAGGTTGCTGACCCATGAGCGACCACCGCTGGCAGGGCTACAGCCACGCCGAGCTGTACGAGCAGATCCACGACGGCCCCGGCGCGGAGAGCTCGCAGGCACCGGCCCACCGGTGGCGGGAGCTGACCCGCGCGCTCGGGGAGGTCGATCAGCAGCTGCGGGCAGCGCTGACGGCGATTTCCGAGGACTGGCGAGGGGCCGCCGCCGACAGCGCTCGCCGCGGGCTGGGACCGCTCGGGGACTGGGCCGCGCAGGCGCAGCAGGCCGCCGAGATCATGCGGGACCGCGCCGAGCAGCAAGCCGAGCTCATCAGTTGGGCGCGCAGCGAGATGCCACCTCCGGTGGAGATCACCACGGAGGACCCGGGCACCGCGCACACCCTGTTGACGCACCTGTTCGGCGGGCAGACCGACTACGAGGTCGAGGAAGCCCGCAAGAACGCCGCCGAACAGCGCGCCTTCGACGTGATGCGGACCTACGAGGCCGCGACCGCGGCGAACACGACTTCGCTGGCGTCGTTCACCCCGCCGCCCAGGGTGGTGGTGGACGTGCCGGAGGCGAGCGGGCGTTCCGGGGCATCGCCGGGGGTGACCATCAGCTGGGCCGCGGCTCCCCCGCCGCCGGTGTCCGACAGCGCTTCCCGCGGGCCCGGCCCGGCCAACCGCGGGTCCGCCTCGTCCAACCGCGGGCGGACCGGTCGGCGTCCCGCCGCGGGCTCCGGTGGACGGTCCCGACGGCAGCACGATGCCGAGCAGCAGCACGAGGTCACCGAGAAGCTCGGTCGCCCCGGTGATTTCTTCGAGGTGCCCGAGGTGCTCTCCCGTCCGGTCATCGGCGAGTGACCATGGTTGACGACGACACCACGACAAAACTGTCCACTCTGGAGTTCGACGTTCTCGTCGAACAACTGGAACTGCCGATGCCGCTGGTGCTGAAGGTGCCGTCGCCGGGCCGCACCCACTCCGAGCGGGCCGAGCTGGTGGAGACGGCCTGGCGGTCCATGCGACGCCGCGGACTGGGCCGGCCGACCGCGGTGGCACCTCGGCTGGCCCGCATGCTGCGGGTGCTGTGCCAACCGGATCGAGAAGTGGACGGTCGACTGTGGCTCGCCGGCAGCTGCCGGCTGTTGGCAGCCGCGAGGTCCGGTGATCCGCAAGGCGTCCTGGCTGTGAAGACGGGCGAAACCCTGGTGCTGCGGGAGATCCCGGCCAGCGGTCTGGCGCGCGCCGCGGTCTCGGTGCTGCCGCCGCAGCCGGCCGGCCCGGGCCGCTCGGTGTCCCTGCGCAGCCGGGACCTGGACAGCGCGGCCGCGGAAACCGGCAGCACCGTGGAACACCTCGCCGCCGCGCTGCGCAAGCGCGGGGTGCGCAGCGACGACGCCGAGATGCTCACCCGCATGGTCACCGGGGCTGGCTGGCGCGGCCAGTTCGGTGCAGCTGCCAAGGACCAGCTTGGTCAGCGGGTCCGGGGCAGCTACGTGGTCGGTTTCTTCGACACCGAACACGGCCGCTACGTGCAACTGCGCCGGCCATCCCCTTCCGCCGAGCTGTGGAGCACGATAGCCCCGGTGGACCAGCGGCGGCTGCTCGCCCACGTCGAAGAACTGCTCGCCGAAGTGACCTGCCGGGAGCCCTCGCCGATCGGCCTCGGCTGAGGACGCCGGCACCGCTCACTCGGACACGTCCAGCAGTTCCGACCGGGCTTCCGGCGCAGCGGACCGGGCCGCGTCCGCGGCGTGGTCGTCGGGCTGCAGCTGCGAAGCGCGCTCAGCCTCGACGCGCTTGGTGTACACCTCCACTTCTCGCTGGAGGCGCTCCTCGTCCCAGCCGAGCACCTCGGCCAGCAGCCGGGCCACGGGCTCGGCGCACTCGGTGCCGCGGTGCGGGTATTCGATCGAGATCCGGGTCCGCCGGGTCAGCACGTCCTCCAGGTGCAGCGCACCTTCGTGGGTGGCCGCGTACACCGCTTCCACCTGCAGGTAGTTCGCCGCGCCTGGAATGGGCTTGAGCAGCTCCGGACGCTCGTCGGCCAGGGCGAGCAGGTCGTGGATCTCCGAGCCGTAGCGGTCGAGCAGGTGCCGGACCCGGTACGGGTGCAGCTTGTGCTTGGCGGCCAGCTGGTCGGCCTGGTTGACCAGGGCGTGGTAGCCGTCCGCACCGAGCAGCGGCACGCGGTCGGTGATGGACGAGGCCATCCGGCCGGAGATGTCCGGGGCGATGGCGTCCACCGCATCGGCGGCCATCACCCGGTAGGTGGTGTACTTGCCTCCGGCGATCGCCACCATGCCGGGGGCCACCCGGGCCACCGCGTGCTCCCGGGACAGCTTCGAGGTCTCCTCGCTCTCCCCGGCCAGCAGCGGCCGCAGCCCCGCGTAGACGCCCTCGATGTCGTCGTGGGTCAGCGGGGTGGCCAGCACCTTGTTGATGTGGCCGAGGATGTAGTCGATGTCGGCCTTGGTCGCCGCCGGGTGCGCCAGGTCCAGGTTCCAGTCGGTGTCGGTGGTGCCCACGATCCAGTGGTTGCCCCACGGGATGACGAACAGCACCGACTTCTCGGTGCGCAGGATCAGCCCGCTCTCGGCGACGATGCGGTCCCGCGGCACCACGATGTGCACGCCCTTGCTGGCCCGCACCCGGAACCGGCCGCGACCACCGGACATCTTCTGCAGTTCGTCGGTCCACACACCGGTGGCGTTGATGACCGCCTGCGAGCGCACCTCGGTTTCTTCACCGGTTTCGGTGTCGCGCACCCGCACCCCGGCGATCCGATCGGCTTCCCGCAGGAAACCGGTGACCTGAGCGGAGGTCATGACCACCGCTCCGTAGCGGGCGGCGGTGCGGGCCAGTGTCAGGACGTAGCGGGCGTCGTCGGTCTGGGCGTCGTAGTAGCGGATGCCGCCGATCATCGAATCCCGCTTGAGCGCCGGGAACAGGCGCAGCGCGCCGGCTCGGGTCAGGTGGCGCTGACCGGGCACGGACCGGGCCCCGCCCATCGTGTCGTAGAGGAGCAGCCCGGCTGCCGTGTACGGGCGCTCCCAGATCCGGTGGGTCAGCGGGTAGAGGAAGCTCACCGGCTTGACCAGGTGGGGAGCCAGCCGGGTGAGCATCAGTTCCCGTTCGCGCAGAGCTTCTCGGACCAGGGAGAACTCCAGCTGCTCCAGGTAGCGCAGGCCGCCGTGGATGAGCTTGCTGGACCTGCTGGAGGTCCCGGAGGCGAGGTCGCGCGCTTCCACCAGCGCCACCCGCAGGCCTCGGGTGGCCGCGTCCAGCGCCACGCCGCATCCGGTGACCCCACCGCCGATGACGACCACGTCGAATTCGTCGTTGGCGAGCCGGTTCCAGTTCTCCGCCCGTTCCGCAGGGCCCATCTTGGCGTTCAGACGGGCCTCGTTCTGCTTGTTCTCGCTGGACACTGGCGTCCTCCTGTGTGTTGCGGAAAGTCCGCTTGCCGGCAGTCCGCAGCTGCGGCGGTCCGTCGGTGCGGCCCTTGCCTCGTGGTCCCACCGCGGGTGGTGGATGCACGCCAACCAGTCAGCCCTGCGGTGGTCATCATGCCCGACTAGTTGCGTCCTTGCTCGTCGTTCTCTCCTTCGGAAGTCCCCGCCTGCCGCACCCGGGCGCCACGTTCTCGGAGAAAATCGATGTCTTCTTGGGAAGTCCGGGAATCCACGATCACCACGTCGAAATCGGAGGCCTGCGCCACCGCGTGCAGCGCCCGCCGGCGGAACTTCGTGTGGTCCACATAGAGCACTCGCTGGCGCGCGGAGGCCAGCATTGCCTTCTTGATCTGGACCATCTCCTGCTGCGGGTAGAAGCAGACACCGTCGGTGACCGCGGAAACCGACATGACCGCCAGGTCCACCCGGAGGTTGCGCAGCGCTTCCAGGGCCATCCCGCCGACGAACGCGTCGGCCCACGGCAGGAAGTCCCCGCCCACGCAGATCAAGTGGATCCCTTGGACTCCGGCCAGCTCTTGGAAAACCCGCCGGTAGTTGGTGATCACGGTGAGCGGCGCTCGCTCGGGCAGCAGTCGGGCCAGGTAAACCCCGGTGGTGGAGTCGTCGAGCATCA
>NZ_AYJW01000106.1 GCF_000497205.1 Saccharopolyspora rectivirgula DSM 43747
TACTTCTGGATCCCAATAGCCGGCCCGCTCATCGGCGCGGTCGTGGGCGCACTGGTGTACGACCTGTTCATCGGACACGTGGTCCAGGCCCGCAGCAGCGAACCGAAGAGGCTCTGCAGCGGCGGTGGCACCCGGCTCGCATCACCGTCCACAGTGGTGTATATGCTGACCGACGAATTGGCCAACGCGCGGGAGATCTTCGAATCGGCCGGCATATACACCACTGTGGACGGTGATGCGAGCCGGGTGCCACCGCCGCTGCAGAGCCTCTTCGTCGTGGGTGGCCTGGTACTGCAGGTATTCCGCTTCCCGCACGCGCTGCGTGACGTCCTGGACGGCCACCAGCCAGAAGCGCTTGCCCTCTTCCTGCACCGTGGTGGTCCGGTTGACCTGCACGATGATCGGTTGCCCGTCGTCCACCCTGGCCAGCACCCGGTGCAGTTGACCGGTGGAGTCCGGGAGGGCTTCGGCGCTGTCCGGAATGGGCACGAAAGGTCCGCCGGGGTCGCTGACGTGCAGCAGTTCGCTGACGGGCCGTCCGCGCAGCTGGTGCAACCGGCAGTGGAGCAGGTCGCACAGCGAGCCGTTGGCGTCCAGGACCGTGCCCAGCTCGTCGAGCATCGCCACCCCGACCGGGGTGAGTTCGAACAGGTCGGTGAAGCGGCGTTCCAGGCGCTCCTTGCGGATCACGGCTTCGTTCTGGTCCCGGGTGACCTTGACGAAGCCGGCCAGTGCACCGTCGGTGGCCCGTTGGGCGACGAGGACGACGTGGGCCCAGAACCGAGAGCCGTCCTTGCGGGTCCGCCACCCTTCGTCGATGAAGAATCCGTTCTCGGCAGCTTGGCCGAGTTCCCACTCCGGATAGCCGGCTTCGACCACTTCCGGAGGGTAGAAGACGGAGAAGTGCCGCCCGACGATCTCTTCGGTCGAATAGCCCTTGATGCGGGCCGCTCCATTGTTCCAGCTGGTCACCCTGCCGGTCGCATCGAGGGAGAAGATCGCGTATTCGCGCATGTCTTCGGCCGCCAGTACCTTGGCCACCTGCGAATTGGTGAGTTCGGAAACTTCAGGTGGCGTTCTGATCTCTTGGCTGCCGTTTCGATCGATCACTATCACTCCGGCCTTCGTCAGGCGTTCGCGGTACTGGGACCCATGCTCCGATGAACTGCCCAGTCTTTGCAGGACTGCGCGCCGTGACTTCGTGGAACGCGTTCACCGGGCAGCGGCGTGCCCTCGGCCACGGAAATGTCGCTGGCCATCAGCGGAATGGCGCTCGACCGCTCTGCGCACGAGATGTCGAGCGCCCGGGAGTGTTGCGATGCGGAAAAGTGCAACACCTACTCCTGATCGGCAGCCGGTGACAGCTGACCGCGGTCACCGGAGATGCAAGCGATGACGCCACATTGCGGACGCACCGTCAACGGTACAAGGGGGAGGGGGAGACCGCTAGGTAACTTCAGCGCGAACAGCGAGCCAGTTCAAACAGCGCTTTTTCACACCGTAGCAGCAATGAAGTGGGGCAGTTCTTCACCGCGGGTGGTTCCTTCGCCGTCTCCGGGGTGCTGATCACGGCAGCACGGCCACCGCGCCGAACGCGTTGGACCGGCTGACCAAGTCCGGCGGCACCTGCGTGTCCGGTCGCCACTGCGTCACCGGCACCAGCCCCGGGGGAACCACCCGGTAGCCGGCCAGCATCGGGGTTATCCGGTCGGCCGACCGCCACCGGACCGGGGTCGTCGTCCGGGACATCACTTCCTCCGCTGCCGTCACCTGTTCGGCGGTGGCAGCCAGCTGGGAGATGTGCGAGAGCACCAAGTAGCTCCCGGACACGCACTTGTTCCGGTACTCGGCCACCAGGTTGATGGCCTCCTCGTCGTCGACGACGAAGGGCAGGATCGCCACCGCCAGCACGGCCACCGGGCGGTCGAAGTCCAGCAGACCGGCCACGCCGGGCGCGGACAGCACGTCCTGCGGGCGGCGGATGTCGGCCTGGGTGATGGTGACGTTCTGCTTCCCCTCCAGCATCCGGCGGGCGTGCGACACGGCCACCGGTTCGATGTCGACGTAGGCCACTCGGGCGGCCGGGTTGAGCTGGTGCGCGATCTCGTGCACGTTGCCCTTGGTCGGAATGCCGGAGCCGAGGTCCAGGAACTGGTCGATCCCGGCGTTGCACAGGTAGCGCACCGCCCGAACGAGGAACGCCCGGTTCGCGCGGGCGTAGATGGTGGCGTCGGGCAGAGCGGCCTTGCCTTCCTCGGCGGCCTTGCGGTCGACTTCGAAGTTCGCCGAGCCGCCCAGGTAGTAGTCGTACATCCGCGCCGCGTTCGGCCGGGTGACGTCAACTCCGCGGAGGAAGTCCTCGTAATCGGTCATTCCAGCCCCCGAATCCGGTTGTGGTTGCCAACATCATCACATGCCGAGAGGCGTTGCGTAGCGGTCCAGTTCTGGCGAGAAATCGCCACGAGCGTTCGTCGACCGTGGTGAACAGTCCGCAACGCTGCGCACACCGGGTTCGACGTGAGCCAGGTGGTGTCAGTTCCTTCGCGAGCTCCGGCCCGGGCGCGTGGTCATCGGTGCCTGGTCGGAGGGACTCCCGTGGTCGCGCTGCAGCGAGGGCGGAAGCTGCGGAAGGCGGAGAGCTGCGTTGCTCGGCACGAGCCGCTCGGCTCATCGGCTCCTGGGAAGTTCAACGACCGGACCGCGATCGACATTCCGCCAGCGCGCTCATCGACGCGCCCGGCACTGGTGGCACCGAATGGTTCGGACCGCGCCTCGCTCCGCTGCGGACGCTCGTCGAGCCCGCGGCGCGGTTCGCGCCGCCGTCGCACGGGGACGTCGACGAGAGCGCGATCGGTTGTCGAACCACTGGAGCAGCCGGGGACCGCCGCTCCGGCCACGGGGGATCGTCGCGGAAGATCGCGTCGAACGGCGAACGGGGCGCCCGGCAGTCGCCGAGCGCCCCGCCTCATCCGATGGGGACAGCTGTCAACAGCACCGCGCTCCAGGATTGCGGTCGCCCCGATCGATGTGCTGCCGCCAGAACTCCCGCTCCGACAGCGGCTGCGCGTCGGGGTGGTGGAGGCGGTGGTGCTCCAAGTACTTCTCGTAGGCGTTCTCGCCCACCACCCCGCGCACTACCTGCCAGGCCTCCCGCAGCGCGGCGCGGATCCTGGGCAACACCGCAGCACTGCTCACGAACCAGCCCCCACTTTTTGCGACTCGGCCAGTTCGCGCTGGATCCGCCGCTCCTCGGCGGTCGGGATCAAACCGGACGGAGCCCACAGCTTGGACTCCTCGTAAGGAGCCTCGGTGGTGGGCAGCGGCTCCTCGGCCCGCAACGCCTTGATCCACACGCGGATCGCGTCCACCAGCACGGTCACGATCAGCAGCGCGAACAGGATGCTCAGCACACCGTCGACCGTGGAGTTGAACACCACCTTCTGCATCTCCTCCACGGTGTGCGCGGAACCCATGCTGGTCTGGCCTTGCTCCAGCGCCTCCTGGTAGGCGGCGCGCTGGGCGAAGAACCCGATCTTCGGGTCGCTGGAGAAGACCTTCTGCCAGCTGGCGGTGAGCGTCACCGCCACGTCCCACGCCAGCGGAACGAGGGTCACCCACGCGTACTTGACCCGACCGGACTTGATCAGGATCGTCGTGGCCACCGTCAGCGCCACCGCGGCCAGCAGCTGGTTGGCGATGCCGAACAGCGGGAACAACTGGTTGATGCCGCCCAGCGGGTCGTTGACCCCGGCCCACAGGAAGTAGCCCCAGGCGCCGACGATCAAGGCGCTGGAGAGCCAGATGCCCGGCTTCCAGCTGACGTCGCCGAACTTCTTCCACACGTTGCCCACGGTGTCCTGCAGCATGAACCGGCCGACCCGGGTACCGGCGTCAACCGTGGTCAGGATGAACAGGGCCTCGAACATGACCGCGAAGTGGTACCAGAAGGCCCGCATCGAGTCCCCGCCGACCACCTGCGAGAACACTTCGGACAGGCCGACGGCCAGCGTGGGCGCGCCACCGCTGCGGCCGACCAGTGTGGATTCCTCCACCGCCGCGGCGGCCGCGGCCAGCTCCTCCGGGGTGATCTGGAAACCGATCGAGGCCACCGCCTGCGAAGCCGACTCCAACGTGTCGCCGAGCATGTTCCCCGGCATGTTCATCGCGAAGTACAGGCCGGGGTCGATGACGCAGGCCGCCGCGAGCGCCATGATCGCCACGAACGACTCGGTGAGCATGCCGCCGTAGCCGATGACCCGGACCTGCGACTCCTTCTGCAGCATCTTCGGGGTGGTGCCCGAGGACACCAGGGCGTGGAAGCCGGACAGCGCACCGCAAGCGATCGTGATGAACACGAACGGGAACAGCGATCCGGAGAAGACCGGGCCCTGCCCGTTGAGCGCGAACTCGGTGATCGCCTCGGTCTTCATCACCGGCAGCGCGATGAGGATGGACACCGCCAGCATCACCACGACGCCGACCTTCATGAAGGTGCTCAAGTAGTCGCGCGGCGCCAGCAGCATCCACACCGGAAGCACCGAGGCGACGAAGCCGTAGATGACCAGCGCCAGGGTGAGCTCGTTCGCCGACAGCGTGAAGTAGGGCGCCAGCGAGGACTCGGCGATCCAACCGCCACCGGCGATGCTCAGCACCAGCAGGACGATCCCGATGACCGAGGTTTCGACCACCTTGCCGGGGCGCAGGTAGCGCAGGTAGAAGCCCATGAACAAGGCGATCGGGATGGTCATGCCGATGGAGAAGGTGCCCCACGGCGACCCCTTGAGGGCCTCCACGACCACCAGCGCCAGCACCGCCAACAGGATGATCATGATCGACAGCACTGCCAGGAGCGCTGCCACGCCGCCCACCGGCCCGATCTCGTCCCGGGCCATCTGGCCGAGGCTGCGGCCGTTGCGGCGGGTGGAGAAGAACAGGACGACCATGTCCTGTACGGCGCCGGCGAAGATGACGCCGACGATGATCCAGATCGTGCCCGGCAGATACCCCATCTGCGCCGCCAGCACGGGGCCGACGAGCGGGCCGGCACCGGCGATCGCCGCGAAGTGGTGTCCGAACAGCACTCGTCGGTCGGTCGGCTGGAAGTCGGTGGCGTTGTTCAGCCGCTCTGCTGGAGTCGCGCGGGTGTCGTCGGCTTTGAGCACCCGGTAGGTGATGAAGCGCGCGTAGAACCGGTAACCGATCGCGTACGACGCCACGGCGGCGAACACCAGCCACGCAGCCGAGATCTCCTCGCCCCGGCTGAGCGCGAGAACGCCCCACGCGATCGCCCCGCCGATCGCCACCAGCGTCCAGATGGCGATCTCCTTGGGACTCATCTTCCGTTTCCGAGTCGCGTCGCCACTCGGAGCCGTTGTACTAGCCACCGCTCGAGTCTCCATTCCTGCGATGTGCTGTGCGGCCTGACATGGCACAGCAGACACGAGGATCTGCCTGCATGCCGTGGATGTCCAGCATGTGACTGGAGAGTGACCAGGATGTAAGACAGATGGGACACGGTCCGCATTGGGGCATTTACCCGGTGTCGAAGATCGAGCGGAGAAACGGAAAAAACAGACGAAAAGTGCACTGGGTGGCGAGGTGGGGATCGACCCCCGGCCACCGCGCCGCGCGACGCCCCGTTCCCCGTTCCGGCGCCGCGGCAGGTGCCCCGACCGGTTGCAGGCACTGGCCGGTTTGGTCGACTTCGTGATCAACTGAGCAGCTCTCGGTAAGCTTCGCCGCTGGCGGCCACACCGCAACAGACCACCGCAACTTTAACCGGCCAGTGCCTGCAACCGGTCGGGGCACCTGCCGCGG
>NZ_AYJW01000107.1 GCF_000497205.1 Saccharopolyspora rectivirgula DSM 43747
TTTCCGGCAGCGATCGCCTGATTGGCCCCTTTGCCGCCGGGAACAGGCGCACCGGCTGATCCCGCACGCTCAGGCAGTCGGTGTCGTCGGGCGGCTAAGCCGCCCGGTCGCCGGACAACGGCAACGAGGCGGTCATCAGCGTCGACGACGACGGGATCGGGATGGATCCGGACCGGCTGGACGCCGAGCTGGCCGACGCCCACCTGACCGGGGCGCACGTCGGACTGGGCAACATCAACAACCGGATGCGGGCCACGTTCGGCAACGACTACGCCCTGGTGGTGGAGACCGAGAAGGGGGCCGGCATGAAGGTGACCATGCGGGTGCCGAAGTTCGCCCCCGGGGTGCAGGCCGACGCGGCGCACGCGTTCAGCGATTCCAGCGCCGAGCTGGCAGCGGGCTCATCGGCGGGTAGCGTCTAAGCATGACCGAGAAGGGGCCGCAGAAGTTCACCGATTTGCTCACCGACAAGCTCGCCACGAAGTTGCCGGGCAAGCTCGCCGAACGGGCCGAGCGCGGACCGGTGGTCACCGTCGTGCGGCTGCACGGTGCGATCACCCCGAACCCGTCGCCGATGAGCCGACCGACGATCTCCCTGCATTCGGTGGAACCGGCGCTCTCCAGGGCGTTCAGCCACGACCGGTTGCAGGCGGTGGCGCTGGCGATCAACTCCCCGGGTGGGGCCGCCACCCAGTCGGCGCTGATCGCCGAGCGGATCCGCGGGTTGGCCGAGGAGAAGGACGTGCCGGTGCTGGCGTTCTGCGAGGACGTCGCGGCTTCCGGCGGTTACTGGTTGGCCTGCTCGGCGGACGAGATCTACGCGCACGCCACGTCGATGGTCGGTTCGGTGGGGGTGGTCAGCGCCAGTTTCGGGCTCACCGGGCTGTTGGAGAAGTTGGGCGTGGAGCGCCGGATCTACACCGCTGGCCCCAACAAGGTCAGGCTGGACCCGTTCGAGCCGGAGAAGCCCGAGGACGTCGAGTGGCTCAAGGGCATGCAGGAGGATCTGCACGAGCAGTTCCGGAGCTGGGTGCGGAACCGCCGGGGCGACAAGCTGACCGGGAGCGAGGACGACTTGTTCTCCGGTGAGGTGTGGACCGGGAGCAAGGCCCGGGAACTGGGTTTGGTGGACGGTTTGGGCACCGTCCGGCAGGTGGTGAAGGAGCGCTTCCCGGACGCCCACCTGATCCCGGTCGAGCCGCGGAAGCCGTTGCTGGCCAAGTTGGGGATGTCATCGGCGGTCCGGCTGCGGAATCCGGGGGAATCGGTGTTGGCCGCGTTGGATTCGCTGGAGCAGCGGGCTGCGTGGTCACGTTTCGGTCTCTAATCCGGTTGCGTGACCCCGCGCGGTCGCAGTGACCCGCTGTGCCAATAAGTAGTCGAGTCATCCCCCAAATAGCCGCTTAATTGCGTCTATTTGGGGGAAAACTCTTACATCTCACGGAAAATCCGTGTTCAGTCCACCCTGATGAACCGTGCAGAGCGTGAACACGTAGCTTGGTTGGTATGAGTGATCGAAATCACTGTCCTGAGGTGGGTGGCGGATATCCTCCCACTGAGGTCGAGTGGATACTCGATCATGGGAAAGCGCTGATGGCTCGGCAGGGTTTGGCATAGCAGTGAGTACACGAGACAACTCCGCGGGGCTGGTCGTGCTCGCCGTGGACGACGAGAAGGCGGGGCTCGACGAGATCGCGCACATGCTGGAGAGCAATCCGCGGGTCGCGCAGGTGCTGACCGCCGTCGACGCCGCCGAGGCGCTGCGGATCATGCGCGGCGACGAGACCAGTCAGCCCTTCGTGGACGCCGTGTTCGCAGACTTGTCGATGCCCGGTCTCAACGGCATGGAGCTGGCCAGGGTGCTCACCGCGTTCCGCAATCCGCCGGCCCTGGTCTTCATCACCGGGCACGACGAGAACGCGCTGGAGGCGTTCGAAGTCGGCGCGCTCGACTACATCATGAAGCCCCCGAACCCCAACCGGGTGGACCGGGCGCTGCGGAAGATCGAGCGGAACAAGCTCGCCCTCGCCGGCCCCAGTTCGGCCGAGCCGGCAGCTCCCAGCGACGACGAGGTGATCCCGGTGGAGCTGGCCGGGACCACCAAGCTCATCCCGCGCCGCGAGATCCGCTGGGTGGAAGCCCAGGGCGACTACGCCCGGCTGCACACCGCCGTGGACTCGCACCTGGTCCGGATCCCGCTGGCACAGCTGGAGGAACGCTGGGCCGACGCCGGGTTCCTGCGGATCCACCGCTCGTACTTGGTGTCGTTGCCGCTGGTCACCGAGCTGCGCATGTCGTCTTCGGGGTACTCGGTCGTGGTCGGTGGCGGGCCGCAGAAGGAACTTCCGGTGAGCCGCCGCCACACCCGGGAGCTGAAGGACCGGCTGGTGCGAGCGCCGCGGCAGCAGTGGGGCCAGCAATGAGCCAGGGCGCGGTGCGGATGGACTTCCTCGGGCGGCGCGCGGAACCGGCCCGGCCGCGCCGCAAGCGGGTGGTGCTGGCGGACCGCCGCCGTCCACAGCGGATCGTGCGCGCCATCGCGGAGCTGGAGGAGCAGAACAGCGTCGGGGAGGTGCTGGTCCGCCAGCTGATGGCCGCTCAGCTGCGCAGCGCGCTGCTGCTGGGCGGAATCCTGGGGGTGGTGCTGTTCGGACTGCCGGTCCTGTTCTGGACGGTTCCGCAGGTCGGCGAGCTCGTGGTGGCCGGGATCCGGTTGCCGTGGCTCGTTCTCGGTGTACTCGTCTACCCGTTTCTGGTATTGCTTGGGTACTTCTGCGTCCGCGCTGCGGAGCGGAACGAACGGGAGTTCTTGCAGAACGTTGGGCAGTAGCCGGCTGCGGCGGGTCGGGGCAGCCGGAGCGGGAGCACTGCGCCGAGCGGCTGGCACGGGCAGCTGTCCGGTGTCGGTCCAGGTGCGATGTAGGGCGCGATGGAAGCGAATCTGTGGTCGTTGGCCGGGGCGGTGGCGGCGGTTGTGGCTTCTTTCGCCGTCGGTCTCTGGGGCGGCCGGTCCGCCCGGGTCACCGATGACTTCTGCACCGCTCGGCAACCGGTTCCGGTGAAGCTGAACGCGGCCGCGGTTTCCGGCCAGTACCTCTCGGCGGCCGCGTTCCTGGGAGTTTCCGGTCTGCTGCTCAAGAACGGGGTGGACGCCCTGTGGTACCCGGTCGGTTTCGCGGCCGGGTGCGTGGCCCTGATGCTGTTCGTGGTCGCTCCGGTGCGCCGGTCGGGGGCGTACACGCTGCCGGACTTCGCGGTCGCCCGGTTGGACTCCGACCGGCTGCGGGTGCTGTGCACGGTCCTGGTGGTGCTGGTCAGCTGGCTGTACTTGGTCCCGCAGCTGCAGGCCGCCGGGCTGGTGTGGAACGTGGTCACCGGCTTGCCGTACTGGTCGGGGGTGCTCTGCCTGGTGGGTTGCATCCTGCTGGGGGCGCTGACCGGTCGGATGCGCTCGGTGACGGTGGTCCGGGCGTTCCAGTACTGGGTGAAGCTGGCCGCCGTGTTCGTGCCGACTTTCGCCCTGTTCTTGGTCTTCCTGGTCAGCGGCCCGCCCCGGCAGGCGCTGACCGAGCCGGCGCCGCCGGTGTTCGCCGCCGAGACCGAGGTCGAGGTGCACACCGATGTGCAGGTGCGGGTGTCCGCTCCGGTCTGGTTGCAGCAGGACGGCAGCAGCACCTACTTGAGCCCCGGCGAGTACACCATCGCCTCCGGGGCCCAGTTGCGGTTCCCGGCCGGTGCTCCGGCGCCCGTGGTGCTGGACGCGGAGCCGCTCAACGCCGATTGGCTGCGCCCGGGGACCGGGGACCTACCGGGGGTGTTGCACGTGTACTCGGTCCTGCTGGCCACACTGCTGGGCACCATGGGCCTGCCGCACATGGTGCCCCGGTTCTACTCGAACCTGAGCGGTCAGGCCGCCCGCCGCACCGGTTTCTTCGTGGTGGTCATGGTGGGGGCTTTCCTGGTGTGCCCGATGGTCCTCGGGCTGCTGTCCCGGTTGTACGTGCCGCAGTTGCTGGTGACCGGGCACAGCGATGCCGCGGTGCTGCTGCTGCCGACGGCGATGTTGGACAACTGGCTGGGAGCGGTGCTGTCGGCGGTGGTCACCGCCGGTGCGTTCGCCGCGTTCTTCGCCGCCGGTTCCGGACTGCTGTTCAGCGCGGGTGGGGTGCTGGCCAGCGATGTGCTGCGCACCCGGAACGTCCACTGGGGATACATAGTGGCCTGTCCGGTTCCGGTGCTGCTCGCGTTGGCGATGGAGCACCAGGACATCGTGCGCGGGGTGGGGTTGGCCTTCGCCATGTCGGCTTCCACCTTCGCGGTGCTGCTGCTGCTGGGGATCTGGTGGCGCGGGTTGACCGCGGCGGGAGCGGCCAGCGGGATGCTCACCGGTGCGCTGCTGGTGCTGGTCGGGATGGTGGTCTGGCTGGGCAGCGAGCCGGGATCGACGTGGGCGGTGTTGGCCGGGCAGCCGGCGCTGGTGTCCGTGCCGGCCGCGTTCCTGGTGGCGCTGGTGGTCAGTCGCGCGACGCAGAACCAGGTGCCGCCGAACGTGGGGCGGGTGATGCTGCGACTGCACGCACCCGACCGGCTGCGCCTTTCAGCTGACGCCGACCGCTCGACGGAATTCGGCCGTACGAATGGTGCAAGCGCTGAGTAGTCACCAACGAGAGGAAATTAGTTAATTCGAGTGAATTCTTGTTCTGCCTTCCGTATGAATTCGGTGGGAATTGTTAGCGGTGTGCTCTGAATGGGTTAATTGATGTTGGAAGTGCGTCCTTTTTGGGCGCTTTCTTCTCTTTTGTCAACGTCATTCGATCGTTAGCATGCCTATGCCGTTAGGTACTTCACAGCCTCCCGGTGCACTACGTAGCTTTTTCGCGTCCCCCTGACTCAGCAGGCTCCTCCGGTTCTGGTGGAGCCTTTCACGTAGGAGGAGTGCCGTGAGTGCCACGGGCCAGAGCGGGTCCGGGTCAGGTATCACTGCTGAAACCTGGGCCTCTGCGCAAAGCAGCCCTGATTTCGTCAATTTGCGCAAGCGATTGCGCAATTTCGTCTTCCCGGTATCGGTTCTGTTCCTGGCCTGGTACCTGGTCTACGTGCTGCTGGCCGACTACGCGCATGGATTCATGAGCATCAAGCTGGTCGGCAACATCAACATCGGCCTGGTGCTGGGCCTGCTGCAATTCGTCTCGACCTTCGCGATCACCACGCTCTACGTCCGCTACGCCAACCGGAACCTCGACCCGCTCGCGGAGAAGATCCGCGGCCGGGTGGAGGACGGAGCGGACGCCGCGTCGGTGGAAGCGGCGACCGAGAAGACCGCGGACACCGGCAGCGGAGCTGACGAGACGCCCAAGACCGAAGGAGACCAGGAGTGATCACCGCACTGTCCCCAGTGGCCCAATCTTCGGTCGCGGACAACCGGTGGCTCAACATCGGCATCTTCGCGCTGTTCGTCGCGGTCACCATGGTGATCGTGTTCCGGGCCAGTCGGAACACCAAGACGGCGACCGACTACTACGCGGCCGGCCGGTCCTTCAGCGGACCGCAGAACGGCATCGCCATCTCCGGTGACTACCTCTCGGCAGCGTCCTTCCTGGGCATCGCCGGTGCCATCGCGGTCTACGGCTACGACGGCTTCCTCTACTCGATGGACTGGTCGAAACCGCACCGGGTGATCTCGCTGCACCACGCGCTGGCCGCCGACGAGCTGCTGCGGGACAA
>NZ_AYJW01000108.1 GCF_000497205.1 Saccharopolyspora rectivirgula DSM 43747
TCTTCCGCCGGCGGGCACCTGGTCGCCGATCACCCAACCGCCGCCGTGGAAGAACACCAGCAGCGGGCTGGTCTCGGTGAGCTCCTTCGGCCGGTACAGCCGGGCCGACAGGTCACCGGCGTCGGTGGGGATGCGGCGTTCCGCGGAGATCACCCCGGGCACCGGGTCGCTGATGACCTCGTTCATCGCGCGCATCGCCGCTCGGGCCAGCTCCGGGTTGGGCGCGGACAGCTCGGTCTGGCCGCTGAGCTTCTGCAGCTTCAGCAGCAGCTGCGCGTCCAAGGCGAGTTCCTGGCCGTCGATCCGGATCGGCGACCCGGCCAGCAGGCGGCGCAGGGGGCGGGGGAGCGCGAAGACAGCGCGCGCGACGGCCTTCTCCACTTTCGGCTGCACCAGATCGAGGACTTTCGACATGAGCGGTCCCTTCCCAGCGAACGACTCGGGCAGAGGAGCAGGTTACCGACTGGTAGGTGTGGGCAGCGACACCAGCCGCTGGCTTTGACCTCCACCGGAGTACAAGTCTTAGCGTGGCTGGGATCCAGCCCCGCAGCCGGAAGTTGAAAGGATCAGTGCATGACGGTGACCGTGGTGGGAATCGGCGGGTCGGTCCGGGCCGGCTCCCAATCCGAACGCGCCCTGTGGGCCGCCCTGTCCGGAGCCGCGGAAGCCGGCGCCGAAGTCCACGCGATCACCGGGGAGAAACTCGTCCTCCCGTTCTACGACCCGCAGCTCTCCGAACGCACCCGGAACGCGGTCGAACTGGTGGAGGCGCTGCGCGCCGCAGACGGTGTGATCCTGGTTTCCCCCGGTTACCACGGCACCATCTCCGGCCTGATCAAGAACGCCCTCGACTACGTCGAAGACCTGCACCACGACCAGCGCCCCTACCTGGACGGCCGCGCCGTCGGCTGCGTCGGCATCGCCTACGGCTGGCAGGCAGCGGTCACCACGCTGCAGGCGCTGCGCTCCGTGGCGCACGCGCTGCGCGGCTGGCCGACACCCCTGGGTGGGGCGATCAACTCGGCCGACACCCGGTTCGATCCCGCCGGGCGCACCGACGACGAGAAAGCGGCCTCCGTGCTGCGCACCATCGGCCGCCAGGTGGTCGAGTTCGCCACCCACTGGCACGTGGTGGAAGAAGAGGCATGAGAAGGCCTCCTCGTGGGTACTCGGGGAGCTGAATAGCTCGCGCACGAGGAGGTAGCACCGCAGATGGCCCTCAACACGGCAACGAAATCGCCCATAACCGGCGCGCTTGGCGGGCAAGACCTGGACGTCACCAGCAGGGCGTTGCAGGCCACCCTGGTCGACATGATCGACCTGCACCTGGTGGCCAAGCAGGCGCACTGGAACGTGGTCGGCAAGAACTTCCGCGACGTGCACCTTCACCTGGACGAGCTGGTCAACGAAGCCCGCGGCTACGCCGACGACGTCGCCGAGCGGTGCGCGGCTCTAGGGGTGCCGCCGGACGGGCGGGCCTCCACGGTGGCGGAGCGCTCCTCGGTGCTTCGGTTCGAACCGGGCTGGCGCATGGACCGGGACGTCTCCGAAGCGATCACCGCGGCCCTGGAAGGGGTCATCGACCGGTTGCGGGAGCGGGTGCAGGAAACCGACCGCACCGACTTGATCACGCAGGACCTGTTGATCGGCATCACTCGGGAACTGGAGAAGACCCACTGGATGTGGCAGGCCAAACTGGCCAGCTAGCCGACCGCACCCCAGGGAGGGAAAGGGCCCGCCGCGAAGCACGGCGGGCCCTTTTCGCGTGCGACGTCAGAGGTGGCGGCGAGCCCGCTCGTACTGCTTGGGCCACAGGTCGCCGGCCCGCAGCCGGTCCGCGGCGCGCAGCGGCCAGCGCGGGTCGTTGAGCACCGTGCGCCCCAGCAGCACCACGTCGGCCGAACCGGAAGCGATGATCTCCTCGGCCTGCTCCGGAGCGGTGATCAAACCGACCGCGCCGGTGGGGACGTCGGCCTCGGCGCGGATCTGGCGGGCGAACGGCACCTGGTAGCCGGGGCGCACCGGGATGTCCGCGGTCGGGGTGGCCCCACCGGTGGACGTGTCGATCAGGTCCACACCGCGCTCGGCCAGCAGGCGGGACAGGCGGACCGAGTCGTCACCGGTCCAGCCGCCCTCCACCCAGTCGGTGGCCGAGATGCGCGCCAGCAGCGGCTTGCCGTCCGGCAGCGCCGCGCGCACCGCCTCGGTGATCTCCAACAGCAGCCGCACCCGGTTGTCGAAGCTGCCGCCGTAGCCGTCGGTGCGGTCGTTGACCAGCGGGGAGTAGAACTGGTGGGCCAGGTAGCCGTGGGCGAAGTGCAGCTCGACGGCGTCGAAACCGGCGCTGTCGGCGCGCCGGGCGGCCGCCGCGAACTGCTCGGGCAGTTCCGCGATCTCCGCTTCGGTCAGGGCGCGCGGAGCGGCCAGGTCGCCGAACGGCTGACTGGTCGAGCTCACCGTCTGCCAGCCGCCCTCCTCGGGGGGAACGCTGGCGCCGCCCTCCCACATCGCGGTGGTGGAGGCCTTCCGCCCGGCGTGGGCCAGCTGGATCGCGGTGGCGGCGCCCTGCTGGTGCAGGAAGTCGTTGATCCGCCGCCACGCCTCGGTCTGCTCGTCGTTCCACAGCCCGGTGTCCCCGGGGCTGATCCGCCCCTCCGGCACGACCGCGGTCGCCTCGGTCACGATCAGCCCGGCGCCGCCGGTGGCGAACTGGCCCAGGTGCACCAGGTGCCAGTCGTTGGGCAGGCCGTCCTCGGCCGAGTACTGGCACATCGGCGACACCCAAGCGCGGTTGCTGACTACCAGATCACGCAGCTTGATGGGTTCGAAAAGGTGGCTCACGCAAGGTACGAACAACTGACTCGGTCCAGTGATTCCACCCGGTGCCCGGCCGGTAACCGAGCTCACGCAGGGTCGGAAGCCCCTGTGGCGTACCGGTGCGCGGAGCCACGCTGGTGCCATGACGGGCGTATCGGCGGCGACCATGCTCACCTGCTACTACAAGCGGGCGGGGCATTCGGCGCCTGCTGAAGTGGTGGACGAGTTCCGCGCCCAGCTCCACCGCCGGGCGTCCGGGCGGGTGCTGTTCATCGGCGCCCACCACATGGCCGACCTGCCCGCCCCGGACCACCTGGAGCACCTGGCGCTGGTCGCGTCCTCCCCCGAGATCCGCGGTGCCCGACTGCTGCACCAGGCCGAGGTGGTGGACACCGGGCTGGAGGAGCTCCCGTTCCCGCAGCACAGCTTCGACCTGGTCGCCTGCCTGTTCGCGCTGTGCAGCGCTCCTGACCCGGTGCGGGCGCTGCAGGAGATCTCCCGGGTGCTGCGCCAGTACGGGCACCTCATGTTCCTGGAGCACACCAAGGCCCCCGGGGTGCTCGGGGAGGCCCAGGACCAGGTGCAGGAGATGCTGCGCGGCAGCCGGAGGTGCCGGCCGAACTTCGAAGTGCTCACCCACCTGCAGCGGGCGGGCCTGTTCATCCACCGGGTGGACTGGTCCTGGCCGCCGACGCACGTGCGCGCCCCGCTGATCCAGGGTTTCGCCGCGCACCCCGACCCCTACTACGTGCGGGAGCTGTCGTGGTTGCGCGGGAGTTGACGCAGAACAGGAGGCCAGCGATGGCCCGGAAAGCAGTGGACTGCCGGAGAACACCCAGCGCCATGAACTGCACGCTGCGGATTTCCGGTGAGGAAGAGGAAGTCGTGCGAGCGGCCGCCGAGCACATGGTGTCCGTGCACGGGCACGAGGACTCCGCGCAGCTGCGGCAGGACGTCCGCCGCGACCTGGTGGACGAGTCCACAGCGGACGGAATGCACTTCGTGCAGCTCATCGAATTCCGCACCAAGCGGCGCAGCGAACTGGACGAGCTGATGGACGAGTGGGAGCGGACCACCGGCGGCAAGCGAACCGCGGTGCGGGCGGTCATCACCCACGACCACGAGGACCCGGACATCTTCTACGAGTTCGTCGAGTTCCCCTCCTACGAGGAGGCGATGCGCAACTCGCGGCTGCCGGAGACCGACGCGGTGGCGCGCAAGATGGCGGCGCTGTGCGAATCCCCTCCGGTGTTCCACAACCTCGACGTGGACCGCGTCCAAGCCCTGTGAACACCCGCGGTGCGGGCACCCGGCGGGAACCGGGTGCCCGCACCACCGTCACTCGCCGGCCAAGCCGACGGCGCGACGACCGAAGTGGATCTCCGCCGCCACCTGCCGCAGCGTTTCGGACACCACCAGGGAGCCGTGCCCGGCGTCGTAGCGGTAGAACTCGAACGGCGCCTTCCGCTCCGCCAGCCGGTCCAGGTAGTTCAGGATCTGCTGGATCGGGCAGCGCGGGTCGTTGTCCCCGGCCAGGACCAGCACCGGTGCCCGCACCTGGTCCACGTAGGTGATCGGGGAGGCCTTCCGGTACACCTCCGGCACCTCCTCCGGGGACCCGCCGAACAGGCCGCGGTCGAACGCCCGCAGCGGCTCCATCTCGTCGGCGTACGCCTGCACGTAGTCGGCGACCGGGACGCCCGCGATCCCGGCGGCCCAGCGCTCCGGCTGGGTGCCCAACGCCAACAAGGTCAGGTAGCCGCCCCAGGAGGCACCGGCCACCACGCTCAGCTCCGGAGTGGTCAGCCCCGACTTCACCGCCCAGTCGTGCACGTGCGCGACGTCTTCCAGCTCGGTCAAGCCCGGCCTGCCCTCCAGCGCGTCCCGCCACGCGGAGCCGTAACCGGTGGAACCCCGGTAGTTGATCTCCACCACGGCGAAACCCGCGTCCAACCACGCCGCCCGGTACGCCGAGAACCGGTCCTCGTCCGCGGCGTGCGGGCCGCCGTGCAGGTTGAACACGGTGGGCATCGGCCCGTCCCCGGCGCCTTCCGGTTTGGCGACCAGGGCGTGCACCGAATCGTTCGGCCCGTACGGCACCTCGACGAACACGTCGCTGACCGGCACCGAGCCGGGCGCGCGCTCTCCCGGCGGGGTGAGCAGCACCCGGTCATCGCCCTCCGCCGAGATGGTGCGCACCAGCGACGGCGACTCGGCGGAAGACCACACGTACTCCACCGAGCGGTCCGGCCGCACCGTGGCGCCCACGACCGTGCCGGCCGGGGTCGGCAGCGCGGTGAGCACCCCGGACTCCAGGTCGTAGCGGTGCACGGTGGTGCGGGCCCGGTAGGTGTGGGCGATCAGCAGCGCCTTGCCGTCCGGGTACCAGTCGGCGACCACCTCGCCCGGCAGGTCCAGGTGCAGCGTGGCGATTCCGCCGTCCACGGTCAGCGTTGGCGGGTTGGGGCCGAGGTTGAAACCGCCGGACAGCGGGGTCTTGGGCGCCGGTTTGAGCACGATCGGGGCTCCGACCGCCAGCGCCGGGGCCACGCCGTGGAAGCCCTCGATCACCTGCGGCCCGGAAGC
>NZ_AYJW01000109.1 GCF_000497205.1 Saccharopolyspora rectivirgula DSM 43747
CTTATCACCTTCTTGAAGGCTTCCCATTCATTCAGGAACCGCCTTCTGGTGATTTGCAAGAACGCGTACTTATTCGCCACCATGATTATGACCAGTGTTTCCAGTCCGTTCAGTTGTTGCAGTGGAATAGTCAGGTTAAATTTAATGTGACCGTTTATCGCAATCTGCCGACCACTCGCGATTCAATCATGACTTCGTGATAAAAGATTGAGTGTGAGGTTATAACGCCGAAGCGGTAAAAATTTTAATTTTTGCCGCTGAGGGGTTGACCAAGCGAAGCGCGGTAGGTTTTCTGCTTAGGAGTTTAATCATGTTTCAGACTTTTATTTCTCGCCATAATTCAAACTTTTTTTCTGATAAGCTGGTTCTCACTTCTGTTACTCCAGCTTCTTCGGCACCTGTTTTACAGACACCTAAAGCTACATCGTCAACGTTATATTTTGATAGTTTGACGGTTAATGCTGGTAATGGTGGTTTTCTTCATTGCATTCAGATGGATACATCTGTCAACGCCGCTAATCAGGTTGTTTCTGTTGGTGCTGATATTGCTTTTGATGCCGACCCTAAATTTTTTGCCTGTTTGGTTCGCTTTGAGTCTTCTTCGGTTCCGACTACCCTCCCGACTGCCTATGATGTTTATCCTTTGGATGGTCGCCATGATGGTGGTTATTATACCGTCAAGGACTGTGTGACTATTGACGTCCTTCCCCGTACGCCGGGCAATAATGTTTATGTTGGTTTCATGGTTTGGTCTAACTTTACCGCTACTAAATGCCGCGGATTGGTTTCGCTGAATCAGGTTATTAAAGAGATTATTTGTCTCCAGCCACTTAAGTGAGGTGATTTATGTTTGGTGCTATTGCTGGCGGTATTGCTTCTGCTCTTGCTGGTGGCGCCATGTCTAAATTGTTTGGAGGCGGTCAAAAAGCCGCCTCCGGTGGCATTCAAGGTGATGTGCTTGCTACCGATAACAATACTGTAGGCATGGGTGATGCTGGTATTAAATCTGCCATTCAAGGCTCTAATGTTCCTAACCCTGATGAGGCCGTCCCTAGTTTTGTTTCTGGTGCTATGGCTAAAGCTGGTAAAGGACTTCTTGAAGGTACGTTGCAGGCTGGCACTTCTGCCGTTTCTGATAAGTTGCTTGATTTGGTTGGACTTGGTGGCAAGTCTGCCGCTGATAAAGGAAAGGATACTCGTGATTATCTTGCTGCTGCATTTCCTGAGCTTAATGCTTGGGAGCGTGCTGGTGCTGATGCTTCCTCTGCTGGTATGGTTGACGCCGGATTTGAGAATCAAAAAGAGCTTACTAAAATGCAACTGGACAATCAGAAAGAGATTGCCGAGATGCAAAATGAGACTCAAAAAGAGATTGCTGGCATTCAGTCGGCGACTTCACGCCAGAATACGAAAGACCAGGTATATGCACAAAATGAGATGCTTGCTTATCAACAGAAGGAGTCTACTGCTCGCGTTGCGTCTATTATGGAAAACACCAATCTTTCCAAGCAACAGCAGGTTTCCGAGATTATGCGCCAAATGCTTACTCAAGCTCAAACGGCTGGTCAGTATTTTACCAATGACCAAATCAAAGAAATGACTCGCAAGGTTAGTGCTGAGGTTGACTTAGTTCATCAGCAAACGCAGAATCAGCGGTATGGCTCTTCTCATATTGGCGCTACTGCAAAGGATATTTCTAATGTCGTCACTGATGCTGCTTCTGGTGTGGTTGATATTTTTCATGGTATTGATAAAGCTGTTGCCGATACTTGGAACAATTTCTGGAAAGACGGTAAAGCTGATGGTATTGGCTCTAATTTGTCTAGGAAATAACCGTCAGGATTGACACCCTCCCAATTGTATGTTTTCATGCCTCCAAATCTTGGAGGCTTTTTTATGGTTCGTTCTTATTACCCTTCTGAATGTCACGCTGATTATTTTGACTTTGAGCGTATCGAGGCTCTTAAACCTGCTATTGAGGCTTGTGGCATTTCTACTCTTTCTCAATCCCCAATGCTTGGCTTCCATAAGCAGATGGATAACCGCATCAAGCTCTTGGAAGAGATTCTGTCTTTTCGTATGCAGGGCGTTGAGTTCGATAATGGTGATATGTATGTTGACGGCCATAAGGCTGCTTCTGACGTTCGTGATGAGTTTGTATCTGTTACTGAGAAGTTAATGGATGAATTGGCACAATGCTACAATGTGCTCCCCCAACTTGATATTAATAACACTATAGACCACCGCCCCGAAGGGGACGAAAAATGGTTTTTAGAGAACGAGAAGACGGTTACGCAGTTTTGCCGCAAGCTGGCTGCTGAACGCCCTCTTAAGGATATTCGCGATGAGTATAATTACCCCAAAAAGAAAGGTATTAAGGATGAGTGTTCAAGATTGCTGGAGGCCTCCACTATGAAATCGCGTAGAGGCTTTGCTATTCAGCGTTTGATGAATGCAATGCGACAGGCTCATGCTGATGGTTGGTTTATCGTTTTTGACACTCTCACGTTGGCTGACGACCGATTAGAGGCGTTTTATGATAATCCCAATGCTTTGCGTGACTATTTTCGTGATATTGGTCGTATGGTTCTTGCTGCCGAGGGTCGCAAGGCTAATGATTCACACGCCGACTGCTATCAGTATTTTTGTGTGCCTGAGTATGGTACAGCTAATGGCCGTCTTCATTTCCATGCGGTGCACTTTATGCGGACACTTCCTACAGGTAGCGTTGACCCTAATTTTGGTCGTCGGGTACGCAATCGCCGCCAGTTAAATAGCTTGCAAAATACGTGGCCTTATGGTTACAGTATGCCCATCGCAGTTCGCTACACGCAGGACGCTTTTTCACGTTCTGGTTGGTTGTGGCCTGTTGATGCTAAAGGTGAGCCGCTTAAAGCTACCAGTTATATGGCTGTTGGTTTCTATGTGGCTAAATACGTTAACAAAAAGTCAGATATGGACCTTGCTGCTAAAGGTCTAGGAGCTAAAGAATGGAACAACTCACTAAAAACCAAGCTGTCGCTACTTCCCAAGAAGCTGTTCAGAATCAGAATGAGCCGCAACTTCGGGATGAAAATGCTCACAATGACAAATCTGTCCACGGAGTGCTTAATCCAACTTACCAAGCTGGGTTACGACGCGACGCCGTTCAACCAGATATTGAAGCAGAACGCAAAAAGAGAGATGAGATTGAGGCTGGGAAAAGTTACTGTAGCCGACGTTTTGGCGGCGCAACCTGTGACGACAAATCTGCTCAAATTTATGCGCGCTTCGATAAAAATGATTGGCGTATCCAACCTGCAGAGTTTTATCGCTTCCATGACGCAGAAGTTAACACTTTCGGATATTTCTGATGAGTCGAAAAATTATCTTGATAAAGCAGGAATTACTACTGCTTGTTTACGAATTAAATCGAAGTGGACTGCTGGCGGAAAATGAGAAAATTCGACCTATCCTTGCGCAGCTCGAGAAGCTCTTACTTTGCGACCTTTCGCCATCAACTAACGATTCTGTCAAAAACTGACGCGTTGGATGAGGAGAAGTGGCTTAATATGCTTGGCACGTTCGTCAAGGACTGGTTTAGATATGAGTCACATTTTGTTCATGGTAGAGATTCTCTTGTTGACATTTTAAAAGAGCGTGGATTACTATCTGAGTCCGATGCTGTTCAACCACTAATAGGTAAGAAATCATGAGTCAAGTTACTGAACAATCCGTACGTTTCCAGACCGCTTTGGCCTCTATTAAGCTCATTCAGGCTTCTGCCGTTTTGGATTTAACCGAAGATGATTTCGATTTTCTGACGAGTAACAAAGTTTGGATTGCTACTGACCGCTCTCGTGCTCGTCGCTGCGTTGAGGCTTGCGTTTATGGTACGCTGGACTTTGTAGGATACCCTCGCTTTCCTGCTCCTGTTGAGTTTATTGCTGCCGTCATTGCTTATTATGTTCATCCCGTCAACATTCAAACGGCCTGTCTCATCATGGAAGGCGCTGAATTTACGGAAAACATTATTAATGGCGTCGAGCGTCCGGTTAAAGCCGCTGAATTGTTCGCGTTTACCTTGCGTGTACGCGCAGGAAACACTGACGTTCTTACTGACGCAGAAGAAAACGTGCGTCAAAAATTACGTGCAGAAGGAGTGATGTAATGTCTAAAGGTAAAAAACGTTCTGGCGCTCGCCCTGGTCGTCCGCAGCCGTTGCGAGGTACTAAAGGCAAGCGTAAAGGCGCTCGTCTTTGGTATGTAGGTGGTCAACAATTTTAATTGCAGGGGCTTCGGCCCCTTACTTGAGGATAAATTATGTCTAATATTCAAACTGGCGCCGAGCGTATGCCGCATGACCTTTCCCATCTTGGCTTCCTTGCTGGTCAGATTGGTCGTCTTATTACCATTTCAACTACTCCGGTTATCGCTGGCGACTCCTTCGAGATGGACGCCGTTGGCGCTCTCCGTCTTTCTCCATTGCGTCGTGGCCTTGCTATTGACTCTACTGTAGACATTTTTACTTTTTATGTCCCTCATCGTCACGTTTATGGTGAACAGTGGATTAAGTTCATGAAGGATGGTGTTAATGCCACTCCTCTCCCGACTGTTAACACTACTGGTTATATTGACCATGCCGCTTTTCTTGGCACGATTAACCCTGATACCAATAAAATCCCTAAGCATTTGTTTCAGGGTTATTTGAATATCTATAACAACTATTTTAAAGCGCCGTGGATGCCTGACCGTACCGAGGCTAACCCTAATGAGCTTAATCAAGATGATGCTCGTTATGGTTTCCGTTGCTGCCATCTCAAAAACATTTGGACTGCTCCGCTTCCTCCTGAGACTGAGCTTTCTCGCCAAATGACGACTTCTACCACATCTATTGACATTATGGGTCTGCAAGCTGCTTATGCTAATTTGCATACTGACCAAGAACGTGATTACTTCATGCAGCGTTACCATGATGTTATTTCTTCATTTGGAGGTAAAACCTCTTATGACGCTGACAACCGTCCTTTACTTGTCATGCGCTCTAATCTCTGGGCATCTGGCTATGATGTTGATGGAACTGACCAAACGTCGTTAGGCCAGTTTTCTGGTCGTGTTCAACAGACCTATAAACATTCTGTGCCGCGTTTCTTTGTTCCTGAGCATGGCACTATGTTTACTCTTGCGCTTGTTCGTTTTCCGCCTACTGCGACTAAAGAGATTCAGTACCTTAACGCTAAAGGTGCTTTGACTTATACCGATATTGCTGGCGACCCTGTTTTGTATGGCAACTTGCCGCCGCGTGAAATTTCTATGAAGGATGTTTTCCGTTCTGGTGATTCGTCTAAGAAGTTTAAGATTGCTGAGGGTCAGTGGTATCGTTATGCGCCTTCGTATGTTTCTCCT
>NZ_AYJW01000110.1 GCF_000497205.1 Saccharopolyspora rectivirgula DSM 43747
CCGGCTCCCCAGCACACCCGGCCACAGCCAGACCAGCCACCGCCGCAACCGCGAGCACTCCGCGCTGAATCCGCCGACTCACCTCGCAACTCCCATCAGTCCTGGTGTCGGTCCACCGTCTTGAACGACGCCTCGATCTGCTCTTCTGTGAAGCCGTACTGCCTGGCGGCTTCCCCCAACTGCTCCCCCAACTCCCTGATCTTGTCCACGTAGCCCAGGAGTCGGTTGTAGTGGGAGTCCTCGTTGGTGAGGAGATTGCGGTTCCAGGCCGTGGCCGCCGCAACACTGATGTCGTCCTTCGCCGGCGGATCAATGATCAGCTTGTTCCGCAACCTCCGCAGTTTTTCCTCAGCCTCTTCCACGGCTTCGAGAACGGCTTTGCGGGCGGCCAGAACGTTGTCCTTGTTGACGGTGATGGTGTTCCCGGCACCGCCCGGAGCAGGCGGTGGCGGTGGTGGCGTCGTCATGCACGGCCCCCGTGGTGCGGGTTGTGGTCACCGAATCATGCGGAACATTAGCAAGACCGGTGATCGCTCGTCAGCAGATCACACGAAGACCGACTTGCAACACCCCAGCGCAGCGGCTTACCGGGCCGGGCCGCTGAACCGAGCGGAGCAGCGCTGAGCGGCAGATCACCGCTCGACACTGGTGAGTCCCGCCACGAGCGCGCGTTCGGTCCGCTGCACCGTTCCGGCGGCGTGCCGCACTGCTGCCCCGCCGAATCCCGCCCGGGAACCCCGTCGGAGCGGGTGAACTCCGTGCAACGCCGTGCACGAATTCACATCGGTGAACCGGGGAAGCAGCTCCCGACCAATTCCGCTTTACTCGATCGGCGACTCGACAAAGAGAAGGTAAAGAGCGGCGCGCTGGAGCTGAAAAACGTTCCGCGCGCACACCTCTCGACGCCTGTGCTCAGCCCACGCGCAACCGCGCTCAGTCCACGCGAAGCCGTTTTACCCCTCATTTACCCGCGAGATCGAAGTAGCCAAAGTGGATAGTTTCCACAAGGCAACTATTTAATTACCCTCGCTAATTAGTTGCCTGACCGATACAGGCCAGAAACTTCCAAACCGCCCAACAGCGCGACAAACCGGAGGAAGCAGCAACATGTGCGGCATTTCCGGATGGGTCGATTTCCGGCGCGATCTGACCCGTGAGCAATCCGTCGTCGACGCCATGTGCGACACCATGGCCTGCCGCGGGCCCGACGCCCGGGGCACCTACACCCGGCCCCACGTCGCGCTCGGCCACCGCCGGCTCGCCATCATCGACCTGCCCGGTGGGGCGCAGCCGATGCAGTACGACACCCCGGACGGGGAAGTCGCCATCGTCTACAGCGGCGAGGCCTACAACTTCACCGAACTGCGCGACGAACTGCGCCGCCGCGGCCACCAGTTCAAGACCGACAGCGACACCGAAGTCGTCCTCCACGGCTACCTGGAGTGGGGCGCGGAAGTCGCCGAGCACCTCAACGGCATGTTCGCGTTCGCCGTCTGGGACGCGCGCAGCGAACAGCTGCTGCTGATCCGCGACCGGATGGGCATCAAGCCGCTGTACTACTACCCCACCGAGGACGGGCTGCTCTTCGGTTCCGAGCCGAAGGCCATCCTGGCCAACCCGCTGGCCGAGAAGACCGTTGACGCCAACGGCCTGCGGGAGCTGTTCACCCTCATCAAGACCCCGGGCGAGGCGATCTGGTCCGGGATGCGGGAAGTCGAGCCGGGCACCGTCCTCAGCTTCGACCGCAACGGGCTGAAGATCAACACCTACTGGAAGCTGTCCGCCGTCGAGCACACCGACGACCAGCAGACCACCGTGCACCGGGTGCGGGAGCTGCTGGACGACATCGTGGCCCGCCAGCTGATCTCCGACGTGCCCCGCTGCGTGCTGCTCTCCGGCGGCCTGGACTCCAGCGCCATCACCGCCCTCGCCGGCCAGCAGCTGGCCCGCAACGGCGAACGCGTCCGCAGCTTCGCGGTCGACTTCCTCGGCCAGACCGAGAACTTCGTCCCGGACTCGCTGCGCGAAACCCCCGACGGCCCCTACGTGCACGACGTCGCCCAGCACGTGGGCTCCGAGCACAAGGACATCGTGCTCGACCCGAACTCGCTGGCCGACCCGGAAGTCCGGCGCGCCGCGGTCCAAGCCCGCGACCTCCCGCTGGGGCTCGGCGACATGGACCAGTCGCTGTACCTGCTGTTCAAGGAAATCCGCAAGCACTCCACGGTCGCGCTCTCCGGAGAATCCGCCGACGAGGTCTTCGGCGGCTACAAGTGGTTCCACGACCCGGAGGTGCAGCGGGCCAACACCTTCCCGTGGCTGGGCGCCACCGACAACGTCAGCCGGAACGGCGCGCTCAACCCCGAGCTGGTCGACAAGCTCGACCTGGCGAGCTACGTCGCCGACAACTACCGCAGCGCGCTCGACGAGGTGCCGCGGCTCGACGGTGAGAGCGACCACGAGCGCCGGATGCGGGAGATCAGCTACCTGCACCTGACCCGGTTCGTCCGCTTCCTGCTGGACCGCAAGGACCGGATGAGCATGGCGGTCGGCCTGGAAGTCCGCGTCCCGTTCTGCGACCACCGGCTGGTCGAGTACGTGTTCAACGCGCCGTGGGCGCTGAAGACCTTCGACGGCCGGGAGAAGAGCCTGCTGCGGCACGCCACCGCGGACGTGCTGCCCAAGTCCGTGGTGGAGCGCCGCAAGAGCCCGTACCCGTCCACCCAGGACCCGAAGTACGCGGCGGTGCTGCAGAGCCAGGTGTCCGACCTGGTCTCGAGCGGCAGCGAAGCGCTGTCCCTGGTGGACGAGAAGTGGCTGCGCGACGCCCTCGCGCAGGACCCGGCCAACATCGACCAGGCGGCCCGCTACGGCTTCGAGCGGATCCTCGACCTGGCGATCTGGTTCGACATCCACAACCCGACCATCAAGCTCTGACGCACCGATCGGTCCGCGAGCGCTCGGGGTGCCCCTGTCGCCCCGAGCGCTCGTGCTTTCCGCGGTCAGGTCAACGGCAGCACGAGGCGCAAAGTGCGCCCCTTCGGGGTTCGCCCAAGGCTCCACGCGGCCGTTGCGCGCCTCCGCCAGCCCGCACCGCCCACCCGGTCCGGCAGCGCCGGTCCCGCCCACCGGATCCGCCAGCAACGATCCACCGGCTGCGATCACCTCGCCGACCCGGCGCAGGCGCGCAGCCGCAGACCACCCCGTCCGGGCTGAACGGCTCGGTGACGTAGTCGTCACCACCGGCAGCGAGCCCCGCGGTCCGATCCTCGACGGTGGCCCGCGGTCAGCAACAGCACCAGCACGGAGTCCCGCTCGCGCGCACCGCGCAACGTCCCACCACCGCGCTGGCGTTGCCGACGGCCGCGACGGCCCAGAAGAACGGGAACTCCTCGGACAGGTGCTCGCAGAGCACCTGGGGGCAACCGAGCAGCGATCGCTCCTCGTCGTGGACCGGGCTCACGATGCCGACCGGCGCGGCCCCGCGGCGCGGCGCGCGGCGCCGGCGTCGAGCTCCGGCACGGCGTTCACCGCCTCCTGGTCCGGCTTCACGCCCATGGAACCGGACCGAGGTGCCAGCGACCTCGAGATCACCCGAGGACATCCCGGGAACGCCCAGCCGCGGGAAGAGCGGCAGCGATGGCGGAACACGGCGAAGCGGACGATTCCGTCAGAGGTGGGCGTTGCGGGGTTTCGGCTGGCACACCGGGCAGGTGTAGGACGAGCGGTTCATGAACGGGTCCCGCCGGATCGGCGCCCCGCAACGCGAACACGGCTGACCAGCTCGGCCGTACACCGCCAGCGACCGGTCGAAGTAGCCGGACTCGCCGTTGACGTTGACGTACAACGCGTCGAAAGACGTGCCGCCGGCCCGCAACGCGTCCTGCATGACCTCGGTCACCGCGGCGAACAACTCCCGGACCTTGGGCCGGGTGAGCGTGGCGGTGGGCCGGGCCCAGTGCAGCTTCGCCCGCCACAAGGCCTCGTCGGCGTAGATGTTGCCGATCCCGGAGACCAAGCTCTGGTCGAGCAGCGCCCGCTTGATGCTGGTGCGGCGGGAGCGCAACCGGCCCGCCAGCTCCTCCACGTCGAACACCGGCTCCAGTGGATCGCAAGCGATGTGCTCGATGGGCTTGGGCACCGCCAGCCCGCCGACCTCGACGAGCTCGGCCAGGTGCAAGCCGCCGAAGGTGCGCTGGTCCACGAACCGCAACTCCGGTCCCCCGTCGGCGAACCGGAACCGCACCCGCAGGTGCTTCTCATCGGGGGCCCCCGGCGGCTGCACCAGCAGCTGCCCGCTCATCCCCAAGTGCGCGACCAGCGCCTCGCCATCGGGCAGCGTCCCGTCGCCCAGCTCGATCCACAGGTACTTGCCGCGCCGGCGGGCCGCGGTCAGGCAGCGCCCCACCAGTCGGGTCGCGAAGTCATCCGCCCCCGGCACGTGCCGCCGCACAGCCCGCGGGTGCAGCACCTCGACCTCGGCCACCGTGCGGCCGGCGACGTGCTCGGCGACCCCGCGGCGGACGACCTCGACCTCGGGCAGTTCAGGCACGGACAACCCTCACCAGGACACTCCGAACCGGTCAGCTGGTCGACTCGGCCCCCGGGGCAGCAGCCCCGGACTCCACCTGGTCGGAGAGCTTCCGCCAAGCGGACTCGGCGGCCTTCTGCTCGGCTTCCTTCTTGGTCCGCCCGGTGCCGCTGCCGAGCGTCTCACCGCCCACCGACACGTAGGCGCTGAACTCCTTGCGGTGATCGGGGCCCTGCTCCTCCACCCGGTACTCGGGCACGCCCAGGCCGGAAGCAGCGGTCAGCTCCTGCAGGCTGGTCTTCCAGTCCAGCCCGGCGCCGCGCAGCGGAGCCTCCACCAGCAGCGGCTCGAACAGCCGGTTGATCACCTCGCGCGCGGTCTCGATCCCGTTCTGCAGGTAGATCGCGCCGAGCACGGCCTCCAGCCCGTCGGCGAGGATGCTCGCCTTGTCCCGACCACCGGTCAGCTCTTCACCACGGCCGAGCAGCAAGTGCGCCCCGAGACCGCCTTCACCCAAGTTGCGGGCGACGCTGGCCAGCGCGTGCATGTTGACCACACTGGCCCGCAACTTGGCCAACTGCCCCTCGGGGAGATCCGGGTGGTCGCGGTACAACCGGTCGGTGATCACCAGACCGAGCACCGCGTCACCCAGGAACTCCAGCCGCTCGTTCGGTGGCAGGCCACCGTTCTCATAGGCGTACGACCGGTGGGTGAGAGCAAGAGTGAGAAGCTCGGCGTCGAGTTCGACGCCGAGCGCCTTGAGCAACGGAGTCGGGTCCGTCTTGCGCGAACTCGAGCTCCGCGAGTTCTTTCCCCCCACTACTCAACCGCCGATCAAG
>NZ_AYJW01000111.1 GCF_000497205.1 Saccharopolyspora rectivirgula DSM 43747
CCCCCTCGGTGCTCTCCAATCCTCTGCTGAGGACCGCTATCGCCTGTTCGGCGGTCATCGCCTCGACTTCCACCGTCGCCGCGCCGACCGGCAGTTCCTTGGGCATTCGCGTGGTGACCAGTCGCCGACACGACGGGGCCCCGACCAAGAACGGTTCCAGCTGGCTCCTGCGCCAGACGTCATCGATGACCAGGAGGCAGTGCTTGTCCCGCAAGACCTCCGCCAGGTGCGAACCGGCTTGTTCCGGGTCGGTGTAGCTCGGGCGTTCCCCCGCCACGCGCGCGGCCAGGTCGTTGATCTTCTCCGCGAGTTCAGCCTTCCCGACATGGGCGCCCAAGGTCACCCACAGCGTTCCGTCCCGGAACCGCTCTTCCACCCGAGGATCGTTGGCCACCAGCGCCGCCAGCGTCGATTTGCCGAACCCCCCGGCGCCGGTCACTCCGATCAACGCGACCGGCCCCTGGTTGTCCTCGCTGAGCAGTGCCTTCACCACGTCGTCCCGAAGGCCCGGACGATCTACCGCCCCGTCCGGTGGTGGCGGCGGCGCCCCCACGGTCGGACGCGTGGACGGGCTGGTGTGGAAATTGATGTCGCCTTGCACAACGCCCGCCTGAAAGATCGACCCGTGCACCTCGCGGGCCCTCACCTTGTTCTTGGTGTGGACTTCGCCCCGCTCATTCGGCGAGCCAGCAGCCGGGCTCGCCTGGTCGGGCTCTGGGGCCGAACCACGCGCTGCCCACCCCGTGACGCCCGCAGCCAGCAAGAACAGCGCACCTGTCCCGACCAACAGCCAACCGAGGTTGCTCTCCGTCCACTCCTCCGGGACGACGCCCGTCACGACGTTCGTCGCCGCGCCTGCGAGCAACTGCAGCAGCCCCGCGACGAACGTCCCAAGGAAAGTCAAACGCGCGACGCGGGAGGACTCCGCCTTGGCCATTCCTCACCACCCGCGAGGACTCGCACAACGCACTTCGGTCATCAGGTGGTCGATCAATCCCCAGGTCGTGATCGACGAGTGCTGCGACATTGCGCCAGCCTCAGCGTTCGGCGCCGCAGGTGGCACCGGGCCGCTCGAGATCGCTCTCGCGTCCTCAGCTGCTCGGTGCCCGGGCGCGACAACGACCGGGAGGTTTCCAGCACGAGAGCCCTGCCGCCGCTCCAGGTGCGCCAAGATCAGCACGCTCACACGATAGCGAGCAAGTGATCACCCCACGTGGTTTTTCCCGAACCGTGATCGACCGCCGCGCCGATCCGCTCGCTGATGGAGGTGCAGTCAGGGCTTGTCGATGCTTGTCGATGCAGAGCCCACGCCTCCGTTCTCGCGGCACCTCGTGCCTGCGGAACGAGTCGAATTCAGCGCGCACAGCAGAACGGAACTCCTCGCGCAGGGCGGCCAACGTCGGGGTCGGCCCGGGGCTCGCAGCCGCGAGCAGCCCATCGACAGAGCACGTGAGCACGACCCTTCGCCCGTCAGCAGCTCCACGCACCGATCCGGTGGGAGGTACGACAGCAGCTGTGCGGGCTCAGGCCGGGGAGCGAGATCGAGGTCGATCCGGAGTTCGAAAGCCAGCCCGACGGCCTCCCACCGCTCACCCGGGCAAATCGCATTCCGGACTGGGGGAGGCCTGCAGCGACTCCCGCCAGCTGGCCTCGATGTCGCCGGTACGAGGCAGGCGGCACCGCAAGAACTCGGACAACGTGCTCGTCGAGCTTTGCGCTTGGTCCTTGATCGGCATGCCCGCAGGATTCCAAGATCCACCGACACCCCACCGGTTTCCCGCTCATGCGTTCGAGCCCGGTGGGGCGCCGTCCCGACTGCTCTTCCCCGCGGACGCGGATGGTGTGGTGCCGACCACAGCGCTGAGTGGGTGGCGCGGCCGAAAAGGAACGAGCCCCTGACATCGCTGCCAGGGGCTCGTTCCTCGCGTGGGCGATACTGGGATCGAACCAGTGACCTCTTCGGTGTGAACGAAGCGCTCTCCCGCTGAGCTAATCGCCCTTGTTCAGTTCTCCGGCGGTCCGGGCCTCCGCCCTTCCCGCTTGCAAGGAAAACAATACACGATCGTTTTCAGCCCTCGAACAGGGGGGAGGCAAGCCAGCGCCAGGGCAGGTCGAACCAGCTTCCGACCAGGCCGAACACGCCCATCATCCACAGCGTCACCAGCACCACCAGGCCGGTGCCGGACATGACGGCGAGCTTGGTGATCCAACTCTGCCGACCGAGCCAGGCCACCCAGCGCTTGTACTGGCGCCGGGCGAACATGTTGACCCGGTGGGCCCAGTGGAACTCGGTGGCCAAGATGCCCAGCCCGGCGAACACGACCAGCCATCCCGGACCCGGGTAGGGGATCATCACCAGTCCGGCCAACAGCACGAGGGTGCCGAAGGTGCCGAGCGCCACCCGGTACGTCGTGTTGAGGCCGCGGCGATGGCGGATGCGCTCCCGGAACCTCCGCACCCGCTGCACCAGGCGCTGCAGTTTCGCGCGCCACGGCCGTCGCCGCTGCTCCTCCTGGTCCATGTCACGCTCGCGGGATGGTGACTCGGCCGCGTTACTCAGAGTTCCACCTGCCGGACGCTCGGACGTTCTTGCTCGTGGCCGGATGAGCCTGCGATTAGGCCATCCCGGTGTTCCCGGTGCCAGAATACGGTGGGTTGGTGGAACGGGCTCGGGGCATGCGCAAAGCAGACACCGGCGCGCTCGTCAGCGGACCGCCGACCGAGGGGGTGCTCCGACCGCGTCTAGCGCGGCTTGTTCGGGGCGGACAGGGCACATAGTCTCTGCACCGCGAAATTCGATCCACCTCACATTGTGCGGTGAGTCACTTGCGGGAGTGGCAAAAGCAGGCTTGTGGTCACGGAGTAGTACCAACGAGTTCACCTAAAACGGTGAATTCCGTGGCGAGGGTCTCATGAGGGCGGATTTCTGCGGGGTTAAAAATTCGTGGCCGATGCCTATCCTGAATGCAGTGCCGCTGGTCAGGACGCGAATAAACCCAGTGGTCAGAGTGGGTTTGTGGTTGTCCTGCAGCGGCTCGGGCGCGAAGTTGGGGCCCGATGCGACCGCAGTTACCAGGCAACTACGGAAAGTAGCAAAGATTCGGATTTGTGAAATGGTGTCGGTGCTTCGAGCTTGAGCCTCCGGTTCGCAGCTGATCCTCTTCCGTGCAAACGGGCCGTGCCGCGGTCATCCATGGCCATCTGGCGCTGGAGAGGGGCTCCGACGCGGCGCAAATCCGCTTTGTGAAAACAGAAAGCAACTAGACAGTAACGCAGCGAATAAGGGGGATGCCCCATACGGGTGGTCTGTCGGTGACATGCGGGCGCTGGAGCCGGGTAACCGGCACAACTGGAGTCCGCGATCGATGGCTCGCCTCGCGGGGAGCAGAAGGGGAAGATGATGAGAAACGACCACGTGACCATACGTTCGACAGCGGTTTTCGACCTGCTGGCTCCGCAGGCTCCGGCGGCTCCGGTCCAGGTGGAGATGCGCTACGACACCCGCGACCCGTACGCGGTGGTGGCGGCCTTCCGCACCGGTCGTTCCGGCTGGGTCGAATGGGTGTTCGCCCGGGATCTGCTGGCCGACGGCTTGATCGCTCCCGCGGGCGAGGGAGATGTGCAGATCCGCCCGGCCACCGATGACCCCGAAGTGGTGGTCGTCGAGCTGAGCTCGCCCTCCGGGCACGCCGTGTTCGAAGCGAGCGCCCAGGAGCTGGCGGACTTCCTGGACCGCACCTACGACGTCGTGGTCCCCGGGAACGAGAACCTCTGGGTGGACCTGGACCAGGCGCTGACCCGTCTGCTGCCCTACGACCTCGGCTGAATCGATCTTCCCCGGCCTGACGGCAGTGCGGGGTGATGGATTCCGGGACCCCTCTGCACGCCCCCGCGGAGGGTGGTCTAAAGTGCATCGTGCAACGCGGCGGACGGGCCGACGACCGAAGAGGTCCTGGTCCGGTGTCGCGGGCGTGCGGACGTAGCGCAGCTGGTAGCGCATCACCTTGCCAAGGTGAGGGTCGCGGGTTCGAGTCCCGTCGTCCGCTCTACGTCCTTCAGCTCCCGCAACGGGGGGCTGGGGTGTGGCGGAGTGGCCGAGTGGCTTAGGCAAGGGCCTGCAAAGCCCTGTACGCGGGTTCGATTCCCGCCTCCGCCTCGCGCGATTAGCTCAGTGGGAGAGCGCTACCTTGACACGGTAGAGGTCACTGGTTCAATCCCAGTATCGCGCACCACCCGTTCTCAGCAGGTGAAGCCCCTGTCAGCGTTCCGCTGGCAGGGGCTTTCGCTGTTCGGCAGCCACCGCGAAGTGCTGCCTCCGGTCTGCATCGGGCGCTCCGGTCCCACTGGCGATCTCCGGTCGCGCACAGGGCAGGCCCGTGGCGTCGGCGCGCTGGGTGCTTGTCGTGCCGCTGATGGCGACCGGAGGCGGTCCGCTGGGCCTGCCGGGGTCTCCGCGGACAGTGGCGAGCAGGTGCTCCCGGAAGCAGGCTCTCCTCGCTGCGATCAGCTCTCCCAATCACACGTCGGCGGAATCGCCTGCCAGGCAGCGTGCTCGGATGACAAGTACCTTAGAGCGTGTCTCACTTGGCTTGTTTGAGCTTCTTGAAGCAGGTCAGTGCGGCGGCGAGGGCGAGGAAGCCTTTGAAGGCATCGGCGC
>NZ_AYJW01000112.1 GCF_000497205.1 Saccharopolyspora rectivirgula DSM 43747
ACGTGTGCTCTTCCGATCTCTGGTGGCCTTGCTGCTGGTCGCCGAGCTGCTGCGCAACACCGGCCGCTACACCATGGCCGACGTGCTGAGCTTCCGGATGCGGGAGCGTCCGGTGCGGACCGCGGCCTCGCTGTCCACGCTGGCGGTCAGCTTCTTCTACCTGCTGGCCCAGATGGCCGGCGCGGGCGGTCTGATCGCGCTGCTGCTGGGGATCCACAGCTCCTCCGGGCAGTCGCTGGTCATCGCCGTGGTCGGCGCGCTGATGATCCTGTACGTGCTGGTCGGCGGCATGAAGGGCACCACGTGGGTGCAGATCATCAAGGCCGCCCTGCTGATCGCCGGTGCCTTCGTGATGACGGTGTGGGTGCTCGGCGCGTACGGCTTCAACCTCTCCGGCCTGCTCGGGCACGCGGCGGAGATCGGCGGGGAGCACCTGCTCAACCCGGGTGCCCAGTACGGCGCGACGGAGACCAGCAAGCTCGACTTCCTGTCGTTGGGCCTGGCGCTGGTGCTGGGCACCGCCGGCCTGCCGCACGTGCTGATGCGCTTCTACACCGTGCCCACCGCCCAGGAGGCGCGCCGCTCGGTGGTGTGGGCGATCTGGTTGATCGGCCTGTTCTACCTGTTCACCCTGGTGCTCGGTTACGGCGCCGGCGCCATGGTGGGGCCGGACGCGATCAAGGAGGCCCCGGGCGGGGTCAACTCGGCTGCGCCGCTGCTGGCGATGGAACTGGGCGGTCCGCTGCTGCTCGGCTTCATCTCCGCGGTCGCCTTCGCCACCATCCTCGCGGTGGTCGCCGGCCTGACCATCACCGCGTCGGCCTCCTTCGCGCACGACATCTACATCAACGTGCTGAAGAAGGGGAACCCGGACGACCGCCAGCAGGAGGTGCGCGTCGCCCGGATCACCGCGGTGGTGATCGGCGTGGTGTCGATCCTCGGCGGTATCGCCGCCAACGGCCAGAACGTGGCCTTCCTGGTCGCGCTGGCGTTCGCGGTCGCCGCCTCGGCGAACCTGCCGACCCTGCTGTACTCGCTGTTCTGGAAGCGGTTCAACACCACCGGTGCGCTGTGGAGCATCTACGGCGGTCTGATCGTCACGGTCGGGCTGATCGTGTTCTCCCCGGCGGTGTCCGGCAACGAGGAAGCGATGTTCCCGTCCCTCGACTTCGCGTTCTTCCCGCTGAAGAACCCGGGCATCGTGTCGATCCCGGTGTCCTTCCTGCTCGGCTACCTGGGCACGGTGCTGAGCAAGGAACCGCACAACGCGGAGAAGTACGCCGAGATGGAGGTGCGCTCGCTGACCGGAGCCGGCGCCGAGAAGGCGACCGCGCACTGACCCGCGGCGACCGTCCGGAGCGGGAGGAGTGCTCGAGGCGGGCGCTCCTCCCGCTCTTCGTCTGCTGGGGCTAACGCGCGTTGCACACCTGGCGTGGCAGCATCGGGAACATGACTACCCCAGTGCCGGAAAGCCAAGTCCCCAGCATTCCCCTGGCCGAGCTGCCGGAGCAGCTGCCGGAGAACAGCGCGCTGCTGGACGTCCGGGAGAACGACGAGTGGCAGGCCGGGCACGCCCCCGGGGCGGTGCACATCCCGATGAGCGAGCTGCCGCAGCGCCTCGACGAGATCCCCGAGGTCGATGACCTGTACGTGATCTGCCGCTCCGGTGGTCGTTCGGCGAAGGTCACCGCCTACCTGAACGCCAACGGTTGGGACGCGGTGAACGTGGAGCGCGGCATGAACGGGTGGGCGGCCGAGGGCCGTCCGCTGGTGTCGGAAGACCCCGACGGCAAGCCCTACGTGCTGTGACCCGCCGGCCGGGCCCCTCCAGGACCGAGTGGGTCGCCACCCCGCCCGGCGGGGCGCGGCCGGTCCGACCCCGTCCGCGACGTCGCCCGTACTCGGGCCCGCCCAAGTACCCGGCCGTTCCTCGCTGGGGCTTTCCCCTGGTGGGCTGGCGTTGGCCGCTGGCCGTTCCGCTGCGGCCGCCGGAGAACTCCCAAGAACGGGTGCGCAGCAGCGCGCGCAACGCGGTGATCGCGCTGCGGTGCACCGCTGCGGTGGCCGGTCTGGCCGCCGGCGCCGAGCTGCTGCGGTACGGCTTGCTGCTGATCAGCCGCACCCAGGCGCTGTCCCGACCGGTGCTGGTGCTCTCCGATCTGCTGGTGAACCTGTCCGGGCTGGGCACCTGGCTGTTGGGGGCGCTCAGCGGGGTGCTCACCGTGCTGTGGGCGCTGCGCGCCCGCGAGCTGGCCGCCCGGTGGATCGGGGTCCGCAACGCCCGTTCGGACGCGCAGGTGGTCGCCGGGGTGCTGGTGCCCGGGCTGAACCTGGTGGTGCCGGGTTCGGCGCTGGCCGAGCTGGAGCACACCGTGCTGATCGGGCGCGGGGACCGGGACCGCGGGACGCGGCCGTTCCCGTCGGTGCTGGTGCGGGTGTGGTGGGCCTGCTGGGTGGTGACCGTGCTGCTGAGCTGGATCGCCATCGCCTGGGGGTTCCGGGGTGGCGTGCAAGCGATGGCCGACGGGGTGGTGCTGCACGCCTGGAACGACGGCTCGGCGGCGGTGCTGGCCGTGCTCACCGCGCGGGTGGTCGACCACCTGACCCGCCTGCTGCTCCCCGCTGATCCGGCCGGGTTGCGCCGGTACCGGGTGCTGGCGGTGCGGGGTGCGCCACCGGTGCGGCGTCGGGCCCGCCCGCAGGACGCGGCGCGCTGAATCGAGTCAGACGGGTCACAGATCGGCGGAGCCACTGCCGGTTTTTCCCCATAATGGGGTGGTGCGCTCTACGACCCCCGACGTCGTCGCACACCGCGGGGCTTCGGCACATCGCGCCGAGCACACCCTCGGTGCCTACGAATTGGCTCTCAGCCAAGGGGCTGACGCACTGGAGTGCGACATCCGGGTCAGCCGGGACGGCCACCTGGTCTGCGTGCACGACCGGCGCATCGACCGCACCTCCAGCGGGAGCGGCGTGGTCAGCTCCCTCACCGTCGACGCGATGTCCGGGCTGGACTTCAGCGGCTGGCATCCGGCGTCCGGGAACGAGGCCGAGCGCGGCGTGCTGACGTTGGAGAAGCTCCTCGGCCTGGTCAAGGACCACTCCCGCCCGGTCCGGTTGTTCGTGGAGACCAAGCACCCGGTGCGGTACGGCGGGCTGGTGGAGCAGAAGTTGATCGCGATGCTCGCCCGGCACGGGTGGTCGACGCCGGAGGAGAAGGAGACCTCCCCGGTGGTGATGATGTCGTTCTCCGGAGGCGCCTTGCGCCGGGTCCGGAAGGCCGCGCCGAAGCTCCCGACGGTGCTGTTGTTCGACCGGTGCGGTCGTCGACTGCGCAACGGGATCTTGCCGCCGTGGGCGGATTGCGCCGGGCCGTCCGTGGAGCTGCTGCGCCGCGATCCCGAGCTCGCCCGTCGGGCGGCGGAGAACGGGCACGAGACCTACTGCTGGACCGTTGACGAGCCGGCGGACGTCCGGTTGTGCGAACGCGCCGGGGTGCGCTACGTCGCCACGAACAAACCCGCTGCGACTCGCTCCCACCTGATTGGCTCATCCGGGAGTGGTTCGGATAGCGTCACTGCGTAGTGACCGTGAGTGAGGAGACTTGCAGTGGCCGAGCCAACTACTGTCCAGCCGGCTTCGGGTGCAGCGGTTAAACCCAGGCAACCGTGCCCCTGCGGTTCCGGCAAGCGCTACAAGAACTGCCACGGCGCGGCCGGTGGAGCCGCCGACGTCATCGTGGTCCGCCCGTTCGAAGGCCTCGCCGCCGAGTGCGAGCTGGTGGCGTTGCGGGAGTTCGTCCCTTCGGCGACCGCCCGGCTGCCGCTGCGCGAGGGCGGTGAGGTCACGGTGGCCACCGTGCTGCCGTTGGCGGCCGCGGCGTTGCGCCGCACCGACGACCGGGCGTTCGTGGGGCTCCAGGTGCAGACCCACTCCGGGGACATCAGCCGGGACATCGCCCGCGCGGTGGAGTGGGTGCAGAACGCCGAGGCGGGCTCGTCGCTTTCCGTGGTGGGGCCGGAGACCGCCCAGCCGGGGGTGATGCCGACCCGGCTGCAGGACCTGCTGGACCCGGAGGCCGACCTGGAGGTCGAGCTGCACGAGGACTTCTCGTGGTGGCTTCCGGAGGGCGTGGACCCGAGCAGCGAGGTGGCGCTTTCCCTGGAGCGGGCCAACTCCGCCATCATGCCCACCCAGCGGTTGACCGGGGTGCGCTCCGCGTACTGGGTGGACGCGGGGGAGAAGGCGCACTTGCGCTGGGTGCGTCCGGAGCCGGAGGAGCAGCTGCTGGCGGCGCTGGCCCGGCTGTCCGTTCGAGGGGAGCTGGCGCTGGACGAGGACAGCCGGTACGCGGGGTCGTTCCGGGCGCACGGCCTGCTGGTCCCGGTGTGGGACCTGGACCGGGAGAAGCACCCGCGGGAGTGGGAGGAACCGGCCGCGGCGCTGGGGCGCCGGTTGGAGGAAGCGCTGTCCTCGCTGGACGACGAACCGCTCGATTCTGCTGAGACGTCCTCCCGGCTGCCGCCAGACCCACCTTCTCCGCCCCGATCGGCCCTCGGGTGGTCTCC
>NZ_AYJW01000113.1 GCF_000497205.1 Saccharopolyspora rectivirgula DSM 43747
GCAGGCCTACCGGGGGTTCTTGGCCGATCTGGAGGTGGCGGCCGGGGTGCTGGGAGTGGCGTAGACCAACTCCGTCGAGCGGGGGAGCGGCGGGGTGGTCGCTCCGAGAGGTCCTGAACGTGCGATGAGCTGCGCGAACCCGTTCAAGGGGACCCCCCTGAAAAAGGCCTTCGAACGGTGTTGTACTGTAGTGGCACACGAGATGAACGGGAACGAAAACCCGGGACTCGGAAAGTGAATATGGGGCTGTAGCGCAGTTGGTAGCGCACTTGACTGGCAGTCAAGGGGTCACGGGTTCGAATCCCGTCAGCTCCACAGCGGTCGGAGAGCCGGTTACCGATGCAGGTGGCCGGCTCTCCGGCTTTTCGGTGGTCGGTTCGGATGTCGAGTCCGCGCCTCGCTCCTGGTCGTGCTGCGACTCGAGCTGCGCGGCCAGCAGCCTCCGGGGTTTCCGGCCCCGCGCCGTTCAGCCAACCACCGGAAAACCCCTGGTGGTCTCCTCTTGGGTCCGGTCTGCTCCTCAACGGGGTGGTCAAGGCGACAGCGGGGCGCCCGGGAGGCGCATGCGCGGAACAGCGAGCCGGGCCGTGATCGCAGGAGCGATCGGCGTGCTCGCGTTCCGCAGTGGACATCGTTCGCTCGGGCGAGCTCCTCGGGAACGCCAGGAGCACGGTGGAGGGTGACCACCCGGAGGTGACCACCCTCCCGCGTAACAGCTGCGGTCAGCTCTGGGCGAGCAGCCGCTTCATGGTGTCGATCTCGGCCTGCTGGGTGTCGATGATCTGCTGAGCCAGCTGCTTGGCTTCGGGGAATTGGCCGTCGCTGAGCTCGGTCCGGGCCATCGCGACCGCGCCTTCGTGGTGTTCGATCATCATCGACAGGAACGCCTCGTCGAACTCGGCACCCGAGGACTGCTCGAGCTGCTTCATCTGCTCGGGCGACATCATTCCGTCGACCATGCCGTCGTGGCCGCCGTGGTGCATGCCTGCCATGCCGGAGCCGGACGGCACTTCCGCACCCCAGCTCTCCAGCCAACCGGTCATCTTCTCGATCTCCGGGCCTTGGGCGGCCTGGATCTGCTCGGCCAGCTGTTTCACTTCCGCGGACCCGGCCCGATCAGCCGCCATGCGGGACATCTCGACGGCCTGCTGGTGGTGCGGGATCATCCCCTGGGCGAAGGCCACGTCCGCCTGGTTGTGCGCGGCCTGGCCCGGGGCTTGGGACTGGCCGGTGTTGTGCGGCGCTTCGTGGCCCGGCATGTGCGCCATCTCGCCACCACCGGAGCACCCGGCGAGGACAGCGGCGGTGACGGCAACGGCAGCGCTCAGCAGTCGTGCTCGCTTCACGGTGGAACTCCTCGACATCTCGATGGTTGCGTGCAGGAACTCGCTGATCAGGACTGCTGGTCAGCACCTGAGCACGCACAACGCGGCGAGACGTCGAGCAACCGGTACCGGAGGCCGCGTCCGGGCCCCGGGAACGGCCAGGAGGGACCCGGGTCCCGGTGTGGCTGTGCCGCGGCGACATCGCACCCGGGCGAGGAAGAACGCGGCGAAGCCGATCAGGATCGCCAAGCACAGGTGCAGCAGGTCGTGCGGTGACGGGATCGGTGCGCCGCTGTGCTCGGACGCGTGGTGGCAGTCGCAGCCGTCATCGGATGTGGCGCTCGGCAGGGGCAATTCCGCGGTCACCGCGGACGGCGGCTCCGCGTGCGGCCGGTCGTGCTGGTACGGGATGTGGTGCATGAGCACCACGCCGAGCAGGAGAGCGACCAGCAGTCCCCATCGGAGGAATCCAGGCCGCACTCCCATGCCACCCACAATACGAGGAGCGGGGGTCGAACTGGCCACCTGACGCTCGTCACACCAGCTCGGTGCCGGTGGTGTGCCCGAACAGTCCAGGGTGGACGCGAGTGGGCATGCCCTTCGCCCCACGACTCGTCCGGCTCGTCGAGATCGAGCGCGGCCGTGTTGTTGAGCAGCACGCCGAAGGCGAGGAGCGGCTTCCCCGCCCCCCGCAGGCGGCGAAGCCCTGCAGCTGCACCAGAGGGGGGTGGTGCGGTCGGACGGCGCCCCGTAGTGCCGCGCACCCACCAGCGCGACCACGCCCCGGGTGTCTTGGGAGGCGCGCCGTGCCGCCGGGTTGTGCTGACCAGCTCCAGGAGCAGCACCTTCGTGGTCCTGAACATCCGGAACACGTACGCTGGGGCCATGAGTGACGGCACCTGGTCCGAGGCGGGTCTGGCCAACCGATTCACCGACGAGGCCTACGCCTCGGTGAAGGGATATGTGCGCACTCACGTGATGCACCAGCAGCTCCTGCAGCACCTGCCGCAGCCTCCGGCGGCGGTGCTCGACGTCGGCGGTGGCGCGGGCCACCAGTGCTTCCCGCTGGCCGAAGCCGGGTTCGACGTGACCTTGCTCGACTCGTCACCGGCGATGCTGGACAAGGCCCGGCAGCGGCTCGCTCGACTGCCTGCTGACGTCCAGCGGCGAGTGACCCTCGTGCAGGCCGACGGCGAGAACGCCGACGAGGCGGTGCGCGGTCGCCGCTTCGCCGCCGTGCTGTGCCACGGGGTGCTCGGGTACCAGGAGCGACCGGAGCCGCTGCTGGACCAGCTGTGCCGGTGCGCTGCCGAAGGCGGAATCGTGTCGATCATGAGCGGCAACGCCAAGACGATGGCGGTGCGCCCGGCCTTGGAGCAGCGGTGGGAGGACGCGCTGGCCGCGTTCGACACCAGGACGGAAACCGTGCCCGGGCTCGGCGTGCGGGGGCGGGCCGACACGGTGGAGGAACTCGGCGAGCTCCTGCGGGAGCGGGGCGTGGAGCCGTTGCGCTGGTACGGGGCTTGGCTGTTCGTCGACTGGCTCGAATTCAGCGGGGTCGAGCTGGATCCCAGCGACACCGAGCGCGCAGCGACGATAGCTGCGGTCGAACTCGAAGCCAGCCAGCGCGACCCCTACCGCCAACTCAGCCGCGCCTTCCACCTCGTGGCGCGCAAACCCTCGAGCTGACTGCCGCGGGCTATGGCCGCCATGCGGCCAGTTCGTTCGGTGCCAGGGGAGTTGGATCTGCGGCGTCGCACTCGCTGGAGGACTGCGGGAGAGCACTAACCAATGGTGGTTGGCTCCCGCATCGTCGCTTTCGACTGCGAGTTCACCGAACCTGCTCGATGCAGCGGTCGGTGCCCGAGCGTTTGAGCTTGTGAAAAACACGATTTCAAGCGGCTGTCCGGGCCAACGCACCTGTGCGGGTAGATCTTGAGCCACCCGTTCGACAGAGGTGCAGGTTGGCGCTGCTCCGTTGCGTGCTGAATTTTCTGCTCGCCGAGGTGCTCCCCTGCGTGCCGGGAGTCGTTCACCTTCGAATCCACCGGCGGCAGGTGCAAGTACTCTTCCCACACGTGGGACAGGAGTGCGCTCCGGAGGCTACCTTCCTGGCGGCGGAACAAAGTGAATCTATTTTGCGGTGTGGGCTGCTATAGTCCCTGGTCATCAAGTGTGCTCCCCGCGCACGCGGGGATGATCCTCCCCACCACCAGATGCAACGGAGGAGCTAGTCGTGCTCCCCGCGCACGCGGGGATGATCCCCAGATCTGGCGAGGTGACGCGGCCGGCCGCGGGTGCTCCCCGCGCACGCGGGGATGATCCACTGAACATGACCGCCCGCCGCTGCTGGCGCAGCGTGCTCCCCGCGCACGCGGGGATGATCCATCACCTGGATAGGAGGTGTTTCCGGTGCACCCGTGCTCCCCGCGCACGCGGGGATGATCCCACCTGATGGGGAGGGTTTCCCGTGTCACCCATGTGCTCCCCGCGCACGCGGGGATGATCCGGACAAGCGCTTCGTCGCTCGCCGCGACAACCGTGCTCCCCGCGCACGCGGGGATGATCCCGGTCTTCGGCGAACGGGGCTGGGCGGGCTTCAGCGTGGAAGCGGTGGCCAAGCGCGCCGGCGTCGGGAAGGCGTCGATCCACCTGCGCTGACGTCCCGGTGATCAAAAAGCACAGCAGCGAGGT
>NZ_AYJW01000114.1 GCF_000497205.1 Saccharopolyspora rectivirgula DSM 43747
AGCCGCAGCGCTGCGCCCCCTCGCCGCAGCAGCCGAACTCGCCCCGGCCCCCAGCGGTGAACCCCCGGTGCTGGCAGTCGCCAACACCCTGTGGGTCCACCAGGACCTGTCGCTGAACCAGCAGTTCCTCGGAGAACTCGCCGCCTGGCCGGGCAGCGCGGTCCGCACCGCGCCCTTCCGCTCCGAGCCGGAACAAGCCCGCAAGCTGATCAACTCCGACGTCGCGGAGACCACCCGGCAGCTCATCCCGGAACTGCTGCCCCCGGGCACCGTCGACCCGGACACGGTCGCCTCCCTGGTCAACGCCCTCTACCTCAAGGTCGCCTGGAAGGAACCGTTTGACCAGCACCAGACGACCCAGCGGGTGTTCCACGCCCCGGGCGGAGACCGGGAAGTCCCCACCATGCGCACCACGCGACGGCTCGGCTACGCCGCGGTGGACGGGTGGCAGCTCGTCGGCTTGCCAGCGGCCGGTGGGGTGGAGGCGCTCGTCCTGCTGCCCGACGACCTCCCCACCCGGGAACAGGAGCTGACCCCGACCCGGCTGCAGCAGCTGCTGGACGCGGTGGAGCAGCAGCGCGTCGAACTGCTCCTGCCCCGCTTCAAAGTCACCGGCGAACCGGACTTGCAGGGCAGCATGAGCGCCCTCGGCGTGCGCACGGTGTTCACCCCGGCGGCTGATTTCACTCCGCTGACCAGCGAATCGCTGCGGATCTCGACCCTGGTGCACCAGTCGGTGCTGGAGGTCGACGAATCCGGGCTGGAAGGCGCCGCGGCGACCGCGGCGATGATGCGGCTGACCTCGGCCGTCCGCGAACCCGACCCGATCACCGTCGAGGTGGACCGCCCCTTCCTGTTCCTGGTCCGGCACCAGGCCTCCGGTTCGCTGTACTTCCTGGCCCGCGTCACCGATCCGAGCTGAGCTGTCACATCCGGGCGGGCTGTCTCGTCATCCCGGTGAGCTGCCCCGAAGCGGGGCTCACGACCAGGGAGCACAGCCCATGCCACGCATTCCAGCCGTTCCCCAGCAGCGGGCGAACTGGATCACCAGACTGCTGTACCGGTTCTCCCGGCGCCGCTACACCGCGGTCCTGGAGCCGATGGCGGTGCTGGCGCACCACCAGCCGCTGCTGCTCACCTACTGCGCCACCGAAGGAATGGTGCAGCAGGCGGGGAAATCCCTCCCGGAGGACCTGCGGGAGCTCGCCCTCTACCGGGTCGCCGTCAACATCGGCTGCTCCTGGTGCGTGGACTTCGGCGAGATGCAGCAGCGCTACTCAGGGCTGGACACCGAGCGGCTGCGGGAGATCGACCGGTACGCGACCTCGGAGAAGTTCACCGAGCTGGAGCGGAAGGTCATCGAGTACGCCGACGCGATGACCGCGCAGCCCATGCAGGTCACCGATCAGCAGGTGGCGGAACTGGACCGGCAGCTCGGCCACAAGCGCACGGTCGAACTCACCTTCCTGATCGCCCTGGAGAACCTGCGTTCCCGCTTCAACCACGCGATGGGGATCACCGCGCAAGGATTCGCCGACTCCTGCCCGGTCAGCCAGGTCCACTGAAGACACTCCACGGGCCGTTGCCCGGAACAACCCGAAAGGCAAGCACATGTCGCACCGCATCGTCGTCCTCGGCGCCGGCTACGCGGGACTGTCCGCGGCGAAGCGCCTGTCCGCCCTGACCGACGCCCAGATCGTGCTGGTCAACCAACGCGAGGAGTTCGTGCACCGGGTGCGCCTGCACCAGATCGCAACCGGCCAGAGGCTGCCGAGCCCCCCTTTGCGCCAGCTGCTGCGCGGAACCCGGGTGCAACTGAAGATCGGCCTGGTCACCGGCATCGACCCGGAGAACCAACTGGTGCACCTCGGGGAGGCAGCCCCGCTGCACTACGACACCCTGCTCTACGCGCTCGGCAGCCGCACCGGCGCCACCGCCGCGCCGGGGGTCGCCGAGCACGCCCACACCGTCGCCGAACTGGACGGTGCCCTGCGGCTGCGGGAAGCGGTGGAGCAAGCGGACACGGTCGCCGTGGTCGGCGGCGGGCTGACCGGGGCGGAAACCGCGACCGAGCTGGCGGAGAGCTTCCCGCAGGTGAAGACCGCGCTGTTCACCGCCGGCCCGATCGGGGAAGGGCTCTCCGAACGGGGCCGGGAGCACGTGCACGAGGTGCTGACGCGGCTCGGCGTCGACGTGCACGACAACACCGAGGTGACCGAGGTGGGGGCGGACGGCTTGACGGTCCCGGGCGGCCACCACCCGGCTGACCTGGTGGTGTGGAGCGCGGGATTCCAGCCCCCGCCGCTGGCCGCCGAAGCGGGCTTCACCACGGACCGGCACGGGCGGATCGTGGTCGACACGACGCTGCGCTCGGTCTCCCACCCCCAGGTCTACGCCGTCGGCGACGCCGCCGCGATCCCCGGACCCGGCGGGCGCGACCTGCGGATGGCCTGCGCCACCGCCATGCCGTCCGCGCTGGCCGCGGCCCGCGCGATCGCCGACCGGCTGGCCGGCCGACCGGCGCGGCCACTGCGCTTCCGCTACGTGGTGCAGTGCATCAGCCTCGGCCGACGCGAAGGACTCGTCCAATTCGTCAACCCCGACGACTCGCCGCAGGACCGGGTGCTGCGCGGAAAGGCCGCCATCGCGGTCAAGGAAGCCATCCTGTCCGGGGTCTCGGCGGCACTGCGGCGCCCACTGCTCGCCGAGCTGTCCACGAAGGCGTATCCGCGGGTGGCCGAGCGGGTGGGCTGAGCGCTCACCACGGCACCCGCGTGAGCTTCTCCGGGTTCACCACGTCGAAGATCGCGGCTGCTTTCCCGTCCCGCACGGCGACGGTCAGCACCCGCGGCGCCACCTGTGGTGAACCCGCCAGGAGCAGCCCGAGCTCGCCGTTGACCAGCACCGGGCGGGAGTTGGTGAACAGCTCGTCGCCGTACTTCTGGGCCAGCCCGACGGCGAACCTGGCGACCTTGTCGGCCCCGGCGATCGGGCGCCGCGCGGTGCGGGCCTTGCCGTCGCTGTCGCCGTAGACCACCGCGTCCGGGTGCAGCACCCGCGCCACCGCGGTGATGTCCCGGGCTTGCACCGCCTCCACCAGCTCCTGCAGCACCTGCTGCTGCTCCGCCAGGGCCGCGGGTGGCGGTGGGTCGGCGTCGGCCAGCGCGCGCCGGGCCCGGGAGGCGTGCTGGCGGGCGGCCGCGACCGTGCAGTCGAGGATGTCGGCGATCTCGCTGAACGGCACGGAGAAGCCGTCGTGCAGCACGAACGCCACGCGTTGCTCGGGGGACAGCTCGTGCAGCACCCGCAGTGCGGCGAACCGCAGGTCGTCCTGCCCGCTGACGATCTCGCCCGGGTCCTCGGACACGTCGCGCACGATCGGTTCCGGCAGCCACGGGCCCACGTAGTGCTCGCGACGTGCCGCGGCGGACCGCATCCGGTCCAGGCACAGCCGGCTGACCACCGTGGTCAACCACGCCCCCAGGTCGGCGATCTGGCTGCGGTCGGTGGCCGCCAGGCGCAGCCACGCCTCCTACGCGCCCGGCAACTGCTGGAAGAAACCGACCT
>NZ_AYJW01000115.1 GCF_000497205.1 Saccharopolyspora rectivirgula DSM 43747
TTGAAGAGGGAGCATTCGTGACGAACCCCTACGGTCCTCCGTCCGGTCCGCAGTCCTTCGGGCAGCCGTCAGGTGGGTTTCCACAGCAGCCCGGTCAGCCGGTTCCGCAGTACGGTGCCCCCGCTGGTGGGGCTTACCCGCCGGGGTACCACCCGGTGGGTGAGTTGGCCCCGTGGGGCACGCGGGTGCTGGGCTACCTCATCGATGTCGGAGTACCCGGTGCCATCGCTTCGGTGTTGGCGATCGTCCTCCTGGCCGTCGCTTTCGGATCCATCAGCACCGGAAGTGACAGCGGTGCCGTGATCGCCGGGATCGCCTTCCTGGTGGTGTGCGTGGTGCTACCGCTTGCCGGTGCAGCTCTCCAGATCTGGAATTCGGCGTACCGCCGGGGGACCACCGGTCAAACGTTCGGCCAGAAGATGGTCAAGATCAAGACCGTCAGCGAGGAGACCGGTCAGCCGATCGGTTTCGGCAACGCGTTCCTGCGCGACCTCTGCCACGTGGTCGACAGCATGGTCTGCTACGTCGGTTACCTGATGCCGCTGTGGGACGGAAAGCGGCAAACTTTGGCTGACAAGATCGTGCGGACCGTGGTGGTGCGCGTGAACGGCCAGGCCGGACCCGTCCAGCCCGGTTGTCCGCAGCAGCCTGGGATCCCCCCGTTGCCCGGATACGGCCAGTGACGGCGCCCGGGCTCGCCGCGTGAGCTCGCCGGGCGGTTCCCGGTCGGATACCGGAGGCCGCCGGCCCGCACCGTTCCGGTCGCTCCTGTTCACCACCGGAACTGCTTTGCTTTCCCCGTCGAGGAAGTGCCGTGACCAGTCCTCGTGGTACTCCGCCCGAGCCGCAGTCCTCCGACTGCTCTGCGAAAGGAGTTCCGCAACCCGGGCAGCTCGGGTCGTCGCAGCCCGCTCGGTCGGTGCCGCAGTGCGGCGCCCCCGCAGAGGGGAATCCGCCCGGTCATCACCCGGCGGGTGAGTTTGCCCGCTGGGGAACACGAGCCCTGGGGCATCTCATCGACGTCCAGATACCCGGTACAGCTGCTTCGGTGCTGATGCTCGTCCTCCTGTTCGCCACCATCGCGTTCATCAGCAGCGGAAGCGACAGCGCTCTCGCGCTGGCCAAGATCACCCTCTTGCTGGGGTGCGTGGTGCTCCCGCTCGCCATGACCGCTTTCCACCTCTGGAACCTGGTGTATCGCCGGGGAACCACTGGTCAGTCGCTCGGGCAGCAGGTGGTCAAGATCAAGACGGTCGGCGAGCGCACCGGTCAGCCGCTCGGTTGCGGTCGAGCGTTCCTGCTCTACCTCTGCCGCGTGCTCGACGCGTTGGTCTGCTACCTCGGGTACTTGGCGCCGTTGTGGGACTCGAAGCGGCAGACTTGGGCGGACAAGATCGTGCGGACCGTGGTGGTGCGCGTGGACTCCCAGCCCGGGGGCCGCAGCACCCCGACTACCCCCGGAAGTTCGAACATGACCGGTAGGACTGATCCATTCCGTCGGGTGGTGTCGCTGCTCCGGCGGATGCCGGAGACCACTCGGCTGGTCGCCACCTTGGTGCCGCTCGGTGCCGTGCTGGCCACCGGGATCATCCCGTTGCCCTGCCCGTTCCGCTTGCTCACCGGGTTGGATTGCCCGTTCTGCGGGGGCAGCCGCATGCTCGGTGCGCTGCTGCAGGGCGACTTCGCGCGAGCGCTGGACTTGAACGCGTTCGCCATGCTCGTCGTGCTGCCCGTGGCGGTCGCCTTCGTGCTGGCCGGTGCCGCGCGGGAACTCGGCCACCTGCAGCGGCAGTGGCCGGCCGGGCGGCTCGGGCGGGTGTTGAGCACCGCGCTGGTCTGCTCGATCGTGCTGTGGGGGATCGTCCGCAACATCCCGGTGGAACCGTTCACCGTGCTGCGGGCCTGATGTTCCGGCCGCCGAGTCGGTGCGGCGCCAGCTCGGCGAGGTCGCCTAGCCCAAATCCCGCTGCACCTCGGGATCGAACACGCCCAGGAGCCCCAGCACGAGGAAGACCAGCACGACGAAGTAGAAGGCGGACACCGCCCAGCCGATGATGATCCCGGTCAGCGCCATGCCGTCGCCTTGGTACCGGGTCGGCTGCCCGTTGATCTCCCGCCGGCCGATGTGCCCCATGACGGCCGCTGCCGGCCCCAGCAGCAGACCCACACAGCAACCCAACAGCGCGATGATCGAAACCACCAGCGAGGCGACCGCCAGCGGATGGTTGCGCGGCCCCACGACGTACATCACCCCGTAGGGCGCCGCCGGCGGGGGCGCCGCCGGGAGCGGGCCCTGGTGCTGGTAGTTCCCCGAATACGGGTTCTGCGGATCGTACGGGTTGGTCATCTGCCCTCTTGGTCCGTGGCGGTGACTGCAAGATCACTTCGACAGGATTCTCGCCTGCCCCGACCGGGCGTCGGTGCGCAGGTGCGACGATGGGGAGGTGAGCCTCTACCGGGACACCGCCGTGGTGCTACGGGTGCAGAAACTGGGGGAGGCCGACCGCATCATCACGCTGCTGACCCGGCGGTACGGCAAGATCCGGGCGGTGGCCAAAGGTGTGCGCCGGACGACCTCGAGATTCGGCGCCCGCGTCGAACCGTTCAGCCACGTCGACGTGCAGCTGTACACCGGGCGCACGCTGGACGTGATCACCCAGGTCCAGACCGTCGACGCGTTCGGTGCGCACATCGTGGACGACTACCAGCGGTACACCACCGCGTGCGCGGTGCTGGAGACGGTGGACCGGCTTGCCGCGGAGGAAGGCGAGCCCGTGCTCCGGCTCTACCTGCTGGCAGTGGGTGCGCTGCGGGCGTTGAGCGGCCGGGAGCGCGATCCCTCCCAGGTGTTGGACGCCTTCCTGCTGCGGGCCATGTCCTTCGCCGGGTGGGCCCCGGCGCTGCTCGAGTGCGCTCGGTGCGGTGCGCGTGGCCCGCACAGCGCGTTCAACGTGCCCTCCGGCGGAGCGGTGTGCCCGCAGTGCCGGCCTGCCGCTTCGGTCCGGCCCTCGGCGCAGACGCTGCCGCTGATGGCGGCGCTGCTGCACGGCGACTGGGACCAGGTGGACCGGGCCGACGCCGTGGCACGCCGGGAGGCCAGCGGTCTGATAGCCGCCCACCTGCAGTGGCACATGGAGCGGCAACTACGGTCGTTGCCGCTGGTGGAGCGGAGCGCCCCGGCGCTGGTCCGGGAACGGGCCGCCAGCGGGCGAGCACTGCCAGTTGCTGATCCTGACGCTGACCACCGCCAGAACGAGTGATGTGGGTGGGGAAGAATGTGCACCCGATCCCCAGCTCGTTGAAGGAGAAAACACCTATGCTGCGACGCCGTGGGCGAGGCAAGGACGACCCGAGCGTGCGGCCACCGGACCCGCATCCTTCCGGAGCGAAACCGCCAGCGTTACCGCCCGAACTCGTGCCCAACCACGTCGCGGTCGTGATGGACGGCAACGGCCGCTGGGCGAACCAGCGCGGCTTGCCCCGCATCGAAGGCCACAAGCGCAACCACTTTGCCAAATGGTTGGTG
>NZ_AYJW01000116.1 GCF_000497205.1 Saccharopolyspora rectivirgula DSM 43747
GATGAACAAGAAAAACGTATTGGCATCCCTGAAGAGAAGCGATCGAAGTGGGGCGAGCGCTTGGAGCGAATCAAGTTGAAGATTCGCCAGGCTGACAACAGCTTCTCGGACTCTCAAACGCTGACGATAGACGGCATCATGCACCTGATCGGCATGGTCGGCGCCGGCAAGAGCACACTGGTCGAGGTACTGGTCCTCTGGTGTCATCTACACCGCAAACGGGTTTGCGTAATCGCGGAGAACGTCACCTCAGTGCTTCGAAAAACGGTGCACCTACAAGCGCTCGGTATCAAAGCAACACCCGTGCTCGGACAATCAAATCGCGTCCAGCACCTAATCCGAGTGCACCGGTTGACCAACCCCGGTGATGGCCGGATCGCCCCGAGCACGAACCGCATGTTCGACTTCGTGAGCACGGCATGCTGGTTGGATGGGCTGCGCGATCACGCCGCAACCCCGTGGGACATCCGATATTCACCTTGTTCAGGCTTGGTTCCCGAGGGTGACAGCAGCAGCGGGGAGGCACAGAACAAGCGCCAGGTGCACAGCTGCCCAGCTTGGCACAGCTGTCCTCGGCATCAAGCATCACGCGATCTGGTCGATGCCGACGTGTGGGTGGCCACGACCGCAAGCCTGATTCATACCGCCGTTCCCCAGCAGCTCAATGCCGAACGGCTGCGGTACTTGGAGTTGGCGTGGCGACGCTGTGATCTGATCATCGTCGATGAGGCTGACCAGGTTCAAGCACAACTGGACTCCGTCTTCAGCCCAGAACAACAACTCATTGGTGAAGGCGACGATGCCTGGCTCGACGAGGTGATCGACCGCACCAAGAAGACCATTCGTCAAGCGGGTCGGGGGCCAATGCGCGACCCGTTGGTGCGGCGATGGCAACTCAACTTGAACAAAGCCAACGACGCTGTTGACATTATCTACTCAGCGTTGTCTCGTGACAGCGATCGACCACAACCAGCATTGTCCCGTCGCTGGTTGGACAAGGCGTACTTCACCGAGTGGACACTGTCCCAACAACTCGCTCAGTCCTGGGCGGGCTACGGTTCGGTCAAACCCAACACGCATCAACCCCAGCAAGGATGGGAAGCTGACCCGGTATACCTCCGCCTCCGGAGCGCATTCGACGAACTAATCGATGATCCACTTGGAACGAAGGACTCCAACGATCCCTTAACTCGAGATCTGGTCGAGCTGACCGCGCATATTCTGCGCGATGCCGACGAGTCGGTTCGATTGCGCCGGGTACGTGAGTGGCTTGAACAAGCTACCAAGAATCCACGCGAGGAAAACCTGCAGCTCACCATTGACGACCTCGATCGCCAAGCGGCGCGTTTGGAATTCACTCTAGCAGTCGCGGTACTTGCCCACTGTCTCAACCAGGCGATGAACCTGTTCCGCGCAATCGAGATCGTGCTCGGACTCGAGGGCGTTGCCTCGGCACTGTTTCACCGGGCACCACGTGACTACCAACCCGTGGTGCCCGAATCACCCATGGGCAATGTGTTGGGGTTCCAGTATCTCGAAGACGAGCACGGGCGCCGTCGCGGCCGTGCTCCCATGGGGCGATTGCGCTTCTTTCGATGCGGCGGCGTAGGTCGATGGATACTGTTGCATTTGCATGAGCTGTTCTTCACAGATGCTGATCGCGGACCCAACGTCTTGCTCCTGTCAGGAACCAGCTGGGCGGGAAAGTCGGCCCGGTACCACATCGACGTCCCCGTCACCGGAATCCTGAGCCCACCAGAGCAAGAACTCGACGCAATCAGTAAAAGCCGCTTCGAGTTTTTCCCGCTCTTCTCCGGTGACCATTCCTCTCCTATTCGAGTTTCCGGAAAATTCGGTGAAGATCGGGAATCGGCTCTGCGAGAGATGGTAGCCGAGTTGGCCGATCCAGGAGCAGGGAAAAGCATCCTTGAGCAGCGCCGAGACTCCCTTCCAGAAGATCGACAGAGGTTGTTGCTTCTGGTCGGAAGCTACGCCGAAGCCCGTATGGTTGCAGAACACCTGGTGAATCTGCACAGCAGCTGGAAAGACCAGATCCTGCATCTCGTAGCTGATGACGAGGAGTTCACCGACTCCTGGCGAGGCGTCAGAGGCCTACGTCGCTCGGAAGTCGCCACCCTTGCCAGCACATCAGCGTGGATTCTAGTCGCTCCGCTTCTGGCTGTCGAACGTGGACACAACATTCTCAACGAAGCCAACAAAGCCGCGATTGGTGCTGCCTATTTCCTCGTTCGACCCCACCCACGGCCGGATGACCTCAGCTACCTCATCCAACGAATCAACCAATGGGCGGCCCTCCAGATTCACAACGGATTCCCAGAAGTTGAAGAAGCTGATAGATCATCGCTGGGGCAGTGCGCACGCGCGTTCCGCTCTACCGCCCACCGCGAGTGGCGGCGGTTGCTCAACCTCAAACTCGCCTACAGCAATCTCCCTCGAGAAGAACGCCAAGCACTGGCTTGGACACAGCTCGTCACGATCTGGCAGGTCATCGGACGCCTTGTGCGCGGAGGCGTAGAGGCCAAGGTGTATTTCTGCGACGCCGCGTTCGCCCCGCACGCAGCCCAGCGAGCTCAGGACAGTACCGATGATGATTCGCTGAGCCTGCTCATCGGCATGCGTGACGTTCTCGCCTCGTACCTCAACTCTGCCTGCACTGACCCTGACAAGTATCTGGTCGACACCCTCTACAGGTGCCTTTACCAAGCGTTGTCCCGGACCGAAGGGCTCTGAGCAGCTATGGCTCGCTACAACCAGCTCAAGATCGCCGCTTTCCGCTTGCGCAACGATCACCTATGGCAACGGAAGTTGTACCGGCTTTGCTTCCCGGAGGACTGGAAAAGGCCGCTGATCGCCCTTGGACGATCACCACAGGACAGGCGTGATATCAAGTCAATTCCGATCGCGTTGCTGAACCAGGTGATCGCAGCACTAGTTCCCGATGTCATCACCGTCGCGAAAAAAGCGACCATCGGCGACAACAGCCCGTGGCTGTACAGCGACACACCCTTGGACACCGAGGCACTGTTCGCCATTGTCGCGGCCTGGATCCGTACTGAAGCAGGCACGAATGTCGCTAAAGCAGAGAAAATTCTCAACACGCTCAAACCCTCCGACCTGCAGTGGGAACCTCACGTCATCGATTTCACCACGCTCAGCAGCAGTACCAGCAAGAGGGAGACAACCCTCGACGATCTGTACCACCTTCTTCCCCACGTGCTGGCTGCCGAGCTGAGCAGCCCCGAGAAGTCCTTGGAACACCTGCGACCGAACAACCCCAAGAAACTTGACCAGGACGAGAAACCGACTGTGGTAGCGACTTCAACGTTTCGGCGCTGCCCCGCCCCGCAGGG
>NZ_AYJW01000117.1 GCF_000497205.1 Saccharopolyspora rectivirgula DSM 43747
AGCCGAACTGCTTCTCCTGCGCCTCCGGCGTCTGGTCGTCGAAGTCGAACTCCGGCGCGCCCGGCAGCACCGGGTCACCCCACCGGATCACCACGTTCTGCCGGTAGCCGTCGGGGACGACCACCCGGTCTTCGGTGTTCGGCGCCACCGGGGCGAAATCGGTTCCCGGCACCGGCCGGCCGCTTCCGCCGGTGGGGCGGGTGCGTTCGGCAGCCGCGGTGCCGGACAGGGCCGCGGCACCGCCGACGGTGAGGGCGAGCACCCCGCCGGCCTTGAGCGCTCCCCGGCGGGTGAGCACGCGCTCCACGAGATCACCGAAGTAGGTGTTGGACGAGGTGTTCGAGGGTTCGTGGGCGCACTGGTTGCCGCAGCGGTACCGGCAGGTCACCAGTGAACGCTTCGCGGAGAAGTGGGGGAGCAGCGGAAGCGGGATCCTTCCGGCCGGACGGGGAGCCACGGAAACCTCCAGGCATTCGTCGGGAACCTCCCGAAAATTAACCCGCCCAGGGGAATGGAAGCGGAACGTCCACGTGAACGAAGTCCGAATTCGTCGGCACAACTGGGAACGCCACCGCGGCGAGCCCGGGCCGGAAATCCAGTTGCCCGCCCGACCGGCGCGTCCCTATGGTGCCCGGCATGACATGCAGCTCCTGCGCCTTCTTCATCCGGCTGCGCGGCTGAAGCAGCCTCCGGCTGCTGCTCGCCGCCGAGCCGCGCAACGCGTCTTCCCCCTTCCCAGGTGCTGATCCCCTGGTCTGCCACCGTCCGGCACGGGGTGCGCGGGCTCGGCCGTCCAAGTCAGCCCGTTCCACTTCGGAGCACCTGCATGTCCCGCGTTTCGAAAGCGGCCCGGGATCGCGCGCGCCTGGGCCAGAACTTCCTCGTCGACCGCTCCGTCGCCGCCCGACTGGTGGACCTGGTGGCCGCGAGCGCCCCGATTCCGCTGCTGGAGCTGGGGGCCGGTCGCGGAGCGATCACCCGGCACCTGGTGGCGACCGGCCGCGACGTGCTCGCGGTCGAGATCGACCCCGCCTTGGTCGCCGTGCTGCGCCGCCGGTTCCCGCAGGTCCGCGTGGTACCGGCGGACATGCGCCGGTTCCGGTTCCCGGACCACCCGTGCGCGGTGGTGGGCAACCTGCCGTTCGGCATCACCACCGAGATGACCCGGCGGTTGCTCGCCACCCCCGGTTGGCCGGAGGCCGCGCTGATCGTGCAGTGGCAGGTCGCCCGGAAACGCGCGATCGGCGGCAGCCTGCTCAACGCCCAGTGGGCGCCGTGGTACGAGTTCCAGCTGCACGGCAAGGTGCCGGCCCGGGCGTTCCGACCGGTGCCGGCGCAGCCCGCCGGGCTGCTGCGGGTTCATCGGCGCGCCGATCCGCTGCTGCCGGCCCGGGAAATGCCGCGCTACCAGCGGTTCGTCCGCGCCGTCTACACCGCGCCGGGCCAGGGACTGGCCACCGTGGTGGCCAACGCGACCGGGCGGCGGATCCCCGTTCCGCCCGCGGCCGCGCTGCCCCGCGACCTGTCCGGTGTGGACTGGGTTCGGTTGTACCGGGCGGTGGTGGCCCGCCCCGCGGGCGAGCCACCCGACCGCTGATCAGCGCCAGACCGCGACCACCGAGGGGCGGGGCTGGGAATCGCCGCCGTCCGGCCAGTGCGAGGCCGGGTTGTCGGCACTGGCCCCGTCCAACTCACCCGGGTGCTGCGCGGAGACCAGGACCAGGTCGTCCTCGATCACCGGCCCGCAGGCCTCGGCCCCGCGGGGGACGCTGAGGAACTGCATCACCCGGCCGCGCTGCGGTCCGTCCAACGGCACCGCGTACAGGCCGTCGTTGGCGCCCAGCGCCTCGGTGGAATCGGTGGTGATCCACAGGTTGCCGTGCCGGTCGAAGGTCACGTTGTCCGGGCACGAGATCGGGCTGACCTGGGACTTGTCGAACCCGCCGAAGTAGGTGCTGGGATCTTCCGGGTCCCCGCACACCAGCAGCAGGTTCCAGCGGAACTCCCGACCGGTCGGGTCGTCGTCGATCTCCAGCACCTGGCCGTGCTTGTTGACCCGGCGCGGGTTGACCTCGTCCGGTCCGGCGTGACCGTCGGTGCCCCGCTGCGAGTTGTTGGTCAGCGCGCAGTAGACGCGGCCGTTGACCGGGTTCGGCTCGATGTCCTCGGGGCGGTCCATCTTGGTCGCCCCGACCCTGTCCGCCGCCTCCCGGGTGAACACGTACACCTCGTCCGCGCTCATGCCCGGCACGAAGCTCTCGTCGTTGTGCGCGAGGGGAATCCACTCGCCGGTGCCGTCGAAGGCGCCGTCGGACGGCAGCTCGCCGCTGCCGTCGATCTCCTCCTCCGGGCTGTTGCCGGTGAACCGGGCGACGTAGAGGGTGCCCGAGTCCAGCAGCGCCATGTTGTGCCGCCGGGCGTGCGCGCTGCGACCGGGTTTGATCCGCCCGTCGGAGACGAACTTGTAGATGTACTCGAACCGCTCGTCGTCGCCCATGTACGCGGCGACCCGGCCGTCCTCGGCCACCTGGATGTTGGCGCCCTCGTGCTTGAAGCGGCCCAGCGCGGTGTGCTTGACCGGGGTGGAGTTCGGGTCGTAGGGGTCGATCTCCACGATCCACCCGAACCGGTTGGACTCGTGGGGCTGCTGGGCGATGTCCCAGCGGGAGTCGAAGCGCTCCCACTTGCGCTCGCTGGGGCCACCGGAGATGCCGTAGCGCTCCAACCGCCGCTTGAACACCGGGTCGGTGATCCGGTCGGCGTTGGCGAAGTACTGGTGGACGTTCTCCTCACCGGACAGCACCGTGCCCCACGGGGTGACCCCGCCGGAGCAGTTGTTCATGGTGCCGAACACCTTGCGCCCGGACGGGTCGGCCGGGGTCTTCAGCAGGTCGCTGCCGGCCGCGGGCCCGCGCAGCTCGAACGGCGTGTTGAGGGTGATGCGCCGGTTCAGCCGGTGCAGAACTGGTTTCGGGGCGCCCCGGCCGCGTTCCAGCACCACAACGGACAAACCGTGCGCGGCCCAGGCGATCCGGACCTGCTGCTCGGTGGGGTTCTCCGGATCGTAGCCGCGGAACAGGAATTCCTCGGTGGTGTACTCGTGGTTGTTCACCATGATCCGCTGGTGGTCGTTCAGCGGCAGCAGCGCGCAGAAGTCGTTGTTGAAGCCGAACTGCTTCTCCTGCGCCTCCGGCGTCTGGTCGTCGAAGTCGAACTCCGGCGCGCCCGGCAGCACCGGGTCACCCCACCGGATCACCAC
>NZ_AYJW01000118.1 GCF_000497205.1 Saccharopolyspora rectivirgula DSM 43747
AGGACGGGATCAGGCGGCCGTCTTCGGTGATGCCGGCTACTTCCACGACGGCGACGTCGAGGGGGCCGAGGAATCCTTCCCAGACCTGCTGCGCGACGTGGGAGAGGTGGATGTCGGTGTAGTGCATCTCACCGGAGTTGATCTTGGCGCGGCTGGTGGGGTCGGATTGGTAGGGCAGCCGCAGGTCCACGCCGTCGACTTCGGCCAGTGCGCCGTCGAGTTCGGGCGCGGTGGACGCACCGGTCCACAGGCCGACTTTCATCGGCTTGCCTTCGGTTGCGGCTACGCTGACCCGTTTGGCCAGTGCGCCCGGGACTTCTTTGGGGTAGCCGGCTCCGGTGAAGCCGCTCATCCCAACGTTGTCACCGGACTCGATCAGCTCGGCTGCGCGTTCGGCGTCGACCACTCGCGCCGCGAGCCGCTGATTGCGAATCCTGCCGGTCATCTGTCCTCCTGCTTCGCGTCACTGCCAGCAGAGGCCCCCGGAGCCGAATCGCATTGCGGACGTCACACACCGGGGTTGCGGGGCAGCGTAAGCGCGGGGCGAGACCCAGATAACTATGAGCTGGGGCACACCGCGGTCTTTGCGGTGGGGTTACCGGCCGGTGAACTGACGTTCGTTGATGTTCGAAATCGGTTGTGACCTGGGAAAATGATGCGCGTGTCGGTTTTCGTGCGTTCGGTCACTTTGATCTCCAACTAGTTCGCGAGTTGTTCGCCAGGTGACAGCGCCGATCGCAGAGCGAACGCGAACGGGATGTTTCCGGAACTCACAAAAGTTCTTCCGCGCACGGTCCGATCGCCTGGTCAGTGCGCTTTCCCGGGGGCGCGGTGGGGCGGTCGTGCCGGTGGTTTCGGAGGATTTCAACCCTTGATTCCGTTGGGCCGGCCCCTAACGTCGAAGGCAACTCCGGGCCATGCAACGGAATTCCGTACCTCTGCCCGGAGTTGTGACAGCGACGCGGAGAAAAGGAGCATGACGAACAACGCCCCCACCGGTAGTACGATCGATCCCACCGAATCCCTGGCCCTCAAGGACCAGGTTTTCGGTGACAACCCACTGGAGGTTCGCGACACCGACCACTACACCCAGGAGTACGTCGGCGGCATCGTCGACAAGTGGGATGAGTTGATCGACTGGAAGCGCCGCGCCGAGGGGGAAGGCCGGTTCTTCATTGAACAGCTGCGTAAGCGTGGTGCGCAGAAGGTGCTCGACGTTGCCACCGGCACCGGTTTCCACTCCGTCCGGTTGCTCGAGGAGGGCTTCGACACGGTCAGCGCGGACGGCAGCCCGCAGATGCTCGCCAAGGCGTTCCGCAATGGACTCAAGCACGGTGGGCACGTGCTGCGCGTGGTCAACGCCGACTGGCGGTGGCTGAGCCGGGACGTGCCGGGGGAGTTCGACGCCATCATCTGCCTCGGCAACTCGTTTACGCACCTGTTCAATGAGCACGACCGGCGCAAGGCTCTCGCCGAGTTCTACTCCAAGCTCAAGCACGACGGTGTGCTCATCATCGATCAGCGCAACTACGACGCGATCCTCGACGGCAAGGGCGGCAGCAGCCAGACGTACTACTACTGCGGTGCTGAGGTGACGGCTGCTCCGGACCACGTCGACGAGGGGCTGGCCCGCTACCGGTACAGCTTCCCGGACGGCAGCGAGTACTACCTCAACATGTACCCGCTGCGGAAGGACTACCTGCGCGGGCTGTTGCGCGACGTCGGGTTCCAGAAGATCGAGACGTTCGGCGACTTCCAGGAGAACTACGACGGCACTGAGCCGGACTACTTCATCCACGTGGCGGAGAAGCGCTACATGGCTCCCGAGGACCTGTGATCTTCCTTTCGGCCTCCGCCACGGGCCGTGCCGCCCGGTGGGCTCACTTGCCCACCGGGCGGTTTGGTTTCATCCGCAGGTCGGCTTCGATGCGCGCGGCGGTGGCCAACAACAGTGGAACTACTTCGTTCCGGATGTTTTCCGCGGAGCTGGCGTGCTCGTCGAGGGAGACGTTGACGGCCGCGAACACGGTGCCCTCCTGGTCGCGGATCGGCACGGCCACGCCGCGGAGGCCGTCTTCGAGTTCGCTGTCGGAGATGACGAAGCCGCGTTTGCGGACTTGGGCCAGGTCGGCGAGCAGTTCTTCGCGGCTGGTGATCGTGCGGGATGCCAGGGGCCGCAGGTCCATGGCGCGCAGCCGGGCGTCCAGTTGTTCGGGTGGCAGCCAGGCCAGCAGCACTTTGCCCATCGAGGTGGCGTGCGCGGGGAAGCGGGTGCCGACCGGGATGGTCACCGACAGCAGTTTCGGGCTGGGCACTTCGGCGACGTAGCGGATCTCGTCGCCGTCGAGGACCGCGACGGCGGTCATCTCCCGCAGTTGTTCGGTGAGCCGCCGCAGGTGCGGTTCGGCGATCTGGGGCAGGGAGCGGCTGGACAGGTAGGCGTAGCCGAATTCCAGGACTTGCGGGGTGAGGGCGAACAGGCGCCCGTCGTGGCGCACGTAGCCGAGGTCGACCAGGGTGAGCAGGATGCGGCGGGCGCCGGCGCGGTCCAGGCCGCAGGCCTGGGCCACTTCGGTGAGGGTGAGTTCCGGGCGTTCGGGTGAGAACGCGCGCAGCACCGACAGGGTTCGCTCCACCGACCGCACGAAATATTGCCCGCGGGTGCCGGCCATACCGCCTCCTGGTCTGCATGGGTGCTGTGCGTCTTCGTTCTCCGCAAGAACACTACTGGCGGGTACTCGGGGTGCGCGTGGTGTTGCTCACCGCGGTGATCGCGGGTGGGGTGCCGTGGCGGGTGGGGCGCACCCGGGGCAGCGCGGAGGCCGTGTGATGATCAGCACTTCGGGGCTGCGGTCGCGGTTCGGCGCCGGTGATCGCGGTTTTCGCCGGAGCGCGGGAGGTCGTCGAGGTGGGATCGATGATCCGGCCGGAAATGCGAAAAGACCCGCCTTTCGGCGGGTCTTTTCGCATTCTGTGCGCCAACAGGGACTCGAACCCCGAACCCGCTGATTAAGAGTCAGCTGCTCTGCCAGTTGAGCTATTGGCGCTTGTTCTGTTTTCCGTCTCCAGTTCGCCGGTCTCTTTTCTGTCCCGTCTCCCTGGCGACGTCAAAAAGATTAGCACGCCCATTTGGGGGCTTGAACGGGGGGGGGGTGGTTAACGGGCGGGGTCCGGTGCGAGCCCCGGTGGGAACGGTCTGGACCGCTTCGCGCGTTCCACAACCAGCGCTAACCCCGAAGGGGTGTGCTCTGCG
>NZ_AYJW01000119.1 GCF_000497205.1 Saccharopolyspora rectivirgula DSM 43747
GGTCGTGTGGAGGAGGCGTTGAAGGCGTCTACTGAGGCGGTGGGGTTTTATCGGGAGTTGGCCGAGGCGCGTCCGGATGCTTTCCGTCTTGATCTCGCGGCGTCGTTGACCAACCAGACCTTAATCCTGCGCGCTCTTGAGCGCAGGGACGAAGCGTTGAAGACCATCACCGAGGCAATCGCCGTCTGGCGTGTTCTTGCTGCGCGTCAACCCGACCTTTACCAAGACCGTCTCAATATGGTCCTCGCCCTTCGTGACCAGCTGAACGATGGAGAGTGAACCAATAGCGCTAAGTTCCTGCCTCCAAGCCGAGGAGTCACTTTCCAGCTCGGGCGACGCTCCCACATCATGTCAACACGCGTGCAGTGGGACCTGGCCGGTCAGCAGACCCGCAACCAGGCAGTCCAGTGGACGAGTGTTCGACCTCCATGCCGCTCCGCATCCATGTCCAGACCATGGAGGGGCAGGACTCCCCGCCGAACCGAAGACGTGATGATCGCCAAAGAGTGATTCAGGCCAACGCGTTCTCGCGCTCGGCCGAGCGAATCGACCACCTCGGGAACCCGAGCAAACCAAAATCGGCTCCTCAGCTCGCTTGCGCAGGTGAGAAGCCGATCTTCGAAGTGCCCCCGGCGCGGCACACGCAGCATTCACACCTGCTTTGACCTGCTTGTTCTGCATCATGGGCTGTTCATTCGCGTGCTGTTGAGGGGCTGGGAGTTCGGCAGCTACGGCTGCGACATCGTGGGCGCCTGTAGCTGGCAAGGTAATTTCGATGACTCCTCGATCCGTGTGGTGGTCAACGTGGATACGGAGCTTCGTCAACTCAAAGAGCCGCGTTACAAGCTCGGTCGGTGCGCGATGGACGTTCAGTGATAGGTGCGGCAGGACGTCGACGAGTTCGAGGTCTGAGAGCCGGGGAACTCGTGGTGTCTCCTTCTGCTGCCGTTCGAGGTCGTCGAGGTCGTGCTGGATCCCTTCTTGCTGAGTGACGAGGGCGTTGTACCTCTCCCGGAGCCCCTTGATGAACGGGTCACCGGGGTCAGCGTCTTCCGCCTGCGCGAGCAGGTTGTCTTGCTTGCGCGTGAGTTCGGCGAGCTGCTTGTTCAAGCGGTCGCGACGGGCTACACGTTCAAGCTCTGCTTGATCGACTCCCTGATCAACAGTATCTGCGAGGAGGTTGAGGCGGTCCTTGCTGAACAGGTAGGTCCCGTAGGCATCGTTCAGGGCTGAGAGGAGCACGTCTTCTCTCATGTAGACCGTGTTTGGGTGGTCGTCGAGACGGTCCATGCGTCCGCGGTTGTTGTTCTTCGGCCAGCATCGGTAGTAGTTCTGCCCGCGGTGCCGGTGTCCGAGCATCCTCCGTTGACAGACGCAAAGTACGCGGCCGCGCAGGAGGTACGTGCGCTTGGTGGCGGGGGGCGGGTTCTCGCCGGCACCATCCCGGGAGCCCCGCTTCGATTCCCGTCGCGCCGTCAGTTCGTCGAACATCCACTTTGGAATGAGAGGTTCATGGGCAGGCTCTGCTGACCACACCCATTTCTCAGGTGGGTTGTTCGCGCCGTTGCGGCTTCGTCGTGCTCGGCGGTTGTAGACCTGGTAGCCCGTGTACTTCGGGTTCTTCAGCACGTCGGCAACCGACGACTTTGACCACGCCCCTCGTGTGCGCTTGCCTCCGTTGGGGACCGGCGGTGGGTGCTCAGTGAGGTCGGCATTGAGCCGCTCGGCGATGGTGTCGAACCCTAGTTGCTCGTGGTAGCGCCACTTGGCTATCAGTGTCACGGTGCTGGCTTGCTTGCCGTCCGGCTCCAGACGCGTCTTGGTGATCCCCTTCTCGGCTTTGACCGGGTTCGGGTGACGGTACTTCTTGGCTCGGTAGCCGTAGCACGGCTTGCCGATGTTGTAGCCCTCACGGACATGTGTGCACGTACCGCCCCAGGACTGCTCAAGCATGTTGAGTACTTCGTACTCGGCGACTGACTGGTTGATGCGGCGCTGCAGAATCTGCTGGGCACGTCCACCGGACAGCACGATCGGCTCGTTCGAGGCGAACACGGCGACGCCGGCCTGCTCCAGTTGCCGCTCGACGGAGAGGTTCTCGTACATCTTGCGGGCGATTCGCGACATCGTCTCGCAGATCACTACGTCGAACCGACGGTTCGGTCGGGTTGCTTCCGCGAGGAGGTCGGCGATGCCGCCGTCACGAGCGATCGGGATGTCGAATCGTTCGTAACCTGCCTTGCGTCCGCGCCGTTCCAACTCCATGCGTCCGGACTCGACGTCGTAGAAGTGTGTGACGATCACCCATGATTCGGGAAGGACGCTTTTCGATCTCTCGAGCTGCCGCAGCAGAGACTGCCGCGGGTCCTGGTGATCTTCCGTGGACGTGCGTCCTACCCACGCGACGCGTACTTCCTTGCCTCGGACCGCGGCGGGCAGCGAAAATGGGGATATCGCCAGGTCGGAGTCGCCGCGTCGCGGCAGTCCTGGTGGCGGCGGATCAGCTGAGGTCGTCATTTCGTACCTGCTATCTCGTCATCAGGGGAGTCGATCGAGCGTTGGTCTTGGTAAGCCCAGTGGACGAGGCTCGCCAGAACTTTGCTGAGTTCTGTCCGGAGCCATACGCCTTCCTCACCGCCCACCGTCTCCACGACGTGTTCGAATGCCCAGCGCCCTCCCTGCTCGGATGTACCGCGATGGTTTCGGCGTGACGATCTGCCGAAGGTCATCGCGACCACCTGGCCGGATGTGTCTCCTGGCGTGTGGGAAGGCTTGGAGCCCGGCGACCATAACGCCGGCGCCTAGGGCATGTCGTCAGCCGTTGCGGGACGCCCAACGAGATCTTCGCCGCCCGTTTCAAGACGCATCGCCCTCAGCTGCGGCTAGACGGTTTAGAGCGTGTCTCGTTTGGATCTTGATCGGTGTTCAGGGCAAGATCATCGTCTGTGGTTGATGCGTTGTCACAGCGGTTGGTTCCCGACGAGCTC
>NZ_AYJW01000120.1 GCF_000497205.1 Saccharopolyspora rectivirgula DSM 43747
CGGCGTGCGAGGGACGGGCTGCGCGGTCGCCAGGTCACCATCCGCTGAGAGGACTTGGGCGGCCCCGCGGTCGTCGCCGGGTGCGCTGCGGCGCACCCGGCTTGGGCCGAAAGTTGAGCACGGTCGGCACGGGGCAACCAGTGCGCCTGCTGTTGCGTTCCCTTCCTGGAACCCTGTCGGGAAGGGGGAGTGGGGTGACCACGCACCTGCCTGCTGTGCCGGCTGTCGGCGAGGTGGCTGATTCCTGGCCGAAGCAGCGGGCGCAACGGGGGGACATGGCTGCCACGGAAGACGACTTCGCGGAATTCGTCCGGGTGTCCCTGCCCGGCTTGATGCGGTACGGCCATGCTCTCACCGGGAACCCGCACGACGCCGCTGATCTGGTGCAGAGCGTGCTGGAGAAGGTGGGCACCCGTTGGGCCAAGATCAACCGGAACGGCGCGGACCCCACCGCCTACGTGCGCAAGGCGATGGCCAACGCCCACGTGTCCCGGTGGCGGCGCAGCCGACGGGAAACCCTGTTGGCGGAGTTCCCGGACGTGCCGTCCCACGCCGCGCACGACCGGCTGGAGGACGAGCCGGTGTGGCAGGCGCTGCAGTCCTTGCCGCCGCGGCAGCGAGCGGTCATCGTGCTGCGCTACTACGAGGACCTCTCCGAGGCCGAGATCGCTGAAACGCTGGGGATCAGCAGCGGGACCGTGAAGAGCCAGGCCAGCAAGGCGATGGCGACGCTGCGCAAGCGCCTCGGGCCACTGGCGGAAGGGGGTGGTCTGTGATGGGTGTGGAGGACGAGCTGCGCCGAGTGCTCCGCGACGACCGTCTGGACCTCCCGGTGCGCGCCGGGGCCGAGTGGGTGGTGGTGGCGCGGGCGCGTCGCCGGCGGCAGCGGCAGGGCGTGCTGGCCACCGCCGCCGGTGTGCTGGCCGCGAGCGCGTTGCTCGGCAGCGGTGTCGCGCTGGTGAGCTTCGAGCAGGAGCCGGTGCCACCGCCGCCACCGCCGTCGCCGGTCGCCCCGCCTCCGGGCAGCGAGCCGCACCAGACGGTTCCCCCCGCGCCACCGCAACCACCGGGGGTGCCGCCTCCGCCGCAGCACCAGCCGGGACAGCCCGTGCCGCCGGGTCGGAGCGTTCCCGAGCACTCGTCGACCTCGCGGGAGGACAAGTCGTCGGTGCTGCGGGAGTCCGAGTCGACCGCGCCGGGGACGAGCACGGAGGAGTCCACTCCTCCGGAGACCACCACCACGACCGAGACGACCCCGCCGGAGACGACGGATCCGCGCACCGGCACGGGTGACACCGGTGGTGGCGGCACGGGCAGCACCGGTGGTGGCACGGGCGGCACGGGGGACTAGCCGGCGGCTCCGCTTCGGAGCGCGCCGCCGGCCACCCGCGGTGCGGTGGCGTCCGGTTCTTGGTCGCCGACGGTTTCCCGGGCCAGGTGGTTCTCCACGTCGAACAGGTTGCCCTTGGCGCGGTCGACCACGTTGAGCAGGGTGAGCATCTGGGCGACTTCCTCGACCTGCTCTTGCAGGAACCAGTGCATGAACTGCTCGCCGAGGTAGTCGCCCTCTTCCCGGGCGGTGCGGGCCAGGTTCTCGATCTGCCGGGTCACTTCGCGTTCTTGTTCCAGGGCGAGCGAGACCAGTTCCCGGGTTTCACCGAACTCGTTGCGCACCGGGTCGATGCCCGGGATGCTCGGTTTGATGTTGTTGTCCAGCAGGTACTGGACGATCATCATGGCGTGGTTCCGCTCTTCCAGGGCTTGCCGGTAGAAGTGCCTGGCGAGTTGGGGCAGGTCTTCGTCGTCGAACCAGACGGCGAGCGCGGTGTACTGCTGGAACGAGTTGAACTCGTTCCGTATTTGCTCTTGCAGCAGCTGGTGGAATTTCGATTCCCGGTGGTGGATTTTGGTGGCTGGGGCGGTCATAGTGCCAAGGTACGCCGCGGGCAGTGGTCGTTCAGGGCGGGAAGTCGCTGGTCTTCGGGCCGGTTTTCCGCTGGCGCGAGGGGATCTTCGCGGTGCCGTGCGGTGTTCGCCGGTCGACCTTCCCGGAGGACTTCTCCCCGAGGAGGGCGCTCCTGCGCGCGGTTCCGCCCCGGATCGCGCGGGTGTTCGGTCGCTCGCCGGGGTTCACCGCGCGAGCGGGCGTGAGCGCGGTTCCCGCTGCTGGAGCGGTTCCTAGAGCGCGTCCCGGACCAGCGGGCACGACATGCACCGCGGCCCGCCCCGCCCGGAGCCGAGCTCGGAGCTGCTGATCTGGAGCACTTCGACGCCGGCTTCGGCCAGCCGGGTGTTGGTCTCCACGTTGCGCTCGTAGGCGACGACCACGCCGGGGGCCAGGGCGAGGGTGTTGTTGCCGTCGTCCCACTGCTCGCGTTCGGCGGTGACCGGGTCCAGACCGGTGTGGATGACCCGGATGCGGTCGATCCCCATGGCTTCCGCGGCGGCCTGCAGGAACGGGTCGGGACCGGAGATCTTCAGCTCCCCGTCCGCCGGGTGCAGCGTGTAGGCCTGCAGGGAGTGCTGGACCGCCGGGTACATCACCACCGCGTCCCGGTCCACCATGGTGCACACGGTGTCCAGGTGCATGGACGCGCGCCGTTGTTCGATGGGCACCGCCAGCACGGTGTGGGCCAGGTCGTCGGCGAAGACCGATTTGGCGAACGCTTCGGCGCCGGCGGGGCTGGTGCGTTCGCCGACCCCGATGGCGACCACCCCGTCGGTCAGCTGCAGCACGTCCCCGCCTTCCACCGGGGCCGAGTGCGCCCCGTAGGCGCGGGCGCAGTGCGCGAACTTCGGGTGGTAGGCGTAGATCAGGTCGACCAGCGCTGATTCCCGCCGGCGGGCGGGCATCGCCAGGGCGGCCACGGCCACCCGGTCGCGGACCCAGGTGGAGGAGTCGCGGGTGAACAGCAGGTTCGGCAGCGGCTCGATGGCGAAGTCGTGCGGG
>NZ_AYJW01000121.1 GCF_000497205.1 Saccharopolyspora rectivirgula DSM 43747
CGCGCCAAGGACCGCTCCGGTTTCGTGGTGAACGCGTTGCTCGTGCCGTACTTGCTGTCGGCGATCCGGATGTACGAGAGCGGGTTCGCCTCCGCCGAGGACATCGACAACGGGATGGTTCTCGGCTGCGCCCACCCGATGGGTCCGCTGCGCCTCTCCGACCTGGTCGGACTGGACACGCTCAAGGCGATCGCCGACTCGATGTACGCCGAGTACGGCGAGCCGCAGTACGCGGCTCCGCCGCTGCTGCGCCGGATGGTCGAGGCCGGCCTGAAGGGCAAGAAGTCCGGTCGCGGCTTCTACGAGTACAAGTAGTCCGCGCGGCGGGCGGGTTCCTCCCGGGGCTCGCCCGCCCGGTCTGGCGCGCTACTCCGGGCAGATCGTGTTCCGCAGCGCTGCCACGGCGTGCTGGCGGTGCTCGTTCAGCAGGCGCACCAGGTCTTCGGCGTTGTGCGTGGTCGCGGCGTGGAGGATCGCGTCGTGCTCCCGGCGCACCCGTTCCCGGTTGGTGTCGGCGTTGTAGTACACCGCCCGGTACGCGTCGGTGGCGTCCCACAGGGTGCGCACCACCCGCATCAGCCGAGGCATGCCCGCCGGTTCCAGCAGCGCGAAGTGGAAGCGCCGGTTGGCCGCGATCATGCTTCCCAGGTCGCCGCTGGTGGCGGCGGCTTCGACGGCGTCGTGCGCTTCGGTGATCAGCTTCAGGTCGGTGTCGGTGTACCGGTGGGCTGCGATCCGGGCTGCTTCTGACTCGAGCAGTTCCCGCATGCGGTAGACCTCCTGGAGGTCCTCCAGGGACAGCTCGGCCACCGAGTAACCGCGGTGCGGCCGGTAGACGACTTGGCCTTCGGCTTCCAGGATTTTCAGCGCTTCTCGCAGCGGCACTCGACTGACGCCCAGCTGCTGGGCGACCGCGTCCTGCCGGATCGGTTGGCCCGGTGCCAGCTGGCCGGAAACGATTGCTCTGCGGAGTTCACCGAGGACGAATTCCTGGGTGGTCGGCGGGCGGTGCATGGGATCTCCGAAGGGTTGACCGAAGACCAGACGACTGTATATTGGATCCAAAATATGGAGTGACGCAAGCCACTGCCAGGGTGGCGGTGATGCCTGGCCGGCGGATGTGCGGAGGGCGCGAATGGATCCAACGCTGCCGATGGAAGGCGTGGTCGTTGCCGACTTCAGCAGGGTGCTGGCCGGGCCTTACGCGACGATGCTGCTCGCCGACCTCGGCGCGACGGTGATCAAAGTGGAGCGCCCGGGGACCGGGGACGACACCCGCTCGTGGGGGCCGCCCTGGACCGAACGCAGCTCCTCGTACTTCGAGTCGGTCAATCGGAACAAGCGCAGCATCACGCTCGACCTGGCGGACCCGGAAGACCAGAAGAAGGCGCACGAACTCGTCCGCCGGGCCGATGTGCTGGTGGAGAACTTCCGCTCCGGCGCGCTCGCCCGCTACGGGCTGGACTACGAGAGCGCCAGCGCGATCAACCCCGGTCTCGTCTACACCTCGATCTCCGGTTTCGGCAGCGCCGACGGCGCGGAGTTGCCCGGGTACGACTTCGTGGTCCAAGCGGTGGGCGGTTTGATGAGCATCACCGGCAGCCCCGACGGTCCGCCCACCAAAGTCGGGGTGGCCCTCGTCGACGTGCTCACCGGGAAGGACGCGGCTCTGGGCATCATGGCCGCGCTGCGGCACCGGGACCAAACCGGACGGGGGCAGCACATCGAGGTCAACCTGCTCTCCAGCTTGCTGGGATCGCTGGTGAACCAGATGAGCTCGCTGCTGACCACGGGCGTCCCGCCGCGCCGGATGGGCAACCAGCACCCGAGCATCGCGCCCTACGAGGCACTGCGCTGCCAAGACGGTCTGCTGGCCGTCGCCGTGGGGAACGACTCCCAGTTCCGCAAGCTGACCGAGGTGCTCGAGCTGCCCGGGATGGCGGACGACCCGCAGTTCAGCACCAACGCCCAGCGGGTGGCCAACCGCACCGAGCTGGTCTCCCGCCTGGAGGAAGCGCTCAGCTCCCGAACGGTCTCGGATTGGCAGGCCCGGTTGCAGGGAGCGGGCATCGCCTGCGGACCGGTCAACGATCTGGCCCAAGCGGTGCGCTACGCCGAGCAGCTCGGGTTGCGCCCGCTCGTCGATCCCGGTGGCGGTGCCGCGGCACAGGTGCGCACCCCGATCGATTTCTCCTCCTTCACCCCAGTTCACCCGGTGCCGCCCCCTGAACTGGGGGAGCACACCGAAGAAGTGCTCCGCTGGCTGGAACGGCCGGAACAGCAGCTGCCCCCGATCGAATCGAGGAGGACCTCGTCATGAGCACCAGTGCAGCCAAATTCGACCCGCGGGATCCACTGGGGATCGACGCCGAGTTCACGCCCGAGCAGTTGGCGATCCGGGACAGCATCCGGGCGTTGTGCCGGGACCACGTGCAACCGCACATCGCCGAGTGGTTCGAGCGCGGGGAATTCCCGCAGGCCCGGGAAATCGCCCGTGAACTGGGCAAATTGGGCGTGCTCGGCATGCACCTGGAAGGCTACGGTTGTGCCGGCATGTCCGCAGTGGACTACGGAATCGCCTGCGAGGAATTGGAGTCCTGCGACTCCGGGCTGCGTTCCCTGGTGTCCGTCCAGGGGTCCCTCGCGATGTTCGCCATCTGGCGCTGGGGCTCGGAGGAGCACAAGCAGCAATGGTTGCCGAAGATGGCTGCGGGCGAGGCGATCGGCTGCTTCGGGTTGACCGAGCCCGATCACGGCTCCGACCCCGCCTCGATGCGGACGGTGGCCCGCAAGGACGGGTCCGACTGGGTCCTCAACGGCCAAGATGTGGATCACCAACGGGA
>NZ_AYJW01000122.1 GCF_000497205.1 Saccharopolyspora rectivirgula DSM 43747
CCATCTACAAAGAAGCGCTGCAGGTCAGCCGGGTCACCCGGGAGATGTTCTGCCTCATGGAAGGGCGGCACGTGCACCCTTCCACCGTTTACCCGGGCGGGGTTGGCACCATGCCGCAGCCCACCACGTTCACCGACTACCTGTCCCGACTAGTGCGCATCCTCGACTTCGTCAAGAAGGCCGTTGTCATGAACGACGACGTCTTCGACTTCTTCTACGAAGCCCTACCCGGGTACGAGGAAGTCGGCCGACGGCGAGTCCTGCTCGGCTGCTGGGGAGCCTGGCAGAACTACGACGAATGCGACTACCGGTACGAGACGATGAACCAATGGGGCAAGGCGATGTACGTCACCCCGGGCATCATCGTCGACGGCCGGCTGGTCACCAACAACTTGATCGACATCAACCTGGGCATGCGGATCCTGCTCGGCAGCTCCTTCTACGAGGACTGGGCCAACGAGCAGCCTTTCGTCACCCACGATCCGCTCGGCAACCCCGTCGACATGCGCCACCCGTGGAACCAGACCACCATTCCGGTTCCGCAGAAGCGGGACTTCGAGGGGAACTACAGCTGGGTGATGAGCCCCCGCTGGTTCGACGGGACCAACCACTTGGCCTTGGACACCGGTGGCGGTCCGCTCGCCCGGCTGTGGTCCACCGCGCTGTCCGGGTTGGTGGACACCCCCTACGTGAAGTCGACCGGTTCCAGCGTGCAAATCTCCTTGCCGCGCAGCGACGAACTCCCGGAGATGACGCTGGAGTGGAAGATCCCGTACGACAAGAACGGGCAGCCGCTGTCGAACGCTCTGGAACGGGACCGCGCTCGCGCCTACTTCGTCGCCTACTCGGCGGCGATGGCGTTCACCTTCCTTGAGCAGGCGATGGAACTGGTGCGAGCCGGGGACACGAAGGTGTTCAGCAACTACGAAGTGCCGGACGAGGCGATCGGCTGCGGCTTCCACGAGGCGGTCCGCGGTGTGTTGTCGCACCACCTGGTGATCAGGGACGGGAAGATCGCCAACTACCACCCGTACCCACCGACCCCGTGGAACGCCAGCCCCAGGGACAGCTACGGCACGCCGGGACCGTACGAGGACGCGGTCCAGAACATGCCGATATTCGAGGAGAACGGGCCGGACGACTTCAAGGGGATCGACATCATGCGCGCGGTGCGCAGCTTCGACCCCTGCCTGCCGTGCGGCGTGCACATGTACCTCGGGGGCGGGCGGGAACTGCAGCGGACGCACTCCCCGATGTTCGGTGGCTCCCATGGGTGACCGGCTCGACGATGCCGCGCTCGAGCAGCGGTTGGCACTGCTCGACCAGCTGTTGGAGCAGGTCGAGCAGTCGCCCGGACCGGCCACCCGGGCGGCGTTGGAAGCGGTCCGGTTGCTGACCGGGGTGTACGGGGAGGCCCTGGCCAGGGTCCTCCGCCACGTGCCCGCCGACGTGCTGGAGGACTTCCGCTCCGACGAGCTGCTGCGGCACCTGCTGGTGCTGCACGGGCTGGACCCGGATTCGGTGGTCGACCGGGTGCATCGGGCCGTGGCCGAGCTGACCGCACGGCTGGAGCCGGAAGGCGTCCAGGTCCGGTTGCTCGGAGTGGCTGACGGCACGGCCCGGCTGCGGGTCGCCGCTGCCGGCTGCGGGTGCGGCCGGTCCGCCGAGGCCGTTCAACAAGCGGTCACCGAGACCGTGTTGGCGCTGGCGCCGGAGTTGGACCAGGTGCGGGTCGAGCTGGAGCAGCGGACGGAACCCGCTGCTGCTCCCATCCCGGTGGACGCGGTGCTCAGTCGGGTGCGGAGTGCTCGATGAGCAGCGGTGCGCTGCGGCGGTTGATCAGCGCCAGCGGTGAGCAACCGGTGGTGGCGGATCGGTGCGATCTGTGCGGAGCGGAGCTGGTCGACGAGCACCGGCACATCTACGACCGGCGGGAGCAGCAGCTCGTGTGCTCGTGCCGGGAGTGCGCCCTGCTGTTCGGGAAGGAGGCGGCCGCTCAGGGGCGCTTCTGCCTGGTTCCGCAGCGCAGAGTGCGGCTCGAGCCGGTCCCCGTGGACGTGCTCGGCGTCCCCGTGGGGTTGGCTTATTTCGTCCCGCGCGCGGATGGCGTCGTCCAGGCGCACTACCCCAGCCCGCTCGGTCCCGCGCGGTGGGAGGTCGACCCGGGGAGTTGGCGCGCGGTCGAAGCCGGGCAGCACGCACTGCGCAGTTTGACGCCGGACGTGGAGGCCCTGTTGGTGAACACGACTTCCGGCGCCAAGCAGCACTGGATCGTTCCGGTGGACGACTGCTTCCGGCTGGTGGCGTTGGTGCGGCGGGAATGGCGTGGGATTTCCGGGGGAACAACGGTGTGGTCGGAAATCCGGAAGTTCTTTGCCGAGCTGACCGAACAGGAGTGGGGAAGTCATGGGACGCATTCGAGTCGGTGAACCGGACACCACGGTGGACACCCCAACGCACGTCCGGGGGATGCACGAGGGCAATCAAGGACCCCACAGCAAGCAGCGCGGGCACCACCCGGACCGGACAGCGGACGCCCGTCGTGCAACGGGGATCAACTGGAAGCAGCACAACGCGATCCTGGACGTCATGCCGAACATCTCACCGAGTTGATGAGGAGTGGAAATGGCCAAGCGGATGCTGATCGCGCAGGCGGTGGTGCTCGGTGTCGGGCTGGTTGCGCTGGCGGCCAAGGAAATACCCGGAATGATCCGGGAAATCCGGATCTACCGGATGGTCTACCCGAGGCGCGGGAGTTCTTCTCGCCGGGCGGGGAAGGCGTGAGCTGCTGCGGG
>NZ_AYJW01000123.1 GCF_000497205.1 Saccharopolyspora rectivirgula DSM 43747
CCGCTCTTCGCCGAGCTGCGGCCCTGTTCGTGGGCGGCGAATGGTTCCGGCACGCTGGCGGGGCGTTCCCCTGGCGTGGGGTTGGACGGCACGGGGCAGGAGCAAGCTGCTGGGGTGGCGCAGCGGCTGGCTGGTGTTCCGGTGCAGCAGGTGGTGGTGTCGCCGTTGCAGCGTTGTCGGGAGACGGTGGCGGATTTCGTGGTGCAGCGCGGTTTGGATCCCGTGGTCGATGATCGGTTCTGCGAGGTCGATTACGGGGAGTGGACGGGGCGCAAGCTGGAGGAGTTGACCAAGGAACCGCTGTGGAAGGTGGTTCAGCAGCATCCGTCGGCCGCGGTGTTCCCGGGCGGTGAGGGGTTGGCGCAGGTGCAGGCGCGGGCGGTGGCTGCGGTGCGCGACTACGACCGCCGGCTGGGGGATGACGAGGTGTGGTTGGTGTGCACGCACGGGGATGTGATCAAGGCGGTGTTGGCCGATGCGTTGGGGCTGCATCTGGATTCGTTCCAGCGCATCGTGGTGGATCCGTGTTCGATGAGCGTGGTGCGGTACACCGAGACGCGCCCGTTCGTTTTGAAGATCAATGACACGGGTTCGGACGTGTCGGGGTTGTTGCCGCCGAAGCGGGAATCCGGTTCCGATGCCGTGGTGGGCGGTTCCACCGGGGATCGGTAGTTGCGCGGTTGTTGCTGGGGTGCGGTGTGATCGAGCTGAAGACGAAGTCCGAGGTCGAGGCGATGCGCGAGGCCGGTCGGGTGGTGGCTCGTGCTTTGCAGGCGGTGCGGGAGCACGCCGCGGTGGGGGTGTCGCTGCGCGAGTTGGACGAGGTGGCGCATGCGGTGATCACCGAGGCGGGTGCTGAGCCGCTGTTCTTGGGGTATCACCCGAGTTGGGCTCCGTCGCCGTTTCCGGCGGTGGTGTGCACGTCGGTGAACGAGGTCGTGGTGCACGGGATTCCGAGTGGCCGCCGGTTGCAGGACGGGGATTTGCTCAGCGTGGATTGCGGGGCAAGGTTGGACGGCTGGTGCGGTGATGCGGCGATCAGCCTGGTCGTGGGAGAGCCCCGGGCGCAGGACAAGGTGTTGATCGACACGGCTGAGCAGGCGCTGGCCGATGGTGTTGCGGCGGCGGTGCCGGGTGGTCGGCTGGGCGATGTGTCGCACGCCATTGGCGTGGTGGGGCGTGGTGCGGGCTATGGCATCCCGGGGATGTTGGGGGGCCACGGCATTGGTCGGCAGATGCACGAGAAGCCGTTCGTGCCCAATCGGGGCCCGGCGGGCACGGGCACGCCGCTGCGCCCGGGGTTGGTGTTGGCGATCGAGCCGATGTTCATCTCCGGCGGGGATGACGGGGTGAGCACTGCCGGGGATGGCTGGAAGGTGGTTGCTGATGATGGCAGCCGTGCGGTGCACGTGGAGCACACGGTGGCCATCACTGAGGACGGGCCGCAGGTGTTGACCTTGCCGTGATCACTGCTGGGCCCAGTACTGGTGCACGTGCTCGGGTTTCCAGGCTCCGCGGTCGGTGGCGATGCGGGTGACGAACTGGGGGCTGGTGACGTCGAAAGCCGGGTAGAGGCCGGTGACGCGGTCGCTGGCGGTGCGGTGGCCGAGGGTGTGCAGCACGTCGTTGCCGTCGCGGTATTCGATGGGCACGTCGCTTCCGGTGGCGGAGTGCGGGTCGGGGGCGTGGCAGAGCGCGTAGTAGGGGATGCCGAAGGTGTGGGCGGCCACGGCGAGCTGGAGGGTGCCGACTTTGTTGATGACGTGGCCGTCCATGGTGACGCGGTCGCTGGCGGTGACCAGCATGTCGATTCTTCCGTCTTGCATCAGCGCAGCGGGCATGCCGTCGCTGACCAGTGTGGTGGGTACGCCCATTTCGGCGAGCGTTTCAGCGGTCAGCCGGGCTCCCTGCAGGTAGGGGCGGGTTTCGGTGCAGATGAAGGAGAGTTGTTTGCCCGCTTGCAGGGCCTGTTCGACCATGCCGGTCAGGTAGAGGTCTCCCCAGCAGTGGGTGAGGACGCAGGCCCGGTCCGGTAGGAGTTGGGCGGCGGTTTTGCCGAGTTCTTGGCTGCGTTGCCGGTAGTCGCGTTCGCCGGCGAGGGCGCCTTGTTCGGCGGCGGCCAGGACGTCGTCGGGGTGGTGGTCGACGGCGTTGAGGACCCAGGTGACGGCTTTGCGGGGCTGGTCGTTGGTGGGGCGGGTGGCGATGAGCCGATCTGCGGCGTGGCGCAGCTGTTCGCGGGCTTTTTCGGGGGGCAGGTGGCGGGCCTGGCGGGCGGCCAGGACCATGCCCCACAGCACCGCGAAGTACGGCCCGGAGGACTGGGTGACCATGTCTTCGATGGCGCGGGCGACGTCTTCCACGGTGCGGGCGCAGATCCACCGGTGTTCGAAGGGGAACACCCGACGGTCGAGGATGTGCACTCCGTCGTCGTCGAGCCGGACGCTGTCGGCCAGGGTGGGTGCGTCGGGGTAGCGGGAAGTAGGCGGCATCGTGTCCTCACCGGCGCCGGTTTCGTGTTGTGACGGTGATCAGGGTAGTGAAGCGGGGATGTCGGCAGCCTCTGGAAACCGCAATTATTTCGTCACGTGACTGAAAAACGGTGGGGTTGGG
>NZ_AYJW01000124.1 GCF_000497205.1 Saccharopolyspora rectivirgula DSM 43747
CGATGATGAGACTTCCCGATCCGCGCAGAACCCCCGGACCGCTGCGAACAGCTCCTGGATGCCGTCGTTGAGCGTCTTCTGCCAGCGGGCGGTGGCGCGGCGCAGGTCTTCGGAGCGGCGTTGCTGGGTGAGCGTCAGCGCAAGGCGCTGCTTACCGAGTTCAGCGGAGAGTGATCGACGCGAAGACCGGCGCTGAGCCGAGGTCGGCCCGTCGGGCCGAGCCTCGGCTCACCGTCGTATCCGGCCCCTCCGGCGTCGGCAAGTCGAGCGTGCTCGCCGAAGTGCGCCGACTGGCGCCCGAGATCTACTTCAGCGTGTCCGCGACCACGCGCCCGCCCCGTGCCGGGGAGATCGACGGAGTGCACTACCACTTCGTCGAGGAGGCGGAGTTCGAGCGGATGATCGCTTCCGGGGAGATGCTGGAGTACGCCCGCTACGCGGGGAACCTCTACGGCACTCCGCGCAAACCGGTGGAGGACGCGCTCGCGGCCGGCCGGCCCGCGTTGCTGGAAATCGAGGTCCAGGGTGCGCGGCAGGTCCGGCGGGCGATGCCCGAGGCCCAGCTGGTGATGCTGGTCCCCCCGTCGTGGGAGGTGCTGGTGAGCCGGCTGAACGGGCGCGGCACCGAAGACCCGGAAGTGGTGGAGCGACGACTGGCGGCGGCGCGCGAGGAACTGGCGGCGCAGTCCGAGTTCGACGCGACGGTCGTGAACGAGGATGTGCAGGTCGCGGCCCGGGAATTGCTACGATTAATCCTTGGCCAAGACCGGTGAGCGATGCGTTTGCCGGCCGGACGGCTAAGGATCACCGACCCACGAGGAGCAGGAGCTACTCAACGTGAGCACCCCCAGCACGCTGGCTGCGCTCAACAGCAGCCCGTCGACCAACACTCCCGAGGGCATCACCTACCCTCCGATCGACGACCTCCTGGAGAAGGTCAGCTCCAAGTACGCCTTGGTGATCTACGCCGCGAAGCGTGCCCGGCAGATCAACGACTACTACGCGCAGCTCGGTGAAGGCCTGCTCGAATACGTCGGGCCGCTGGTCGAGCCGGGGCCGCGGGAGAAGCCGTTGTCGATCGCGCTCCGCGAGATCCACGCGGGCGTGCTGGAACACACCGAAGGCGAGTGACCGCTAACAGTGCCGAGAACCAGCCCAACGTGGTTCTCGGGGTCGCTGGTGGTATCGCCGCGTACAAGGCCTGCGAGGTCCTTCGCCGGTTGACCGAGTCGGGCCACCGGGTTCGGGTGGTGCCGACCGAGGCGGCGCTGCAGTTCGTTGGCGCGGCGACGTTCGAAGCGCTGTCCGGGCAGCCAGTGCGCACGGGAGTCTTCGCCGATGTTGAGCAGGTGCCGCACGTGCGGCTCGGTCAGCAGGCGGATCTCGTCGTAGTCGCTCCCGCCACCGCCGATCTTCTGGCCCGGGCAGCTCACGGACGAGCGGACGACCTGCTCACCTCGACGCTGCTGACGGCGCGCTGCCCGGTGTTGATGGTTCCGGCCATGCACACCGAGATGTGGGAGCACCCGGCCACCCAGGACAACGTCGCGTTGCTGCGCAGCCGGGGCATCGTGGTGGCCGAGCCCGACGTCGGTCGGCTCACCGGCCCGGACACCGGCAAGGGGCGGTTGCCCGATCCCGCGGAGATCGTGGACCTGGCGCGACTGCTGCTGGCCGAGCCGAACGCGCTGCCCCGGGACCTGGAGGGGCGGCGGGTGGTCGTGTCCGCCGGCGGTACTCGGGAGCCGCTGGACCCGGTTCGCTACCTGGGCAACCGCTCGTCCGGCAGGCAGGGCTACGCCTTGGCGCGGGTGGCCGCCCACCGGGGCGCGGACGTCACGCTGGTGGCCGCGCACACCGCGGACCTGGTGGTTCCAGCCGGGGTGCGGCTGGTGCGGGTCGGTACGGCCGAGGAGATGCGGGCCACCATGCTCAAGGAGGCCAGTGGCGCCGATGCGGTGGTGATGGCTGCTGCGGTCGCCGACTTCCGGCCGGTGGAGCTGGCCGAGCACAAGATCAAGAAGACCGGGCGGGATCCGGAGCCGCTGCGCCTCACCAAGAACCCCGATGTGCTCGCCGAGCTCGTGCGGTCCAGGGCGGCCGGGGAGCTCGACACCGCGGTGATCGCCGGGTTCGCCGCGGAAACGGGTGATCCGTCCACCACCGTGTTGGAGCACGGTCGTGCCAAGCTCGCCCGCAAGGGGTGCGACTTGTTGGTGGTCAACGCGGTCGGTGACGGGCAGGCCTTCGAGGTCGAGGACAACGCGGGTTGGCTGTTGACCGCGGACGGGACCGAGCGGCCGATTCCGTTCGGCTCGAAGTCCCGCTTGGCGTCCACATTGTGGGATGCTGTGAGCGAGCAGTTGGCCGCGAAGTAGGGTGGTTTATCCGGCGTTGTCGCTTGATGCAGCAGCAAGGAGTGCCGTGAGCCAGCAGTTTGACCCGCGTGCGAACCGCAGGTTGTTCACCAGTGAGTCCGTGACCGAGGGGCATCCGGACAAGATCTGCGATGCGATCAGTGACTCGATCCTGGATGCGATGCTGGCCCAGGATC
>NZ_AYJW01000125.1 GCF_000497205.1 Saccharopolyspora rectivirgula DSM 43747
TGCGACCGAACAACCCCAAGAAACTTGACCAGGACGAGAAACCGACTGTGGTAGCGACTTCAACGTTTCGGCGCTGCCCCGCCCCGCAGGGTGCCTGCGTTATGAGCTGGCCACCGCACCACGTTCCCAACAAACCATTTTCATTCCTGATCCGACTGACTACCCAGACCCGGCCATTCGATCCAGCACCACTAGTGCATCTGACCACGGGAACGCGCCGCTGGGCTCACAAAGAAGTGACGCTGAGCTTGAATCGCGATCACAGCGTCTACATGCTCCCGAAACTACCGTGGCTATCCGGTCTTGTTCACTCCCGCAGCTTCCTCGTAGCCAAGATCGAACTACGGAGGAAATCTTCCACCAAAGTAAAAGAGGGATTCGAATATTCAGCACGTTGGGCGGGAGTCCACTTCGAACAAATTCTGCGAGAGCTTGGCATCTACGAGATGCTGCCCAGCCCTGAAGAATTGAAAAAGAACCCGGTCGCTGGGCTCAGCGAGGTCGATGCTGCCGCCCTGGTCTTCCGCAACGGCATGTATACCACCTTCGACCATCCCGTCGCTGCAGGCACTTCCCTCGCCGACAAGGTTCCCATGCTCGAGTGGGCGAGCGAAACACTGGCTCCCTATCTCGAACCAGTTGAGCCGCTACGAAAAGGTACCCACTTCATCCTGGACCACAACAAGCTCAAGAAGGATAAATACAGCACTGCTACTCCCCAACAGCTCCGGGCAGCCATTGCCGATGTGATCGGCCCCACCCTGGGCGTGGACATCCTCTACGACACCCGGGAAACGAAAGATCAAGCCCGCGCAGCCCTCGCTACCCTCCTCGGCATCGCAGTACCCGAGGACACCAATCGCACCACTGGCAAACCGGAAGTAATCACGACTGAAGAACTCACTATCCTCTCCTCGGTGAGACCCGTCGGCCGGTGCGGAGGACGACTTACCGTCGACGGAAACATCGCTAACCCTCGTGAGCGTCTTAAGACAGCCGTCAGCTCTCGGGCTAAGGCAATCGAGGATGAGCTTGGCGAGGCCCAAGCTCCCACGATCTCTCTGGTAGAGATCAAAGGAAAAAAGTCATACCAAGGCAAGGAGCGCGCCGCGGATCCGAAGTTCGCCATCAAGGTCGGACTCTCACGAACCGGGCGACTCGCCCAGTGCATTACCAGTGGGAAGGATGTCGCCAAGGACTCCGATGATTCGAGGAGTCGTTCTGAAACCTTGAAGAACTGCTGGTATGACCTTCTGCGTCAACTCGGTGTTCGCATCCAAGATCTACCTGTTCCCCTCAACGGCACCAGCATCACCACGGCTCCGGCATATCTAGCGTTCTGGCTAATCCGACAGAATCAACGCAACTGGGAAGGGATCACTCGCCAGATCCCTGTCGCGGTCCTGATCGACCCCACAGGCCGGGAGATCAAAGCCTGTGCACCCAATGTCAAATGGATGCCACTCCACCGCGCACAACACGAAATCAACCGTCGACACATGCTGACTGACCAGAGACGCACTCCCGAAGAGGTCACCCGCTTCTTCGACGGTGTGTTGCGCAGCGTCGCACGCCAGTTCCCAAGTCTTCTCCTGCTCACTTGCGCGCAAAATCTCCGATGGGGTTGGTCTGCGCTTAGCAATAGCACGATGAAGCCCGACATGATTCAGTTCGGACACCGGCCGCAGCCCATCACGCGCTACCCAGGACTGCGGCACGTTCGAGTTCGCACACCTGAGCGAGACGAAGTGCCCGACACCTACGCAGATAATGACAAGAACGCAGGCCACTCTCCTGGCTACTGGGTTGCTGATAACAGGATCTTTCTAAGCACTGGCGAGAAGCCGCCCGCAGCCCGCAAAGCCGTCAAGGACGCTTCGAAGCTAGTTCCGCGCTGGGTCAAGGGGGAACTAGTCAACGCTCGCACAAAGACACCGGTGTGGAATTCACGCGCACTTGAGATCACCGTCGCAGCCATTCAGCCTGGCGATGCTCCCGAAGACTGGGCCGCACTCACCCATGAGCTTCGCTGGGCAGCGCCTCACTACGCCTACTCTGTCTCACTTCCCTGGCCACTCAAGATCGCTCAGCAAATCTCCCAATACGTCATGCCGGTCGAGCTGCTCGAAGAGCTCGAAGAGAGTGAAGAAGAGCAGGAAGAAACCGACGATCTCGTCGGCTGATGGCAAAGGATGCTGGTACCCGGGAGAGGGCATCCGGGTATCAGCATCTAAAGATCACCGCATCCCACAGGAACTATCCACTCGTTCACCACCACAGGACACACCAGTGGTGCATCCTTCCAGCAGTTGACTCCCATTGGAGCTGAGGTTGCCCCCCCGACTCTCACATCGAAGCACCGCTGTCCACGCGTACAGACCCCTTCGGGGACTCTAAGAGCGTGTCTCGTTTGGATCTTGATCGGTGTTCAGGGCAAGATCATCGTCTGTGGTTGATGCGTTGTCACAGCGGTTGGTTCCCGAC
>NZ_AYJW01000126.1 GCF_000497205.1 Saccharopolyspora rectivirgula DSM 43747
ACGAAGGAGAACCTGGACAGTCCGGAAATCCAGAAGCTGTTGAACCCCAGCTGCGCCAATCCGCCGGTCTGATGAGCACAGCTGTCCAGCGCCGCCGTCGTGGTGGACGGCGGCGCTTTTTCCATCTTCTGCACTGGTGTGCAAGTGGGAGTCGGGATTCGGTGCGGAGCCGCGGATTTCCCGCGAGAACTCACTGCGGAGCAGCGGGCCGTTCCTGTCGGCATCGCGTGGAGCTCTTGGACTTCTCCTTTCAACGAACGGAATTCCTCGGAGTGGAGAACCATTGGTGGTGAGTCGTTGTTCTCTGGCGGTAGCCGTTGCCGCCTTGTCCCCTTGCGCTGCTGGTTTGGTCTGGTTCGGCGCGGGGTAGCAGCCAAACGAGGGCGTCGGCCACAGAAGTTTCCTGGGGGATCTTGTGGCTGTTGGGGGGACGCTTATGGATGGATCGGCTTCGAACAGGAATTCTCGGCATTCGACTTTGTCCGTCAGGTGCGCTGGTGCCGCCGGCGCTGCGTTAGCCTTCGCCGCGGCTTGTACCGGGAGCGTGCATTCGACGTCTTCCGACGCGGATGGAGCAACGGGTGTCGCGGTGCGCGACGAGGTGTCGGGGAACGCGAGCGCGGCGGTGGCAGCGGTGGACAGGTGGGCGGCTGACCTGGAGTCGACGACGGTGGCCGTGGCGGTGCTCGACCGGCAGACCGGCGAGTTCGCCCAGGGGGAGGCGGCCGCGACACCGATGTATTCGGCGTCGTTGGTCAAAGTGATCGTCGCGGTGGATTTGCTGCAGCGGTCGCACGGCGGGGAACCGCTGTCCGATGTCGACCGGGAGTTGATCCGCAGGGCGTTGAGCGCCAGCGATGACGAAGCGATGAACGTGCTGTGGGACCAGCACGACGGGCTGGGCGGCGTTGTCCGTGTTGCCGAGCAGGCCGGCCTGGCCGAGACCAGACCGCCGGAGGACCCCGCGATGTGGGGGCAGACGGTGGTTTCGGCGCGGGATCTGGCTCGCGTGTTCGCCTACATCCTCGACGTGCTGCCGGAGGCCGATCGGGAGTTCATCATGTCCAGCCTGGCCAGTGCTCCGGAACGAGCGGCGGATGGCTTCGAGCAGGACTTCGGGCTGGCGGCGCAGCCGGGGGACACGGTGAAGTCGGCGTGGATGTGCTGCTTCGGGGGCAAGATCGCGCTGCACACGGCTGGGACGACGAAGAACTCCGAGCGCTACATCGTCGCTCTGCTCTCCAAGCAGCCGGTGTCAGTGGGGTATCGGCAGGCGAGGGCCACGTTGACCGAGGCCGCTCGGCAGGCGTTGAGCCAGCTGCGGTGAGCGGGCGGAGGCTGTCCAGGTGGAACGGGCACGACGGGAAATGCGTACTTTTCGTTCGTTTTGTTGAATTGGCCGCTGTGCGCTCGCGGGGTTCGCGCCGAGCGGCTGGAGGGATTGTTCCGGGGCGCATGCGATCGTGCACGGAGCGTGCGGTAACCTGAAGATACTTCGGGGGTCAGGATTGACCTGGGGGTTCAACCGCCAGCGCACATCCGCCCGGCTCCAGCCGGCGGAGGGGGTTAGTGCAGCTGGCAGCGCTGGAACCCCGCGCACGGCCGAATGCTTCGTCGCCTCGCGGGGTTCCAAATCACTCCTTCCGCTGCCTGGAGTGGCGCACCGCACTGGTTACTAGCCGGTAATTTTTGCGATGATCGGGCCAGCGAGGGTGCCCCGAGCAGTGCAGTCTTTATCGGAAGGATCTGTGTGGTGACGAAGATCGAACGTCTGGGAGTGGTCGGCGGCGGCCAGATGGGTGGCGGCATCGCCGAGGTCGGCGCCCGCGCCGGACTCGACGTGATCGTTTGCGAGGTCAACGAGCAGGCGGCCCAGGCGGGGCAGGAGCGGTTGGCGAAGTCGCTGGACCGCGCTGTGTCCGCGGGCAAGCTCACCGAGGAGGAGCGCGACGCCGCGCTCTCCCGGCTGCGCTTCACCACTGCCGTGGAGGACTTGAAGGACCGGCAGATCGTCATCGAGGCAATCGTCGAGGACGGCAAGCTGAAGGCCGACCTGTTCGCCAAGCTGGACAAGGTGGTGGAGGACCCGGACGCCATCCTCGCCTCGAACACCTCCTCGATCCCGATCGCTCAGCTCGCCGGTGCCACCGGTCGGCCCGACAAGGTGCTCGGTGTGCACTTCTTCAACCCGGTACCGGTGCTGAAGCTGGTCGAACTGGTGCCGTCCCTGCTGACCAGCGAGGAAAAGATCGGAAGAGCACACGTCTGA
>NZ_AYJW01000127.1 GCF_000497205.1 Saccharopolyspora rectivirgula DSM 43747
AGCCACCATACCGTCTAGTCGGTATGGTTCGCTCATGGGCTCCAGCGAGGTTGCCGCATCCGCCGCGATCGACGCGGTGATCTTCGACTACGGCGGGGTGCTGACCACCCCTGGACGCACCGCGATCCAGGCCTGGGTCCGCGAAGAACGGATCGTGCCGGAATCCTTCTCCGCCGTGCTGAAGGAGTGGCTCTCCCGAAGAGCACCGCGCGGAACGCCCATTCACCGACTGGAAACCGGCGAGCTGACCGCTGAGGAGTTCAACGTCCTGCTCGCCGACAAGCTCAGCACCGAAGACGGCCGCCCGGTGGAACCAGCGGGACTGCTGCAACGGCTGTTCTCCCACATGCGGCGCAATCCGGGCATGCACGAACTCGTCCGCCAACTCCGCTCGTGCGGGATCCGCACCGCCCTGCTGTCCAACAGCTGGGGCAACAACTACCCGTGGGACGAGCTGGACGACCTGTTCGAATTCGCCGTCATCTCGGCCGAAGTCGGGATGCGCAAACCCGATCCGGACATCTACCAGCTCGCCCTGCAGCGGCTGGGAATCCCGCCGCAGCGAACGGTCTTCGTCGACGACGGTCGCCCCAACACCGAAGCGGCCCAACACCTGGGAATGCACGCGGTCCTGCACACCGACAACGACACCACCCGCCAGCAACTGGGCCGGCTCATCCCCCGGCTGATGAACACCGGCCGCGCACAAGCCGTTCCGCCGCAAGCAAAGGAGTGTGGATGAACGCCTCCGGTGAACTGCCGGGTTTGGACCTGGAGAAGCTGCGGGACTACCTGGCCCGAGAACAACCCGGTCTGATCAGCGGTCCGCTGTCCGGCGAGCTCATCCAGGGCGGCCGGTCGAACTTGACCTACCGGGTCACCGACGGCACCAAGCAACTGGTCGTCCGCCGCCCACCACTGGGCCACGTGCTGGCCACCGCTCACGACATGGGCCGAGAATTCCGCGTCATGTCAGCGCTTTCCGGCACTCCTGTGCCGGTTCCCGAGACGATAGCGCTGTGCTCGGACGAAACCGTGCTGGGCGCCCCCTTCTACGTGATGGAGCACGTGCCCGGCACGGTGTACCGGACACCGGAGCTGACCGGGAAGCTGAGCATCGACCAGCGCCGCCAGCTCTCCTGGCAGCTGATCGACGTGCTCGCCGAGCTGCACGGCACCGACCCGCAGCAGGTGGGGCTGGCCGACTTCGGCCGCCCGGAGGGGTTCCTCCAACGGCAGATCCGCCGCTGGAGCAAGCAGCTGGCGGCCTCCCGCAGTCGCGACATCCCCGGAATCGAGGAGCTGGCCGCAGAACTGGCCGAGCGGATTCCGCAGACCCGGCGAGCGGCCATCGTCCACGGTGACTACCGGCTGGACAACGTCTTGGTCGGCGAGGACCAGAACATCAGCGCCGTGCTCGACTGGGAAATGGCGACCCTCGGCGATCCGCTGACCGACCTCGGCCTGCTGGTGGTCTATTGGGAAGGGTTCAACGGAATCCAGGAGAACCCGATCGCCAAGGGAGTCGGCCCCGAGTACGGCTTCCCGAAGGCCACCGAGCTGCTCGACAGGTACTCCGCCAAGAGCGGCGCAGATCTGTCCTCTCTGGACTGGTACATCGCATTCGGGTACTTCAAGATCTCGGTGATCCTCGAAGGCATTCACTACCGGTTCATCCACAACCAAACCGTGGGTGAGGGATTCGAGCACGTCGGTGCACTGGTTGCACCTCTGGTCGCGCGGGGCCTGGCGGCCCTCAAGGAGGGATGACATGGATTTCGCCTTCGACGAGCGAACCGAAGAGCTGCGCCGAGAGCTGAACGCGTTCATGGACGAATGCGTTTACCCGGCCGAGGCGAAGCTGGCCGAGTGGCTGGCCACCACGGACGACCCCTACGGTCACCCGCCGATCGTCGAGGAGCTCAAGAAGGAAGCGCGCAAGCGCGGCCTGTGGAACCTGTTCCTGCCGGGCGAGCACGGCGCCGGGTTGA
>NZ_AYJW01000128.1 GCF_000497205.1 Saccharopolyspora rectivirgula DSM 43747
GGGTACCACCGGTCAGACGATCGGTCAGAAGATGGTCAAGATCAAGACCGTCAGCGAGCAGACCGGTCAGCCGGTCGGTTTCGGCAACGCGTTCCTGCGGGAGCTCTGCCACGCGCTCGACAGCCTTGCTTGCTACGTCGGTTTCTTGGCGCCATTGTGGGACGAGAAGCGGCAGACCTGGGCGGACAAGATCATGCAGACCGTGGTGGTGCGCGCGGACGACCAGCCCGGTGCGCCCCAGGCCGGATACGGCCAGCCCGGATACCCGCAGCAGCAGGCCGGGTATCCGCAGCCGCAGCCTGGCCAGCCGCAGCAGCCCGGGTTTCCCCCACCGCCTGGGTACGGCCAGTGATGGTGCTCTGATTCGCAACGCGGGGTAGGTGGTCTCCAGCGGAGACCACCCGGTTGGTTCGCGCCGGTGCCGACAGGTGCTGGTTGACCACCGGGGTCATCGATCGTTTCGCTGGTTCGCGTTGAAGGGGAACATTCGTGACGAGTCCCTATCCTCCGTCCGGGCCGCAGTCCTTCGGCCAGCCGTCGGGCGGATTTCCGCAGCAGCCCGGGTTCCCTGCGCCGCAGCAGCCCGGCCAGCCGGTTCCGCAGCACGGAGCCCTCGCGGGGGGATACCCGCCCGGTCATCACCCGGCGGGTGAGCTGGCCCCGTGGGGCACGCGGGTGCTGGGGTACCTCGTCGATGTCGGGGTGCCCGTCGTCGTCTACACCCTCGTGGCGCTCATCATCGGTGTGCTGAGCGGCTTGCTCTTCAGCTCCGGAAGTGGCGGCGGTATCGCTGCCGGCGTGATCCTCATCCTGGTGTTCGTGGTGCTCGCCGTGTTCGGTCTCGCCGGTTTCCAGATCTGGAACTCGGCATACCGCCGGGGGACCAAAGGCCAGACGATCGGTCAGAAGATGGTCAAGATCAAGACCGTCAGCGAGGAGACCGGTCAGCCGATCGGTTTCGGCAACGCGTTCTTGCGCGATCTTTGCCATGGACTCGACGGGTTGGCCTGCGGCGTCGGCTACTTGGCGCCGTTGTGGGACGAGAAGCGGCAGACCTGGGCGGACAAGATCGTGCGCACCGTGGTGGTGCGTGTGGACTCCCAGCCCGGTTCGTTCCAATCTGGACATCCGCAGCAGCCCGGGTTCCCGCAGCCGCCCGGGTACGGCCAGTGATAATGCTCTGGCTCGCGGCGTGAGTTTCGCCGGGTGGTTTTCAGCGGAGGCTGGAGATCACCCGGCCGGTCCGCGTTGGTTCCGGTCGGTGCCGCTCCGATCGGTGAGAGCGTTGTGCTGGTTCGTGTTGAAGAGGGAGCATTCGTGACGAGTCCCTATCCTCCGTCCGGGCCGCAGTCCTTCGGTCAACCGTCGGGCGGGTTCCCGCAGCAGCCCGGCGCGCCTGCGCTGCCGCAGCAGCCCGGACAGCCGGTTCCGCAGTACGGTGCCCCCGCTGGTGGGGCTTACCCGCCGGGGTACCACCCGGCGGGTGAGTTGGCCTCGTGGGGCACGCGGTTCCTGGGCTATCTCGTCGATGTCGGGCTGCCCAACATCGCCTACACCATCGTGATGTTCATTTTCACTTTCCTGGGCATTTTCTTGACCGGTGGCGCTAGCAGCGGTAGTGCAGCCGGCGTACTCGTCGAGGTGGTGGCCTACGTCGTCGGTCCGCTCCTCTATACCGCCTTCATGATCTGGAACCTGGCGTATCGCCGGGGTACCACCGGTCAGACGATCGGTCAGAAGATGGTCAAGATCAAGACCGTCAGCGAGCAGACCGGTCAGCCGGTCGG
>NZ_AYJW01000129.1 GCF_000497205.1 Saccharopolyspora rectivirgula DSM 43747
CCACGGGTAGACCTTGTGCCCGGGCAGCTGGCCGCCTTCCCCGGGCTTGGCGCCCTGGGCCATCTTGATCTGGATGTCGTCGGCGTTGACCAGGTATTCGCTGGTCACCCCGAACCGACCGGAAGCGACCTGCTTGACCGCGGACCGGCGGTGGGGGTCGTGCAACCGGTCGACGTCCTCCCCGCCTTCCCCGGAGTTCGACTTGCCGCCGATGATGTTCATCGCCTGCGCCAGGGTTTCGTGCGCTTCCGCGGAGATCGCGCCGTAGCTCATCGCCCCGGTGCAGAACCGCTTCATGATCTCCGAAGCGGGCTCCACCTCGTCGATGTCGACCGGCTCCCGCCCGCTGTCCAGCTCGAACATCCCGCGCAAGGTGCCGCCCTCGCGGGACAGCCGGTCCACCTCGGCGGTGTAGCGCCGGTAGATGTCGTAGCGGCCGGTCTTCGTGGAGTGCTGCAGCAAGAACACCGTCTCCGGGGTGAACAGGTGCAGCTCCCCTTCCCGGCGGAAGGCGTACTCGCCGCCGACCTCGAGCTTGCGGTGCACCAGTTCGGTCGGGTTGTCCGGGTGGGCGCGACGGTGCCGCTTCGCGACTTCTTCGGCCAGCACGTCCAGCCCGACCCCGCTGATCTTCGACGGCGTGCCGCAGAAGTACCGGTCCACCAGTTCCCGGGACAAGCCGACTGCCTCGAAGGCTTGGGCCGCGGTGTAAGCGCTCACAGTGGAGATGCCCATTTTGGACATCACCTTCAGCACGCCCTTGACGAGCGACTGGATGTAGTTGTTGATCGCCTCCTCAGGCTGGATCCCGGTGATCTCACCGGTTGCGATCATGTCCTCAATGGTCTCGAAAGCCAGGTACGGGTTCACCGCAGCCGCCCCGTACCCCAGCAGCGCCGCGATGTGGTGCACCTCGCGGGCGTCCCCGCTCTCCACCACCAGCGCCACCCGCAACCGCTCCTTGGTCCGCACCAGGTGGTGGTGCACGGCCGACACCAGCAGCAGCGACGGGATCGGAGCCATCAAGTGGTCGGAGTCCCGGTCGGACAGCACCAGCCCCCTGGCCCCGTCCGCGACGGCCTCCGAAGCCTCCCGGCACACCCGGTCGAGGGCCTCGGCCAACGCTTCACCGCCACCGTCCACATCGAACAAACCGGAGAGCACCGTGGAGGAGAACCCGGGCAGGTCGCCGTCGTCGTTGATGTGGATCAGCTTGGCCAGTTCGTTGCTGTCGATGACCGGGCGCGGCAGCACGATCTGCCGGCAGGACGCCGGGGTGGGCTCCAGCAAGTTCTGCTCCGGTCCCATCACCCGGGCCACCGAGGTGACGATCTCCTCCCGGATCGCGTCCAACGGCGGATTGGTCACCTGCGCGAACTGCTGGACGAAGTAGTCGTAGAGCAGCCGGGGACGCTGCGACAGCGCGGCCACCGGGGTGTCGGAGCCCATCGACCCCAGCGGTTCGCCCCCCTGCTGGGCCATCGGCGCCAGGATCCGGGACAGCTCCTCCTCGGTGTAGCCGAAGACCAGCTGGCGGCGGACCACGGACTCGTGGCTGTGCACCACGTGCTCCCGGTCCGGCAGTTCGGCCAGGTTCAGCAGCACCACCGGCGGCACCGCCATCACCATCAGCAGCCCGGTGAACACCACGCCGCGACCGCGCCAGCGCAAGCGGGCCAGCGC
>NZ_AYJW01000130.1 GCF_000497205.1 Saccharopolyspora rectivirgula DSM 43747
TTGTCGTCGATCTTCTTCTTCCAGTCGGTGCCCATGTGGCGCTTGACCGACCGGATGGTGCGGTCGACGTTGGTGACCGCCTGGTTCTTAGCGGGCTGACCGGTGAGGACTTCGCCGTTCTTCGCGAAGGCCACGATGGACGGCGTGGTCCGAGAGCCCTCGGAGTTGGCGATCACCGTCGGTTCGCCGCCCTCCAGGACGGAAATGACCGAGTTGGTCGTCCCCAGGTCGATACCGACCGCTCGCCCCATAAACAGTTCCTCCAGACCTAATCGCCTATTCGCCCAGGGCCGGACAGCCCCTTGAGCCTTCCTCACTCAACGTTTTACACACTGCGCACCGCCACCGTCAAATGGTTGAGCGCGATGCGCTCAAAGTTTCTGCCAGTGCAACGCGGCGGAGGGCTTAGTTGTTCCCGCGCAGCGCACAAGGCGACCAGGTCGAAGACCACGCCCGGTCGACGCGGCCCGGATCAGTCCTCCCAGTTGTCCACCCGGATCGAACCGCTCCCGGTGGACAGGAGCAGCTCCTGCCGGGCGTTGGGGTCCACGGGGACCTCGATCTCCTCCTCCCCGCTGCCGGTGCGCGACTTCACCGCGTACGCACCGGGCGGCACGGTCAGCTCGATGTCCCCGCTGCCGGTCTCGACCCGCACCGATTCCGCCTCCGAGGCGGCCAGCTCGACGTCGCCCGAGCCGCTCTCCGCGGTCAGCTGCCGACCGCGCAGGTCGCTCCCGGAGATCTCCCCGCTCCCGGTCCGCACGACGACGTCGCCCTGGACGTCCGCCAGCCGGATGTCCCCCGAACTGGCGCGCACCTCCACGCGACCGCTGATGTCCTCGAGCTCCACCGATCCGGACTTGACGTCGGCCTGCACCGACCGCATGCCCGAGACCCGCAGGTCACCGGAGCCGAGGTCCCCGGTCACCGGAACCTCCGCCGGCAACGTCACCTCGTAGTCGACCTGGCAGCGCCACCCGCAGTTGGCGTCCAGCACCAAGGTCCCGTTCTCCACCCGGTGGTGCACCTGCGAATCGTGCGACCACCACCGGTTCCGGCTCACCTTCTCGTGCACCACACCGGTGTCGCCGGGCCGGTAGCGCACCTGCACGTTCCCGCTCGCACCGCTGATCTCCACCCGGGAGATGCCGGTGACTTCGGTGCTGCGCTCCTCCGGATCGCCGAACGGCCCCAGCGTCAGCACAGCCCCCATGAACAACAGCAAAGCGGCGCCGACCACCGCGAGTCCTGTCCGCATCACAGCCCCCTGGTCGTGGATTCGCTGCCGAAGTTACGCGGCGCCGACCACCGGAACATCCGGGATTTCCCCGACGCGCGTTTCCTGGTCACCCCCATGCGACGGGACCCGCGGCTCCGCTGCCCGCCTCGGCGGGCAGGTGGCCTCGGCAGCGACGCGGCACCGCAGCGGGGGCCGCGCCGGAAACCCGGCTCGGGGCTTCCGCGTTCCCAGAGCAGCTGCGCTCAGCGGGGTCCTGGCAATCGGCTGACCGCAGCGCACCGCCGGGCCGTGCCGCGGCGGCCGACCGGCGGCACGGCCCGGTGCCGGTCAAGCGTGCTGGAAGAGCT
>NZ_AYJW01000131.1 GCF_000497205.1 Saccharopolyspora rectivirgula DSM 43747
CCACGGGTAGACCTTGTGCCCGGGCAGCTGGCCGCCTTCCCCGGGCTTGGCGCCCTGGGCCATCTTGATCTGGATGTCGTCGGCGTTGACCAGGTATTCGCTGGTCACCCCGAACCGACCGGAAGCGACCTGCTTGATGGCCGATCGACGGGAATCACCGTTCTCGTCCGGGGTGAACCGCTCCGGGTCCTCCCCGCCTTCCCCGGTGTTGGACTTGCCGCCCAGCCGGTTCATGGCGATGGCCAGCACCTCGTGCATCTCCTGGGAGATCGACCCGTAGGAGATGGCGCCGGTGGCGAACCGCTTGACGATCTCCGAAACCGGCTCGACTTCCTCGATCGGAACCGGCTTGCGCTCTCCGGTGCGGAATTTGAACAGCCCGCGCAGCGTCATCAGCTGCTTCGACTGCTCGTCGACCGCCCGGGTGTACTCCTTGAAGATGTCGTAGCGACCCGCCCGGGTGGAGTGCTGGAGCTTGAACACCGTGGTCGGGTTGAACAGGTGCGGTTCACCTTCCCGCCGCCACTGGTACTCGCCCCCGGTCGCCAGGGTGCGGTGCGGCGCGGTGACCCCGTCCGCCGGGTAAGCCCGGCGGTGCCGAGCGCCGACTTCCTCGGCCAGCACGTCGAATCCGACGCCACCGATCCGGGAGGTCGTTCCGGTGAAGCACTGCTCGATGACTTCTTCCCCGAGGCCGATCGCCTCGAAGATCTGGGCGCCGGTGTAGGAGGACACAGTGGACACGCCCATCTTGGACATGGTCTTGCGCACACCCTTGCCCAGCGCCTTGACCAGGTTGCTGACGGCGGTCTGCTCGTCCACCCCCTGGATGGTGCCGTTGCGGACCATCTCCCGCACCGTGCTGATCGCCAGGTACGGGTTGACAGCCGCGGCACCGTAGCCGAGGAGCAGCGCGATGTGGTGCACTTCGCGGGCATCGCCGGCTTCGACGATCAGCCCCACCTGGGTGCGCTTCTTCTCCCGCACCAGGTGGTGGTGCACAGCTCCGGTGGCCAGCAGCGACGGGATCGGGGCCCGCGAGGAGTCGGTGCTGCGGTCGGACAGGACCAGGATGTGCGCTCCGTTGTCGACCGCGGCCGAAGCTTCGGCGCAGAGCTCCTCCAGGCGGTGGCGCAGCGCTTCACCGCCGCCGGCGGCCCGGTAGGTCGCCTGCAGAACAGCGGGCTTGAACTCCGGGTGCTTCTCGCCGTCGAGGTGCAGCACCCTGGCCAGCTCCTCGTCGGTCAGCACCGGGAACGGGAGCACCAGCTGGCGGCACGCCTGCGGATCGTGGTCGAGCAGGTTGTGCCCCGCCCCCACGTGCGTGCGCAGCGAGGTGACCAGTTCCTCGCGGATCGCGTCCAGCGGCGGGTTGGTGACCTGCGCGAAGAGCTGGATGAAGTAGTCGAACAGCTGGCGCGGCCGATCGTTCAACGCCGCCAGCTGTTCGACTACTTCATCCAGCTCTTCGCGCAGGTCACCACCCCGCCGCTGGACGCGATCCGCGAGGAACTGGTCACCTCGCTGCGCACGCACGTGGGGGCGGGGCACAACCTGCTCGACCACGATCCGCAGGCGT
>NZ_AYJW01000132.1 GCF_000497205.1 Saccharopolyspora rectivirgula DSM 43747
GATCCTGGGCCAGCATCGCATCCAGGATCGAGTCACTGATCGCATCGCAGATCTTGTCCGGATGCCCCTCGGTCACGGACTCACTGGTGAACAACCTGCGGTTGATCTCACTCACGACTGCTCCTTACCTCCAAGCTGGTGCCAGCTTCAGATCCTTGCTTACCGTCGATCGCGTTCAGGCCCGGGCGTGGATGATGCCCCATGCCAAGTTGCCGGCCTTACCCCCTTCGACCCAGTTCTTCAGGCCGGTCTTCATCTTCGTCCGATAGGTGTCGCTGATCTTGTCGGCCAGCTCAGTTTCCCGCTCTTCGAGAACTTCCAGCACTCGGCCGTAGTGGACCGGCAGGTGCTCGGTGAGCTCTTCGAACTCGAAGTTCTGCAGCCCCAACCGGGCCAGCTCGCGGCGGTAGAAGCCGGGAGAGCCCATGGTGTCCAGGTTGATCCGCTCCAGGATCGGCCCCAGATCCGACATCTTGGCGGTGTCGGCGGCCATCGGGTCGGTGAACACGAAGGACCCGGTCGGCTTGAGCACGCGAGCCACTTCTTCCATCACGCGCACCCGGTCACCGCTGTGCAGGATCGCGTCCTGGGACCAGACGACGTCGAAGGCGTTGTCCTGGAACGGCATGTCCTCGAACGAGCCGTCCTTGACCTCGATCAAGTGGTCCAGGCCCTGTTCCTTGTTGAATTCGCGGTTCCGCTTGTTCTCGACCTCGCTGAGGTTCAGGCAGGTCACCTGGCAACCGTAGGTCTTGGCCAGGTAGCGGGCGGCACCGCCGTATCCGGAACCGATGTCCAGCACCTTGGTTTCCGGAGTGATTTCGACCTTGCTCGCCATCCGCTCGACGGTGCGCCGCGACGCGGTGGCGATGTCTTCGTCCGGGGTGTTGTAGAGGCCGATGTGAATGTCGTTCCCGCCCCAGACGTGGAAGTAGAAATTGTCGGCGTCTTCGGAGTTGTAGTAGTCGCGGGCGACGTTCACCGCACTGGAGTAAGCTTCGGTCAACTCCTCGTCCGGAATGTACTTCTTCTCGCAAACGTGAATGAAGAAGTCCGGCTCCGAGTCGGAATAGGTTTCTTGGAAATCGCCGTAGGTGTCGATCCGCTGGAAGCCGACTTCCCGGAGCAACCGCCGCATGTAGTTCTTCCGCAGCGGATACATGTTGAGGTAGTACTCGCTCTTGTCCGGGAAGGTGTATTTGAAGCGGGCCAGACCGTCGTCCACGTACTCCGGCTCAGCGGTCACTTCCTCACCGCAGTAGTAGTACGTGTGCTTGGTGCTGTAGCCGTTGTCCAGAATTGAGTCGTAATTGCGCTGGTCAATGATCAGCACGCCGTCGTGCTTGAGCATGGCGTAGAACTCGGCCAGCGCCTTGCGGCGGTCCCGCTCCGAGAACAGATGGGTGAACGAGTTGCCCAAGCAGATGATCGCGTCGTACTGGCCGTGCACATCGCGGTTGAGGTAGCGCCAGTCCGCGTTGACC
>NZ_AYJW01000133.1 GCF_000497205.1 Saccharopolyspora rectivirgula DSM 43747
TCTGCTGGTCCAGCAGCATCCCGATCAACAGCGCCAGCGGGTCCTCAGCGAGCAGCTGGTCGGCGTCGGCATCACCGGTCAACCACAGGGTCCGAGTCATGAGGTCATCGTGGCACGCTCCTGGGTCCGCCCCGGAACAGCCTCGGCAGCCGGGGCCGCGCGGCAGTCCTCGGATCGGGCTGCGGATCGACCGCTTCCCTGGCACGGGGGAAGGACCGAAGACCTCCCTTTCCAGAGGAGGAAGCAGTGAACCCGCAAGAAATGTCGCACCACTGGACTCGGTCGGACAGCCCGCGACGAAGGAAGATCATCGCCGGCATCGGCAGCACCCTCTGCATCCTGGCGGTAGCGATCACCGTGGTGATCCAGGCGCAGATGGCGAAGGCGTTTGATGAAGCTTTCGATGAAGCCCTCTCGGAGACAGCAGTCGCCGAGGACTCAGAGCAGCCCGCAGACGCTCCTGAAGATGCCCCCGCCCACAATTCCGGGGAGGATGTCACCCGCCTAGGGTTCGGAGCCACCCACCGGTGGAGCGGCGGCGAGGTCATTACCGTCTCGAAGCCATCTCCATATAAGGAGGAGAACCCGTTCCTGGCCCCTGAGGAAGGCAACCGGTTCGTTCAGTTCGACATCACGGTGGCCAACCAGGGAGAGCGCACGTACAACTCCATGGAGGTGACGCTCACCGCCCAGCACAACGGCAGGATCGTCGAGCAGAACCCCTTCGCTGGCGATCTGTTCCCCAACTCCGAGCTCCCACCCGGAGGCTCGGTGACGTTCACCGCGGTCTACGAGATCCCCCAGGAGCAGGGAGAATCTCGGCTGAGCGTGAAGCCGAACTTCTTCGCGCAGAACACCGTGTTCTATGTCGGCCAGATCTGATCGATAAGACACCCCTCTCCTTAGTCCTCGGACCGAGGAGAGGGGTTTGCCCACTCCGTACGGCGAACTACATTCACCCGATACTGCTTTGATTCCTAGTCCTGACTTTCCTGGGCGAGGATCTTCCAGCACGTCATGCACGTAGGGAACGTGATCCAGTCCATCTGACTGGGTTTGACCATCGGCACGTTCAGTCCACACACGGTTTTGTCGCGGGACTGGCCGTCCCATCGATGCCCGCGAAACGCATGCCTGACTCCCCGTTCCTCGATGACGGGCATCCAATAATGCACGCGGTCATCCCCTCCCCCAGAGCCGCCGCAAGATGTCGCATCTGTTCTATTGGTTTACACAGTTTTATCTGTCTCATCGGCAGCGACAGATGCATCGGACTTATACACGCTTGGAGCATGCGAACCCGACTAATCGCAAGCAGCGAGCTGGCCCGAGAACTCGGGGTCTCCCGCAGCACGATCGCGCGCTGGGTTCAGAACGGTTGGATTAAGCCGGCTCTGGTTACAGCCGGCGGCCAAGCCCGGTTCGACCTGGACGACATCAAAGAACAACTGCG
>NZ_AYJW01000134.1 GCF_000497205.1 Saccharopolyspora rectivirgula DSM 43747
GTTCGCGCGGCGGATCGTTGTGGTGGGCACGGGGTATGTGGGGTTGACGACGGGGGCGTGCTTGGCGTCGCTGGGGCATCGGGTGGTGTGCAGCGATGTGGATGCGGGCAAGGTGGCGGAGTTGTCGCGGGGTCGGGTGCGGTTGGCCGAGCCGGGGTTGGCGGAGTTGGTGGCCGAGGGGTTGGCGGCGGGGCGGTTGTCGTTCGTGGTGGGTTCGGCTGCGGCGGTGGCCGATGCGGAGGTGGTGTTCGTGTGCGTGCCCACGCCGATGGGGGCGGATGGGCAGGCTGATGTGGCGGCGGTGCGGGCGGTGGTGGCCGAGGTGGGGTCGGTGTTGCCGGCCGGGTGCGTGGTGGTGTTGAAGTCGACGGTGCCGGTGGGCACGGCGGCGCGGGTGCGGGTGTGGTTGGGGCGTTCGGATGTGGCGGTGGTGAGCAATCCGGAGTTTTTGCGGGAGGGCTCGGCGGTGGCTGATTTCCTGCGGCCGGATCGGATCGTGGTGGGGTCGGATTCGCCGGATGCGGCTGAGCGGGTGGCGGGGTTGTACGCGCGGTTGGGGGCGCCGACGGTGCTCACCGATGCTGCGAGTGCGGAGATGGTCAAGTACGCGGCGAATTGCTTTTTGGCCGTGAAGTTGTCGTATGTCAACGCGGTGGCGGAGTTGTGCGAGTTGGTGGGGGCCGATATTGCGGCGGTGACCGAGGGCATGGGGTATGACCGGCGGATCGGGCAGGCGTTTTTGCAGCCGGGCCCGGGGTGGGGTGGTTCGTGCTTGCCCAAGGACGCTGCGGCGTTGTTGCGGGTGGCCGAGTCGGTGGGGTGTGAGTTTTCGCTGTTGCAGGCGGCGGTGCAGGCCAATGCGTGGCAGCGGCAGCGGGTGGTGGCCAAGGTGGTGGCGGCCTGCGGGGGGTCGGTGGCCGGGCGTCGGTTGGGGGTGTTGGGGTTGGCGTTCAAGGCCGGTACCGGGGATGTGCGGCAGTCGCCGGCGGTGGCGGTGGCGCGGTTGTTGGTCGAGGCGGGGGCGGAGTTGGTGGCCCATGATCCGGTCGTGGGTGGGGATGAGCCGTTGCTGCCCGAGGGGGTGCAGGTGGTGGAGGATCCCTACCAGGTGGCCAAGGACGCGGCCGGGTTGGTGGTGTTGACCGAGTGGCCGCAGTACCGGTCGTTGGATTGGGAGCACATCGCGCAGGTGATGGCCCAGCCGGTGGTGGTCGACGGGCGCAACCTGCTGGATCCGGACACGCTGCGCCGCGCCGGCCTGACCTGGCACGGCATCGGACG
>NZ_AYJW01000135.1 GCF_000497205.1 Saccharopolyspora rectivirgula DSM 43747
GGGTACCACCGGTCAGACGATCGGTCAGAAGATGGTCAAGATCAAGACCGTCAGCGAGCAGACCGGTCAGCCGGTCGGTTTCGGCAACGCCTTCCTGCGGGTGCTGTGCCACACGCTCGACGCCCTTGCTTGCTACGTCGGTTTCTTGGCGCCGTTGTGGGACGAGAAGCGGCAGACCTGGGCGGACAAGATCATGCGGACCGTGGTGGTGCGGGTGAACGAGCAGCCCGGTGTGCCCCAGGTCGGATATGGGCAGCCCGGGTACCCGCAACAACCCGGTTATCCCCAACAGCCCGGGTTTCCCCCACCGCCTGGGTACGGCCAGTGATGGTGCTCTGATCGTGGTGCGAGTTCGCCGGGTGGTCTCCAGTGGAGGCCACCCGGTTGCTTCGCGCTGGTCCTGTGCTGGTGGTTCGCGTTGCAGGGGGCACGCCCTGAGGTCCTCCGCTCGAGCCGCGGAGCCGTCGGGCGCTCGTGGAGCACGCGGTTCCCGGGAGCTCGTCGATGTCTGAGGTGCCCGCTGTTGTCCGGCACCCTCGTGGCGATCATCGTCGGTGTGCTGAGCGGTTTGTCGTCGGCGCCAGGAGCGGTGGTGTTGCGCTGGTGCGCCCCTCGTCTTGGCGCTCGTCGTGGTCGTGGCGTCCAGTCGCGCCGCTCCTCGAGTTCGGAGCTCGGCGTGCCTACGGAAAGCACCGGTCACCGCTCGGCTTCGGCAACGCGTGTTCCTGCGGGAGATCTGCCACGAGTTCGACGGGTCGGCCTGCGGTGTTGGCGCCGTTGTGGGACGAGAAGCGGCAGACCTGGACGGACGAGATCGTGCGGATCGTGGGGGTGCGTGTGGACGACCAGCCCAGTGTGCTCCACTGAGGACACTCCACATCCGCTGGTTGTTCGCAAAGCCCGGGTTCCCGCCGTCGGCCGGACATGACCAGTGATAATGCTCTGGCTCGCAGCGCGAATTCGCCAAATGGTCTCCAATGGACATCGAAGACCACTCGGCTGAGGGTGCGCTGGTGCCGGTCGGTGTCGCGCCGACCGATGGAAGCATTCTGCTGGTTCGTGTTGAAGAGGGAGCATTCGTGACGAACCCCTACGGTCCTCCGTCCGGTCCGCAGTCCTTCGGGCAGCCGTCAGGTGGGTTTCCACAGCAGCCCG
>NZ_AYJW01000136.1 GCF_000497205.1 Saccharopolyspora rectivirgula DSM 43747
CGGAAGAGGGAGGGATCTCGGTGGAGCCGGTGGTTCCCGGTGCGGAAGGTGCCGTGCTGCGGGGTCGGCGGCTGGACCGGGTGCTGGCGGAGCAGGAGCGGCTGCGCGACCGCAAGCTGTCCGTGGTGCGCGTGGACGCTGGTGCGTGCGTGCATCGGGTGCTCGGCGGTTTGAGCGAGTTGCTGCTCCGCGACCGGCCATCGGTTGTGTGCACGTTCACACCAGATGCGATAGGCCGTTTGGGTGATGATCCCGCGGCGGCGCTTCAGGAGTTCGATGCCTGGGGGTACGACTTGGTGCCGGTGGGCCGGGAGCGTTCCGTAGAAGCGTTTGCCCTGCTAGAGGCAATCAAAGCGACTGGAGGAGCGAGCACCGTGCAGCTTTGGTTGCGACCGCGCGAGTGAATCCGTGGATTGGACCAGAGGGGTTACGCAAGCCGCTGAACAGGCGATTTGACATTCACGTTGAGTGTGCGTAACTTGTACATCGCCGCACGGGAAGCCGGACGGAACAGGACGCAAGAGCCTGGCGAGGACGGCGAGAGGGAGCGCCCGGAGCGAGAGCTCGTGGAGCGCACACCGGCCTGGGGCGCGCGGTTGACACCGCGAAGCGAACCAGGTAAGATGGAGCGGCTGCCAGAGGTGGAAGTTCTTCTGGTAAGATCCAATTGACAATTGATCTACCGCTGGTTGGTGGGCCTGAAGTTTTTGGTTTCTCCGCCGGTTTTCGGGGATACCCCCCTGTGAGAGCCGAATTTCGGGTTTGCTAGAGTGGTGGAGTCAGTGAGCGGGGATCGCACTGGATTTCCGGTGTGTTCTTTGAGAACTCAACAGCGGGTTTGTTTGGCTAGTGTTTGTGGCCCTGATGCTTTCTGGCCCTGTTGTGGGGTTGGGGAGTGTTGGTGGTTTCTTTGAGTGAAGCGAATGCGCATGCCTTGTGGTGTGTGTGTTTGTTTTGCTGGGGTTGAATTCAGGCATTGTTGGAGAGTTTGATCCTGGCTCAGGACGAACGCTGGCGGCGTGCTTAACACATGCAAGTCGAACGCTGAAGCTCTGCCCTTGTGGTGGGG
>NZ_AYJW01000137.1 GCF_000497205.1 Saccharopolyspora rectivirgula DSM 43747
GGTTCGCCGCGGAAGGTGAACACCGCCTGGTCGTCGGGGCCTTCGCCGTCCCAGTTGTCGACATCGACGATGACGATCTGGCCCGGCTCGACCTCGCCGAACAGGATCTTCTCCGACAGCTTGTCCTCGATCTCGCGCTGAATGGTGCGCCGCAACGGCCGCGCCCCCAGCACCGGATCGAACCCGCGCTTGGCCAACAACTTCTTGGCCTTGGCGGTCAACTCCAGCGCCATGTCCTTGCTCTTGAGCGCCTTTTCCACCCGACCGGCCAACAGATCCACCATCTGCACGATCTCGTCCTCGGTCAGCTGGTGGAACACGATGATGTCATCGATGCGGTTCAAAAACTCCGGTCGGAAGTGCTTCTTCATCTCCTCGTGCACCTTGGACTTCATCCGCTCATAGCCGGACTGGGTGTCCTGGCCCGAGGAAAAGCCCAACCCCACGGCCTTGGAAATGTCCTGGGTGCCCAAGTTGGAGGTGAAGATCAGCACCGTGTTCTTGAAGTCGACCGTGCGACCCTGCCCATCGGTGAGCCGCCCGTCCTCCAACACCTGCAACAAGGTGTTGTAGATCTCCTGGTGCGCCTTTTCGATCTCGTCGAACAGCACCACCGAGAACGGCTTGCGCCGCACCTTCTCGGTCAGCTGCCCACCCTCTTCGTAACCGACATACCCGGGCGGAGCCCCGAACAACCGCGACGCGGTGTAGCGGTCGTGGAACTCACCCATGTCGATTTGGATCAGCGCGTCCTCATCGCCGAACAAGAACTCGGCCAACGCCTTGGACAGCTCGGTCTTGCCCACCCCCGACGGGCCGGCGAAGATGAACGAACCCGACGGGCGCTTGGGGTCCTTCAACCCCGCCCGCGTGCGGCGAATCGCCTGCGACACGGCCTTGACCGCATCCTCCTGACCGATGATCCGCTTGTGCAGCTCCTGCTCCATGCGCAGCAGCCGAGTCGTCTCCTCCTCGGTGAGCTTGAACACCGGGATCCCGGTCCAGTTCGCCAACACCTCAGCGATCTGCTCGTCATCGACCTCCGCCACGACGTCCAGATCGCCGG
>NZ_AYJW01000138.1 GCF_000497205.1 Saccharopolyspora rectivirgula DSM 43747
GCAGCCGCGGCTCCTACTACGAGCAAGCCGATTTCGCCTACGACTACAACTCGCCCAAGTGCCAGGTCAAGATCGGTTGCTGGGGTCCGGTGGTGAACTGCAACGTGCCCAAACGCGGATGGATGTCCGGAGTCGGGGGATGCCCGAACGTCGGCGGCATCTGCATTGCCTGCACCATGCCCGGATTCCCGGACATGTTCATGCCGTTCATGGACGAACCACCCGGGGGCAAGCTGTCTTCCACGATCAACAAACCGTACGGGGCGTTCATCCGGCGACTTCGCGGCATCACCAACAAGGTCGTCAACCAAGAACCGAAGTGGCGGCACAACGAAACTGAGCTCACCACGGGATATGAACCCCGCTGGCGACCGTGATCAAACAGCTGATGTGGACGAAGGGTGAGGGAGGAGAGAGATGGCCGCTGAGGCCGGAATTGAAAAAGACCAGTCGAAGCTGGTCGAGATGTCCTGGGATCCGATCACCCGGATCGTCGGAAATCTCGGTATCTACACCAAAATAGACTTCGCCAATCAGCAGGTTGCCGAGTGCCACAGCACTTCCTCACTCTTCCGCGGCTATTCGGTCTTCATGAAGGGAAAAGACCCTCGTGACGCCGGGTTCATCACCAGCCGGATCTGCGGGATTTGCGGGGACAACCACACGGTCTGCTCGAACTACGCACAGCAGATGGCTTACGGGGTCAAGCCCCCGCCGCTGGCCGAAGCGATAGTCAACCTCGGCGAAGCAGCCGAGTACATGTTCGACCACACCATCTTCCAGGACAACCTGGTGTTCGTCGACTTCTGCGAAGCCATGGTCCGGGAGACCAACCCGAGCCTGCTGCAGCGAGCCGACAGCACCGAAGCGCCCAACGGCGGGGTGCACGGCTATCGCACGATCGGCGACATCATGCGCGCGTTCAACCCGTTCGAAGGCGCCATCTACAAAGAAGCGCTGCAGGTCAGCCGGGTCACCCGGGAGATGTTCTGCCTCATGGAAGGGCGGCACGTGCACCCTTCCACCGTTTA
>NZ_AYJW01000139.1 GCF_000497205.1 Saccharopolyspora rectivirgula DSM 43747
CGAAGCCCGGCGCGTCCGCGGGCGGCTGCTGCCACGGCGGGGCCTGCCCCAGCGGGCCGGGACGCCCGTAGGGAGCCGCGGGCGGCGGTGCCGGGGACGCGGTCTGGCGCGGCTGCGGCGGCTGCGACCGTCCGCCCGGGAGGTTCACCACGCCGGCTTCGACGAGCAGCAGCACGACGAGGGCGGCCGTTTGCAGGACGGCCAGCACCAGCAGCAGGTAGGCGAGTCCGCCTCCCCCGTTGACCAGGTGGCGGACCAGGGCGAGCACGGCATAACCGGCCAGCGGGGCGGCGGCGAAGGTCGTGTCGGGTGCCTTGGGCAGGAACCGCAGCCCGGCGAGCGCACCGGCCGTGACGAGCGCGAAACCGGCCAGTCCGGAGAGCGCGTGGTTGGTGATGCCGACCAGGTAGGCCAGTGGGCCGGCGATTGCCGCCACCAGCAGCAGGACGTGGTTGCGATCGAGCTTGCCCGATAACCGCCCGGGGGTTTCCCGCTGCGGTGCTGGATGTGGCGCGGACATGCTGTGCCGAACTCCTTGTCGTGGTGAATGTGGACACCAACGCGGCCGAAGGTATCCGATCTCCCCGCTGTTCCGCCAAGGGCGGGTGCGAGCTTCCGGGCAGGAAGCATCGGGGCCGGTCCCGCAATGGGATCCGGCCCCGACGGATTGCTCGGTGCTCGCCGCACTCAGCCCTGGATGATCTTGCGCATCAGCTGCGCGGTCTCGCTCGGCGTCTTGCCGACCTGGACACCGGCCGCCTCCAAGGCTTCCTTCTTCGCCTGCGCGGTACCGGACGAACCGGAGACGATCGCGCCGGCGTGCCCCATGGTCTTGCCCTCGGGGGCGGTGAAGCCGGCGACGTAGCCGACGACCGGCTTGGTGATGTTGGCCTTGATGTACTCGGCCGCCCGCTCTTCGGCGTCACCACCGATCTCGCCGACCCGGGCCGCGGCTTCGATGGCTGCTGCTTCCA
>NZ_AYJW01000140.1 GCF_000497205.1 Saccharopolyspora rectivirgula DSM 43747
TTAGAGCGTGTCTCACTTGGCTTGTTTGAGCTTCTTGAAGCAGGTCAGTGCGGCGGCGAGGGCGAGGAAGCCTTTGAAGGCATCGGCGCGGCGTTCGTAGCGGATGGTCAGGCGTCGGTAACCGGCCAGCCAGGCGATGCTGCGTTCGACGACCCAGCGGTGGCGGCCCAGTTTCTGGCTGGTCTCGATGCCGATGCGAGCCAGGCGGGGCACAATTCCCCGTCGCTGCAACCAGACTCGGCGTTCGGCACTGTTGTATGCCTTGTCGCCGTGCAGCTTGCCGGGCTTGCGGCGGCGAGGTCCGCGGCGGGACCGGATCGCGGGGATGGCGCCCACCAAGGGCTTGACAGCGAACCCGTCCGGGGTGGTGGCCGCGGAAATGCCGGTGGCCAGGGGCAGTCCGCCCCGGTCGGTGAGCACATGCAGCTTCGAGCCCGGCTTGCCTCGGTCGACCGGATTCGGTCCGGTCATAGCGCCCCCCTTTTCGCCCGCACCGCGGCGGCATCCACCACGGCCCGGGACCAGTCGATCAGCCCTTGACTGCCCAGCTCGTCGAGCACCCCCCGGTGGATCCGGGCCCACAATCCGGCCTCGGTCCATCGCAGAAACCATCGATGCGCGGTGGGCACTTTCACCCCGAACGACGGCGGTAACCACCGCCAGGCACACCCGCTGGTGAGCACATACACGATCGCGGTGAACACCTTGCGTGCATCCGCCGGTGCCCGCCCACCACCCTGCGGGCGCTCTCCAGCCTGTGGAATCAGCGGCTCGACCAGCTCCCAGAGCTCGTCGGGAACCAACCGCTGTGACAACGCATCAACCACAGACGATGATCTTGCCCTGAACACCGATCAAGATCCAAACGAGACACGCTCT
>NZ_AYJW01000141.1 GCF_000497205.1 Saccharopolyspora rectivirgula DSM 43747
GGGAGTGGTCGAAGGTGGGACTGGCGATTGTGACGAAGTCGTAACAAGGTAGCCGTACCGGAAGGTGCGGCTGGATCACCTCCTTTCTAGGGAGTTTTTCCCGAACTCAGAACGAAAACAGCACGAATCGCGCGCGGACGAGCGCGGCGCCGCCAGGGTTTCGCTCTGGCGGGCAGCCAGCACGCTGTTGGGCTCTGAGGGGAGCAATGTCCTACCTGGACTGCTCTCTGCCGAACCTTGAGAACTGCACAGTGGACGTCGCGAGCATCTTCTGTGGACAAGCTTTACAGGCACACGGTGGATGCCTCGGCACCAGGAGCCGATGAAGGACGTGGGAGGCTGCGATAAGCCTGGGGGAGCTGCCAGCCGAGCTGTGATCCCAGGATCTCCGAATGGGGAAACCCGGCCGGAGGGAAGTCCGGTCACCGCTGCCTGAACACATAGGGCAGTCGGGGGGAACGCGGGGAAGTGAAACATCTCAGTACCCGCAGGAAGAGAAAGCAAAAGCGATTCCCGGAGTAGTGGCGAGCGAAACGGGAACACGGCTAAACCGAGCACGTGTCAATAGCTGGCAGGCGTTGCGTGTTCGGGGTAGTGGGACCACCCAGTCGGGACTGCCATCCCGACGGGAAGTTCCGTGTCGTTAGCCGAAGGTGCTGGAACGCACCAGCGAAGAGGGGGACACTCCCGTAGGCGAAAACGACCCGAACTTCCGGGTGGGATCCCGAGTAGCACGGTACCCGTGGAATTCCGTGTGAATCCGCCAGGACCACCTGGTAAGCCTAAACACTCCCTGGTGACCGATAGTGCATGAGTACCGTGAGGGAAAGGTGAAAAGTACCCCGGGAGGGGAGTGAAAGAGT
>NZ_AYJW01000142.1 GCF_000497205.1 Saccharopolyspora rectivirgula DSM 43747
TGGACCAGTTCGGTCGGAATCTGACGCAGAGCGCTCGGGAGGGCAAGCTCGATCCGGTCATCGGCCGGGAGAAGGAAATCGAGCGGATCATGCAGGTGCTCTCGCGGCGCACCAAGAACAACCCGGTGCTCATCGGTGAGGCCGGGGTCGGCAAGACCGCCGTGGTCGAGGGCCTGGCGCAGAAGATCGTCAAGGCGGAGGTGCCCGAGACCCTCAAGGACAAGCAGCTCTACACCCTGGACCTGGGCTCGCTGGTGGCCGGGTCGCGTTACCGCGGTGACTTCGAAGAGCGGCTGAAGAAGGTCCTCAAGGAGATCAAGACCCGCGGGGACATCATCCTGTTCATCGACGAGATCCACACCCTGGTGGGTGCGGGGGCGGCCGAGGGCGCCATCGACGCGGCCAGCATTCTCAAGCCGATGCTGGCGCGCGGGGAGCTGCAGACCATCGGGGCCACCACGCTGGAGGAGTACCGCAAGTACGTGGAGAAGGACCCGGCCCTGGAGCGCCGGTTCCAGCCCATCCAGGTCGGTGAGCCCTCGCTGGAGCACACCGTGGAGATCCTCAAGGGGCTCCGCGACCGCTACGAGGCCCACCACCGGGTGTCGATCACCGATTCGGCGTTGGTGGCCGCGGCGACGTTGGCCGACCGCTACATCAACGACCGCTACCTGCCGGACAAGGCCATCGACCTCATCGACGAGGCCGGCGCCCGCATGCGCATCC
>NZ_AYJW01000143.1 GCF_000497205.1 Saccharopolyspora rectivirgula DSM 43747
GCGCTTAGTGGGAAAGGATGTGAAACCGCGCAGACAGCCAGGAGGTTGGCTTAGAAGCAGCCATCCTTGAAAGAGTGCGTAATAGCTCACTGGTCGAGTGGTTTTGCGCCGACAATGTAGCGGGGCTCAAGCGCGCTACCGAAGCCGCGGCACTGCGTTTCGCAGTGGGTAGGGGAGCGTCGAGCGGGCATTGAAGCGGTGGTGCAAACCAATCGTGGAGCCCGTTCGAGTGAGAATGCAGGCATGAGTAGTGAAAGAGGAGTGAGAACCTCCTCCGCCGAATGACCAAGGGTTCCAGGGGAAGGTCGTTCCGCCCTGGGTGAGTCGGATCCTAAGGCGAGGCCGACAGGCGTAGCCGATGGGCAACGGGTTGATATTCCCGTACCCGTGCAGATGCGCTCACGGCGACCGCGGATGCGCTAACTGCCCGGCGTGGTCTGGAATTCGTTCCGGGCCGCGTCGCGTGGGACCCCGTCCGCCAGTAGCCGAGCGATGGGGTGACGCAGAAGGGTAGCCCAACCCGGGCGATGGTTGTCCCGGGGCAAGGGTGTAGGGCGGTGCGTAGGCAAATCCGCGCACCACGTTCCTGAGACCTGATGCCGAGCCTAAGCGGCGAAGTGGGTGATCCCATGCTGCCGAGAAAAGCCTCTAGCGAGTGTCTGCACGGTCCGTACCCGAAACCGACACAGGTGGTCAGGTAGAGAATACC
>NZ_AYJW01000144.1 GCF_000497205.1 Saccharopolyspora rectivirgula DSM 43747
CCTGGTGACCGATAGTGCATGAGTACCGTGAGGGAAAGGTGAAAAGTACCCCGGGAGGGGAGTGAAAGAGTCCCTGAAACCGTGTGCCTACAAACCGTCAGAGCCTTCGGGTGATGGCGTGCCTTTTGAAGAATGAGCCTGCGAGTTGGGGTGTGTGGCGAGGTTAACCCGTCGAGGGGTAGCCGGAGCGAAAGCGAGTCTGAACAGGGCGTCGAGTCGCATGCTCCAGACCCGAAGCGGGGTGATCTACCCATGGCCAGGGTGAAGCGCGGGTAAGACCGCGTGGAGGCCCGAACCCACCAGGGTTGAAAACCTGGGGGATGAGCTGTGGGTAGGGGTGAAAGGCCAATCAAACTCCGTGATAGCTGGTTCTCCCCGAAATGCATTTAGGTGCAGCGTCACGTGTTGCTCAGGCGGGGTAGAGCTACTGGTTGGTTAATGGGCCCTTCCCGGGTTACTGAGATCAGCCAAACTCCGAATACGCCTGAGTTCGAGCGTGGCAGTGAGACGATGGGGGACAAGCTTCATCGTCGAGAGGGAAACAGCCCAGATCGCCGGCTAAGGTCCCCAAATGCGCGCTTAGTGGGAAAGGATGTGAAACCGCGCAGACAGCCAGGAGGTTGGCTTAGAAGCAGCCATCCTTGAAAGAGTGCGTAATAGCTCACTGGTC
>NZ_AYJW01000145.1 GCF_000497205.1 Saccharopolyspora rectivirgula DSM 43747
TCCAGGTCGATGTCGGCGGCGTGCTGGGTGGACAACACCACCGTGTCCAACCGCACCGGCTGATCCCCGGCGTACTCGATGGTCACCTGCGTCTTGCCGTCCGGCCGCAAATACGGCAGCACCCCGTCCTTGCGCACCCGGGTCAACCGCCGCGACAACCGATGCGCCAACGCGATCGGCAACGGCATCAACTCATCGGTGTCGGTGCAGGCATACCCGAACATCAACCCCTGGTCACCGGCACCCTGCTTGGCGATCTCATCGATCACGCCCTCGACCCGGGACTCGTGCGCGGTGTCCACGCCCTGAGCGATGTCCGGCGACTGCTGACCAATGGCCACGTTCACACCGCAGGAGTTGCCGTCGAAGCCCTTGGCCGAGGAGTCGTACCCGATCTCGAGGACCTTCTCCCGCACGATCGTCGGGATGTCAACATACGCCTCGGTGGTGACCTCGCCGGCCACGTGCACCTGCCCGGTGGTCACCAACGTCTCCACCGCCACCCGCGACCGCGGATCCTGGGCCAGCATCGCATCCAGGATCGAGTCACTGATCGCATCGCAGATCTTGTCCGGATGCCCCTCGGTCACGGACTCACTGGTGAACAACCTGCGGTT
>NZ_AYJW01000146.1 GCF_000497205.1 Saccharopolyspora rectivirgula DSM 43747
GGTTCCCCGAGGTTTGTCCACTTGGCGTAAAAGTGCCATCACTTCGGGACGTTTTGAAGAGGGAGCATTCGTGACGAACCCCTACGGTCCTCCGTCCGGGCCGCAGTCCTTCGGCCAGCCGTCGGGCGGGTTTCCCCAGCAGCCAGGCCCGCCTGCGCCGCAGCAGCCCGGCCAGCCCATGCCGCAGCAACCTGGTCAGCCAGTTCCGCAGTACGGTGCCCCCGCTGGTGGGGCTCACCCGCCGGGGTACCACCCGGCGGGTGAGTTGGCCTCGTGGGGCACACGGTTCTTGGGGCGTCTCGTCGATGGCGGGATAGTCTTCGTCGGCGTCCTCGTGGTCTCGATCGTTTTCGGCTTGCTGACGGCTTTGATCGCCAGCGGTGGGAGCAGCGGTGCTGTCGCGACCGCGGCAGGCATTTGGGTTGTGGGCTACTTGATAATGCTGGGCGGCGGTGCTGCTTTCACGATTTGGAACTCGGCGTATCGCCGGGGTACCACCGGTCAGACGATCGGTCAGAAGATGGTCAAGATCAAGACCGTCAGCGAGCAGACCGGTCAGCCGGTCGG
>NZ_AYJW01000147.1 GCF_000497205.1 Saccharopolyspora rectivirgula DSM 43747
TCGTCCGGTCACAGGCCGGCGGCGTTCTTCAACGCCTCCGCCCGATCCGTGCGCTCCCACGGCAGATCCACATCCGACCGACCGAAATGACCATACGCCGCCGTCGCCGAATAAATCGGCCGCAACAGATCCATATCCCGAATGATCGCCGCCGGCCGCAGATCGAACACCTCGTTGATCGCCGCCTGGATCTTCACCGGATCCACATTCTCGGTGCCAAAGGTCTCCACGAACAGACCCACCGGCGCAGCCTTGCCAATCGCATACGCCACCTGCACCTCAATCCGGCTGGCCAACCCCGCAGCCACCGCGTTCTTGGCCACCCACCGCATCGCATACGCCGCCGACCGGTCCACCTTCGACGGGTCCTTCCCCGAAAACGCCCCCCCACCGTGACGCGCCATCCCGCCATAGGTGTCCACAATGATCTTCCGACCGGTCAACCCGGCATCACCCATCGGGCCACCCACCACGAACCGACCCGTCGGGTTGA
>NZ_AYJW01000148.1 GCF_000497205.1 Saccharopolyspora rectivirgula DSM 43747
GGCGAAGTGGGTGATCCCATGCTGCCGAGAAAAGCCTCTAGCGAGTGTCTGCACGGTCCGTACCCGAAACCGACACAGGTGGTCAGGTAGAGAATACCGAGGCGGACGGGTGAACCACGGTTAAGGAATTCGGCAAATTGCCCCCGTAACTTTGGGAGAAGGGGGGCCGGGTGGTGTGTACACCCTTCGCGGTGGAAGCACTGTCCGGCCGCAGAGGCCAGGCCCAAGCGACTGTTTACTAAAAACACAGGTCCATGCGAAGCCGAAAGGCGAAGTATATGGACTGACGCCTGCCCGGTGCTGGAACGTTAAGGGGAGGGGTTAGCGGCTTCGGCCGTGAAGCTCTAAACCTAAGCGCCAGTAAACGGCGGTGGTAACTATAACCATCCTAAGGTAGCGAAATTCCTTGTCGGGTAAGTTCCGACCTGCACGAATGGCGTAACGACTT
>NZ_AYJW01000149.1 GCF_000497205.1 Saccharopolyspora rectivirgula DSM 43747
ATCAAGTTCTTCAACTGGATCGGCACCATGTGGAAGGGCCAGATCACCTTCGAGTCGCCGATGCTGTTCAGCTTCGGCTTCCTGGTGACCTTCCTCTTCGGTGGTCTGACCGGCGTCCTGCTGGCTTCCCCGCCGCTGGACTTCCACGTGTCGGACACCTACTTCGTGGTGGCGCACTTCCACTACGTGCTCTACGGCACCATCGTGTTCGCCACGTTCGCCGGCATCTACTTCTGGTTCCCGAAGATGACCGGCCGGATGATGGACGAGCGGCTGGCCAAGCTGCACTTCTGGCTGACCTTCATCGGGTTCCACACCACGTTCCTGGTGCAGCACTGGCTGGGCAACGAGGGCATGCCGCGCCGCTACGCCGACTACCTGCCGACAGACGGGTTCCACGCTCAACGTGGTGTCCTCCATCGGGGCGTTCATCCTCGGCATCTCG
>NZ_AYJW01000150.1 GCF_000497205.1 Saccharopolyspora rectivirgula DSM 43747
CGGCCACACTGGGACTGAGACACGGCCCAGACTCCTACGGGAGGCAGCAGTGGGGAATCTTGCGCAATGGGCGAAAGCCTGACGCAGCGACGCCGCGTGGGGGATGAAGGCCTTCGGGTTGTAAACCCCTTTCACCACCGACGAAGCCTTCGGGTGACGGTAGGTGGGGAAGAAGCGCCGGCTAACTACGTGCCAGCAGCCGCGGTAATACGTAGGGCGCGAGCGTTGTCCGGATTTACTGGGCGTAAAGGGCTCGTAGGCGGTCCGTCGCGTCGGCTGTGAAAGACCGCAGCTCAACTGCGGAAACGCAGTCGATACGGGCGGACTAGAGGACGGTAGAGGCAAGCGGAATTCCTGGTGTAGCGGTGAAATGCGCAGATATCAGGAGGAACACCGATGGCGAAGGCAGCTTGCTGGGCCGTTCCTGACGCTGAGGAGCGAAA
>NZ_AYJW01000151.1 GCF_000497205.1 Saccharopolyspora rectivirgula DSM 43747
CGACTTCAAGGACGAGCTCGGTGAGCCGTTCCCGGAGACGGCTGCTTCCTACGACATCTCCGGTTTTCCCGCGGAGCAGATGCAGCCCGGCGCGGGTTTGGAAGCGCTCGGTTGTCATGTGCTCGTGGACGTAGCTGAGGGGGAGACCCTCGACGTCCTCCTGGGGAACGCGGAGGGCACCGGCAGCATGACCAATGAGCAGATGTGCTCGATGGCGAAGCAGTCGGCGCAGGCCGTGGTGGCGACCTTGCAGGCGCAAGGATGAGGTCGGCAGATGACGGACATCGACCGGGGCTGCGGTGCGGAGTCGATGCACAACGCCGTGGTCGTGCTGGACAAGTGCGTGCGGGTTGCGAGGTGAGTCGGCGGATTCAGCGCGGAGTGCTCGCGGTTGCGGCGGTGGCTGGTCTGGCTGTGGCCGGGTGTGCTGGGGAGCCGG
>NZ_AYJW01000152.1 GCF_000497205.1 Saccharopolyspora rectivirgula DSM 43747
TGTCGATCACCGATTCGGCGTTGGTGGCCGCGGCGACGTTGGCCGACCGCTACATCAACGACCGCTACCTGCCGGACAAGGCCATCGACCTCATCGACGAGGCCGGCGCCCGCATGCGCATCCGCCGCATGACCGCTCCGCCGGACCTCCGGGAGTTCGACGAGAAGATCGCCGAAGCGCGGCGGGAGAAGGAATCCGCCATCGACGCGCAGGACTTCGAACGCGCTGCCCGCTTGCGGGACGAGGAGAAGCAGCTCCTCGCCCAGAAGGAAGAGCGGGAGAAGCAGTGGAAGGCCGGCGATCTGGACGTCGTGGCGGAGGTCGATGACGAGCAGATCGCTGAGGTGTTGGCGAACTGGACCGGGATCCCGGTGTTCAAGCTCACCGAGGAGGAGACGAGATCGGAAGAGCACACGTCT
>NZ_AYJW01000153.1 GCF_000497205.1 Saccharopolyspora rectivirgula DSM 43747
GATCAAGTTCTTCAACTGGATCGGCACCATGTGGAAGGGCCAGATCACCTTCGAGTCGCCGATGCTGTTCAGCTTCGGCTTCCTGGTGACCTTCCTGCTGGGCGGCCTGACCGGGATCATCCTGGCTTCCCCGCCGCTGGACTTCCACGTCCACGACACGTACTTCGTGGTGGCGCACTTCCACTACGTGCTGTTCGGCACCATCGTGTTCGCCGTTTTCGCCGGGGTGTACTTCTGGTTCCCGAAGATGACCGGCCGGATGATGGACGAGCGGCTGGGCAAGCTGCACTTCTGGCTGACCTTCATCGGGTTCCACACCACGTTCCTGGTGCAGCACTGGCTGGGCAACGAGGGCATGCCGCGCCGCTACGCCGACTACCCCGACCGACGGGTTCACCACGCTGAACA
>NZ_AYJW01000154.1 GCF_000497205.1 Saccharopolyspora rectivirgula DSM 43747
GGCCCTGGCCTACGGCCTGGACAAGGGCGAGAAGGAGCAGACCATCCTGGTCTTCGACCTCGGTGGCGGTACCTTCGACGTCTCCCTGCTGGAGGTCGGCGAGGGGCTGGTGGAAGTCCGAGCGACGTCTGGCGACACCCACCTGGGTGGCGACGACTGGGACGAGCGGATCGTCGAGTGGCTGGTCGACAAGTTCAAGGCTTCGCACGGCATCGACCTGACCAAGGACCGCATGGCCATGCAGCGGATCAAGGAAGCCGCTGAGAAGGCCAAGATCGAGCTGTCGTCCGCTTCGCAGACCAGCATCAACCTGCCCTACATCACGGTGGACGCCGACAAGAACCCGCTGTTCCTGGACGAGACCCTGACCCGGGCCGAGTTCGAGCGGATCACCTCCGACCTGCTGGA
>NZ_AYJW01000155.1 GCF_000497205.1 Saccharopolyspora rectivirgula DSM 43747
TCCAGCAGGTCGGAGGTGATCCGCTCGAACTCGGCCCGGGTCAGGGTCTCGTCCAGGAACAGCGGGTTCTTGTCGGCGTCCACCGTGATGTAGGGCAGGTTGATGTTCGCGGTGGACGAGCTGGACAGCTCGATCTTGGCCTTCTCAGCGGCTTCCTTGATCCGCTGCATGGCCATGCGGTCCTTGGTCAGGTCGATGCCGTGCGCGGTCTTGAACTTGTCGACCAGCCACTCGACGATCCGCTCGTCCCAGTCGTCGCCACCCAGGTGGTTGTCACCGCTGGTGGCGCGCACCTCGACGACGCCTTCGCCGATCTCCAGCAGGGAGACGTCGAAGGTACCGCCACCGAGGTCGAAGACCAGGATGGTCTGCTCCTTCTCGCCCTTGTCCAGGCCGTAGGCCAGGGCC
>NZ_AYJW01000156.1 GCF_000497205.1 Saccharopolyspora rectivirgula DSM 43747
CGCACCTGGTTGGTCAGGTTGGCGGCCATGGTGTTGACGCTGTCGGTGAGGTCCTTCCACGTGCCGGCCACCCCGTGCACCCGGGCCTGCCCGCCGAGCTTGCCCTCGGTGCCCACCTCCCGCGCCACCAACGTGACCTGCTCGGCGAAGGTGCGCAGCGTGTCCACCATTCCGTTGATCGTTTCGGTGAGCGCTTCCACTTCACCGCTGGCTTCCACCGTGATCTTCTTGGACAGATCGCCTTCGGCGACGGCGGTGGCCACCGTGGCGATGTTGCGCACCTGGTTGGTCAGGTTGGCGGCCATGGTGTTGACGCTGTCGGTGAGGTCCTTCCACGTGCCGGCCACCCCGTGCACCCGGGCCTGCCCGCCGAGC
>NZ_AYJW01000157.1 GCF_000497205.1 Saccharopolyspora rectivirgula DSM 43747
CTTGTTGTGCGCCGCGATCTCGCGCTCACCCTGGTAGACCTGGATCTGCACCGACGGCTGGTTGTCCTCGGCGGTGGTGAAGGTCTCCGAGCGCTTGGTCGGGATCGTGGTGTTGCGCTCGATGAGCTTGGTCATGATGCCGCCCTTGGTCTCGATGCCCAACGACAGCGGCGTGACGTCCAGCAGCAGGACGTCCTTGACCTCACCCCGCAGCACACCGGCCTGCAGGCTGGCGCCCACGGCCACGACCTCGTCCGGGTTGACGCCCTTGTTCGGCTCCTTGCCACCGGTGAGGTCCTTGACCAGCTCGGTCACCGCCGGCATGCGGGTGGAGCCGCCCACCAGCACCACGTGGTCGATGTCGC
>NZ_AYJW01000158.1 GCF_000497205.1 Saccharopolyspora rectivirgula DSM 43747
ACGCCACCACCGACACACCCACCGAGACCAAAACAAATCAAACCAACGACAACGCCACCACCGACACGGAAAAGTCAACCCGGCTCAAGGACGCTTGGGAGGGGCTCAAGAAAGGCGGAGCGGAGTACAAGCCGTTCGCCAGCGGCGACCTGCGCCCCGACAAGTTCATCGACATGGGCCCGCACTTCGGAGCGGAGAAGTTCGGGTACGAGGTCGTCAAGGGCTTGGCGGCCACCGACGACGGCAGGGACCTGGCCGCCGAGCGGAAAGAAGAGAACAAGTGACCCATCGGTGGCGGGTGCGCTCCCACCCGCCACCGATCACTTGCTAGTGGATTCGCCTACCGGAGCGGCTC
>NZ_AYJW01000159.1 GCF_000497205.1 Saccharopolyspora rectivirgula DSM 43747
ACCTCGAGCAGCGGCTCGTCGACCTCGACGGTGTCGCCTTCCTTCTTGAGCCACCGGGTGATCGTGCCCTCGGTCACGCTCTCGCCGAGCGCCGGCATGGTGATCTCGGTGCCCTCGCCGCTGCCGGAAGCCGTCGGCTGCGGGGCGGCTTCGGGCTGCGCGGCCGGCTCCGGCTGGGCCGCGGCCTGTTCCTGCTGCTCGGGCTGCGGCTGCTCAGCGGGCGCAGGAGCTTCGGCGCTGTCGCCGATCACTGCCAGGGTGGCGCCGACTTCGACGGTCTCGTCCTCCTGGGCGATGATCTGCTGCAGCACGCCGGCGGCGGGAGAGGGGATCTCGGTG
>NZ_AYJW01000160.1 GCF_000497205.1 Saccharopolyspora rectivirgula DSM 43747
GGACGGCACGCCGGTGGACATCATCCTGAACACCCACGGCATCCCGCGACGGAGTACACGCCGCAGGAGATCAGCGCCCGCGTGCTGATGAAGCTCAAGCGGGACGCCGAGGCCTACCTGGGCGAGGAAGTCACCGACGCGGTCATCACCGTCCCGGCCTACTTCGACGACTCCCAACGGCAGACCACCAAGGAGGCCGGCCAGATCGCCGGGCTGAACGTCCTGCGCATCATCAACGAGCCCACCGCCGCGGCCCTGGCCTACGGCCTGGACAAGGGCGAGAAGGAGCAGACCATCCTGGTCTTCGACCTCGGTGGCGGTACCTTCGACGTCTCC
>NZ_AYJW01000161.1 GCF_000497205.1 Saccharopolyspora rectivirgula DSM 43747
CAGCCCGCTAAGAACCAGGCGGTCACCAACGTCGACCGCACCATCCGGTCGGTCAAGCGCCACATGGGCACCGACTGGAAGAAGAAGATCGACGACAAGGAGTACACGCCGCAGGAGATCAGCGCCCGCGTGCTGATGAAGCTCAAGCGGGACGCCGAGGCCTACCTGGGCGAGGAAGTCACCGACGCGGTCATCACCGTCCCGGCCTACTTCGAGGACTGCCAGATCGCCGGGCTGAACGTCCTGCGCATCATCAACGAGCCCACCGCCGCGGCGCGACTGGCAGAGCTCCATGATGGCCCCGACGAACTCCGACGGGGCGATGATCGTGC
>NZ_AYJW01000162.1 GCF_000497205.1 Saccharopolyspora rectivirgula DSM 43747
TGAGCAGCCTCCTGTGGAGCGGACGACTCCTGAGGTGGGTCGGCCGGGGGAGCTGAGCCTTGCTGGTAAGTCCGAGCAGCAGTTGTGCGAGCTGCTGACCCCGCAGCAGCAGGACCAGCTGGAGGTGTACGTCCCCGAGACCGGGGACATCGAAGACCCCGAGCTCGAACTCGACTACCCGAACTGCGGTTTCCTCTCCAGTCCCGGGGTTGATCCCAGTTTCGACATCACGATCCTCGCGGTGCCCAAGTCGTTGGCCGACTTCAAGGACGAGCTCGGTGAGCCGTTCCCGGAGACGGCTGCTTCCTACGACATCTCCGGTTTTCC
>NZ_AYJW01000163.1 GCF_000497205.1 Saccharopolyspora rectivirgula DSM 43747
TGAGCAGCCTCCTGTGGAGCGGACGACTCCTGAGGTGGGTCGGCCGGGGGAGCTGAGCCTTGCTGGTAAGTCCGAGCAGCAGTTGTGCGAGCTGCTGACCCCGCAGCAGCAAGACCAGCTGGGCGTGCACACCTCCACGGGTGCGGATGCCGGGGATCCCGATTTCGACATCGACTACCCGAACTGCGGTTTCCTCTACAACTCTGGTTCGGAGGTCAGGTTCGGCGTCACGGTTGCTGCGGTGCCCAAGTCGTTGGCCGACTTCAAGGACGAGCTCGGTGAGCCGTTCCCGGAGACGGCTGCTTCCTACGACATCTCCGGTTTTCC
>NZ_AYJW01000164.1 GCF_000497205.1 Saccharopolyspora rectivirgula DSM 43747
GGAGACGTCGAAGGTACCGCCACCGAGGTCGAAGACCAGGATGGTCTGCTCCTTCTCGCCCTTGTCCAGGCCGTAGGCCAGGGCCGCGGCGGTGGGCTCGTTGACGATGCGCAGGACGTTCAGCCCGGCGATCTGGCCGGCCTCCTTGGTGGCCTGGCGCTGCGCGTCCTCGAAGTAGGCCGGGACGGTGATGACCGCGTCGGTGACTTCCTCGCCCAGGTAGGCCTCGGCGTCCCGCTTGAGCTTCATCAGCACGCGGGCGCTGATCTCCTGCGGCGTGTACTCCTTCGCCCTCGATCTGGACCC
>NZ_AYJW01000165.1 GCF_000497205.1 Saccharopolyspora rectivirgula DSM 43747
TGGAGAGTTTGATCCTGGCTCAGGACGAACGCTGGCGGCGTGCTTAACACATGCAAGTCGAACGCTGAAGCTCTGCCCTTGTGGTGGGGTGGATGAGTGGCGAACGGGTGAGTAACACGTGGGTAATCTGCCCCATACTCTGGGATAACCCCTGGAAACGGGGGCTAATACCGGATAGGACATTCTGCCGCATGGTGGGGTGTGGAAAGTTCCGGCGGTATGGGATGGGCCCGCGGCCTATCAGCTTGTTGGTGGGGTAATGGCCTACCAAGGCGACGACGGGTAGCCGGCCTGAGAGGGTGA
>NZ_AYJW01000166.1 GCF_000497205.1 Saccharopolyspora rectivirgula DSM 43747
ACTTCTGGATCCCAATAGCCGGCCCGCTCATCGGCGCGGTCGTGGGCGCACTGGTGTACGACCTGTTCATCGGACACGTGGTCCAGGCCCGCAGCAGCGAACCAGAGGTCGGGCGGGCCGGTGAACCGTCCACCGAAGAGCGGTGATCACCGGCGGAGCAACGCTGCGGGGTCGACGTTCACCTGCGCAGGACGTCGACCCCGCAGCAGCTCACGCCTTCCCCGCCCGGCGAGAAGAACTCCCGCGCCTCGGGTAGACCATCCGGTAGATCCGGATTTCCCGGATCATTCCGGGTA
>NZ_AYJW01000168.1 GCF_000497205.1 Saccharopolyspora rectivirgula DSM 43747
AAGACGGAAAGCATCCGGACGCGCCTCGGCCAACTCCCGATAAAACCCCACCGCCTCAGTAGACGCCTTCAACGCCTCCTCCACACGACCAAGACCAGCCAAGAAGCTGGCCTGGTTGGTCAACGACGCCGCGAGATCAGGACGGAAAGCATCCGGACGCGCCTCGGCCAACTCCCGACGAATCCCCACCGTCTCAGTAGACGCCTTCAACGCCTCCTCCACACGACCTTGTTGAGCAAGGGCGATGGCGAGATCCGCAGTCCATCCCGCAGTTTCCACAGAATCAGCTTCAGGG
>NZ_AYJW01000170.1 GCF_000497205.1 Saccharopolyspora rectivirgula DSM 43747
AGGATCACCCCCGCATACGCGGGGAGCACTGTGGACCTATATCAACGGGGACCGCGGCTTCCGGATCACCCCCGCATACGCGGGGAGCACGTCGTACTGGGTGTCGTGCTGGGTGCTCACTGGGGATCACCCCCGCATACGCGGGGAGCACTTGATGAGCGGCCCGATTGGCTGCAGCCGATCGGGATCACCCCCGCATACGCGGGGAGCACGCGATCATCGACGACGGACGCCTGCTGCGGCGAGGATCACCCCCGCATACGCGGGGAGCACT
>NZ_AYJW01000171.1 GCF_000497205.1 Saccharopolyspora rectivirgula DSM 43747
CCTCGGTGCCCACCTCCCGCGCCACCCGGGTCACTTCGTCGGCGAACGCGGAGAGCTGGTCGACCATCGTGTTGATGGTGTTCTTCAGCTCCAGGATCTCCCCGTTGGCGTCCACATCGATCTTCTTGGACAGGTCACCGCGAGCGACCGCGGTCGTGACCTGCGCGATGTTGCGCACCTGGTTGGTCAGGTTGGCGGCCATGGTGTTGACGCTGTCGGTGAGGTCCTTCCACGTGCCGGCCACCCCGTGCACCCGGGCCTGCCCGCCGAGC
>NZ_AYJW01000172.1 GCF_000497205.1 Saccharopolyspora rectivirgula DSM 43747
TGATCCGCTCGATTTCCTTCTCCCGGCCGATGACCGGATCGAGCTTGCCCTCCCGAGCGCTCTGCGTCAGATTCCGACCGAACTGGTCCAAGGTCGCGGAAAGGCCAGGATTGGCCGGTTGTGCTTGAGTCGTCGTTTCCTCCGGTTCCTCGACTTCTGCACTGGACAGGAGCTGCAGCACTTGCTGCCGCACCCGGTTGAGGTCCGCACCGAGCTTGACCAGCACCTGGGCGGCGACGCCCTCGCCTTCGCGGATCAGGCCGAGCAGGAT
>NZ_AYJW01000173.1 GCF_000497205.1 Saccharopolyspora rectivirgula DSM 43747
ATCCTGCTCGGCCTGATCCGCGAAGGCGAGGGCGTCGCCGCCCAGGTGCTGGTCAAGCTCGGTGCGGACCTCAACCGGGTGCGGCAGCAGGTGCTGCAGCTCCTGTCCGGCTACCAGGGCAAGGAGCCGGCCGAGGCCGGTGGCCGCGGCGAGGGGACCCCGTCGTCCTCGCTGGTGCTGGACCAGTTCGGTCGGAATCTGACGCAGAGCGCTCGGGAGGGCAAGCTCGATCCGGTCATCGGCCGGGAGAAGGAAATCGAGCGGATCA
>NZ_AYJW01000174.1 GCF_000497205.1 Saccharopolyspora rectivirgula DSM 43747
CCCGCCATAGGTGTCCACAATGATCTTCCGACCGGTCAACCCGGCATCACCCATCGGGCCACCCACCACGAACCGACCCGTCGGGTTGATCAGCAGACGCATGTCCGTGCTGTCCAGACCGACCCGCTCCAGCTCCGGCTCGATCACGTTCTTCTTGATGTCCGGAGCCAGCGTGCCGTCCAGGTCGATGTCGGCGGCGTGCTGGGTGGACAACACCACCGTGTCCAACCGCACCGGCTGATCCCCGGCGTACTCGATGGTCACCTGC
>NZ_AYJW01000175.1 GCF_000497205.1 Saccharopolyspora rectivirgula DSM 43747
CTCCCCAACCCCACAACAGGGCCAGAAAGCATCAGGGCCACAAACACTAGCCAAACAAACCCGCTGTTGAGTTCTCAAAGAACACACCGGAAACCAATGCGATCCCCGCTCACTGACTCCACCACTCTAGCAAACCCGATTTCCGGTCATTTCAGGGGGACCCCCCTCCCCAATTCCCGGGGAAAACCAGAAACCACGCCGCCACCAGCAGCAGAATCAAATTATCAACACACCACCAGAAGCACACCAGC
>NZ_AYJW01000176.1 GCF_000497205.1 Saccharopolyspora rectivirgula DSM 43747
CGGCTGGGCGCTGGGCGGCGGTTCCGGCGCGCGAGGCGGCACCGGCACCCCACCCGGCGGCGACACCGGCCCAGCAACAGGCCCCTCCGCCCCTGCCGGCTCCGACTGCCCAGAACGAACCGGCTGCTCAGGAGGCACCGGACCACCAACCAGTGGCCCCGACGGCCGACCCGCCGAAGGCGGCCCAGGCGGCGCACCACCCGGCCCCGACTCAGCCGGCGGTCCAGGCGGCACCGGCGGCTGGGCG
>NZ_AYJW01000177.1 GCF_000497205.1 Saccharopolyspora rectivirgula DSM 43747
GCCCTTGTTCGGCTCCTTGCCACCGGTGAGGTCCTTGACCAGCTCGGTCACCGCCGGCATGCGGGTGGAGCCGCCCACCAGCACCACGTGGTCGATGTCGCTGACCTTGGTGTCGGAGTCCCGCAGCACGGCCTCGAACGGCTTGCGGCAGCGCTCCAGCAGGTCGGAGGTGATCCGCTCGAACTCGGCCCGGGTCAGGGTCTCGTCCAGGAACAGCGGGTTCTTGTCGGCGTCCACCGTGA
>NZ_AYJW01000178.1 GCF_000497205.1 Saccharopolyspora rectivirgula DSM 43747
TCACGGTGGACGCCGACAAGAACCCGCTGTTCCTGGACGAGACCCTGACCCGGGCCGAGTTCGAGCGGATCACCTCCGACCTGCTGGAGCGCTGCCGCAAACCCTTCCACAACGCGGTGCGCGATGCGGGGATCAAGGTCGGCGACATCGACCACGTGGTGCTGGTGGGCGGCTCCACCCGCATGCCGGCGGTGACCGAGCTGGTCAAGGACCTCACCGGTGGCAAGGAGCCGAACAAGGGC
>NZ_AYJW01000179.1 GCF_000497205.1 Saccharopolyspora rectivirgula DSM 43747
GCGCCAGTAAACGGCGGTGGTAACTATAACCATCCTAAGGTAGCGAAATTCCTTGTCGGGTAAGTTCCGACCTGCACGAATGGCGTAACGACTTGGGCACTGTCTCAACCGTGGACCCGACGAAATTGCACTACGAGTAAAGATGCTCGTTTCGCGCGGCAGGACGGAAAGACCCCGGGACCTTTACTGCAGCTTGGCATTGGCATCTGGTTCGGCTT
>NZ_AYJW01000180.1 GCF_000497205.1 Saccharopolyspora rectivirgula DSM 43747
GCCACAAACACTAGCCAAACAAACCCGCTGTTGAGTTCTCAAAGAACACACCGGAAATCCAGTGCGATCCCCGCTCACTGACTCCACCACTCTAGCAAACCCGATTTCCGGTCATTTCAGGGGGGTCCCCCTCCCCAATTCCCGGGGAAAACCAGAAACCACGCCGCCACCAGCAGCAGAATCAAATTATCAACACACCACCAGAAGCACACCAGC
>NZ_AYJW01000181.1 GCF_000497205.1 Saccharopolyspora rectivirgula DSM 43747
GTTGCGAGGTGAGTCGGCGGATTCAGCGCGGAGTGCTCGCGGTTGCGGCGGTGGCTGGTCTGGCTGTGGCCGGGTGTGCTGGGGAGCCGGCGTCGGGTGGTGAGCAGCCTCCTGTGGAGCGGACGACTCCTGAGGTGGGTCGGCCGGGGGAGCTGAGCCTTGCTGGTAAGTCCGAGCAGCAGTTGTGCGAGCTGCTGACCCCGCAGCAGCA
>NZ_AYJW01000182.1 GCF_000497205.1 Saccharopolyspora rectivirgula DSM 43747
TCGCCGATCACTGCCAGGGTGGCGCCGACTTCGACGGTCTCGTCCTCCTGGGCGATGATCTGCTGCAGCACGCCGGCGGCGGGAGAGGGGATCTCGGTGTCGACCTTGTCGGTGGACACCTCGAGCAGCGGCTCGTCGACCTCGACGGTGTCGCCTTCCTTCTTGAGCCACCGGGTGATCGTGCCCTCGGTCACGCTCTCGCCGAGCGC